>JBCKMZ010000040.1:0-19346 GCA_038902975.1 Polaromonas sp.
TAAACGCTCGCTGAATCGTTTTAAGTTTATTGGAGTCCACCATGAGCGCAGTTGCTGAAAACATTGAGTTCGAAATGCCCGCAGCTTTTATCTTTACCGACAGCGCGGCGGCTAAAGTCGCTGAATTAATTGCCGAAGAAGGCAATCCCGACCTGAAACTGCGTGTTTTTGTTCAGGGCGGCGGCTGCTCCGGCTTCTCCTACGGATTCACGTTTGACGAAGTCACCAACGAAGACGACACGACGATGACCAAGAACGGCGTGTCGCTGTTGATTGATGCGATGAGCTACCAGTACCTGGTGGGGGCAGAGATTGATTACAAAGACGATCTGGAAGGTGCGCAGTTCGTCATCAAGAACAATCCTGGTGCTACTTCTACCTGCGGCTGCGGCTCCAGCTTCTCGGCCTGATTTTTCGATCTGATTTTCAAATTAAAAAACCGCCCAGACCATAAGTCTGGGCGGTTTTTTTGTGCTGCGCCCAGCATGGGCGCACTCCTACGGATGCAAGTCCCGTCGCAAGTTGATCACAGGTTAATCGACTTCTCCTTGGCCGACGGTGTTGTTACGTTCCGCATTGAAACCGGCTCAGAGTCTCACCTCGTTCAGAAGAATCCGTGGCTATGCACAGATGCCCCAGTTGATCGCAGAACCGCGGGGAAACCCTGGTTTCAAGTATGCTCAGCAGGCCTAGGATTTAATTCATTCGAATCTGCGGTCGATTGCGGTGCACCGCATTATTCTTCATTCATTCAAGGAGCTATCCATGGGAAACCGATTTCTGCGACTGGCCGTCATTTATGTCCTGCTCGGGGTCACGCTGGGCATCGTGATGGCCGCCAGCCACGACTACACGCTCAAGCCCGTTCACGCGCACCTGAACCTGCTGGGCTGGGCCAGCATGGCCCTGTTCGGCCTGTGGTACCGCGCCGTGCCCACGTCGGCCGAGACCCGGCTGGCGAAAGTGCATTTCTGGCTGCACAACATCGCGCTGCCGATCCAGATGGCTACCTTGGCCATGTTCGCCTTTGGCAACAAGTCGGTCGAGCCGGTGCTGGCGCTGGCCTCGGTGACGATCGGGGTGGGCTTCATTTGCTTCGCGATCAACCTGTGGAAGCATACCGGGCGCTGATCAGGGCTTGCGCGTCAAGGTGCCAGCCTGGCACAGCGCTGCGCGTGCACCCCGCGCATCGCGACTACCTTGGAATTGAAATGCGCGCCCAGGACCTGCGCTTGAGCGTCGCACGCGCAAGAAGCCTGGGCCATTGCCCTCACTGCAACTGGATTAGTGAGAGACTTAATTTATGACACAGTAAGACTAAGCGGGATAAATCGCCCCCAACACCCGTAGCCCTCTGGCCCCGGTAACGCCGGGCAAGTTGCCAGCCTCGCGCCGCACAGTCCGGCGCGCAAGCCATGCAAATGCAGCCGCTTCAACCTGCATGGCGGCTAGGCCATGCGCATCCGACGTGCTGACGTGAACATCGGCAAGGCCAGCCTGTAAACGCTCCAGCAAATAGCGGTTAAACGCACCACCACCACAGACGATCAGTTGCTTGCTATCTTTTGCATAGCGGGTTACGCCCGCAATACAAGCGCTGGCAGTGAATTCGGTTAATGTATTCTGGATATCTTCAGGGCGTTCACTGGCTTCATTAGAGAATGCGGCCAGTTTTGTGGCCAGCCATTGCAGGCTGAACAAGTCCCGGCCAGTGCTCTTGGGTAGTGGTTTGGAAAAGTAGGGCTCATCCAGCAAGCGGGCCAACAGCGTGGGCAACAGCTTGCCGCTGGCAGCCCAGGCACCGCCTGCATCAAAGGGCTGGCCAGTGTGTTGCTGACACCAGGCATCCATCAGCGCGTTGCCGGGGCCGCAGTCAAAGCCCAATACGGCAGTAGTGGCAGCGGCAGTGGCACCCTTGGGTGGCAGCACGCTCAGGTTGGAAATACCGCCTATGTTGAGTACCGCCACAGCGTGGTCTGATCCGCCAAATACGCTTTGATGGAATGCCGCTACCAGCGGTGCGCCTTGACCGCCTGCTGCGATGTCGCGGCTGCGAAAATCTGCCACTACATCAATGCCAGTCAACTCGGCCAGCAAAGCCGGGTTGTTGAGCTGTAGTGTGTAGCCTGCACCCTGTGCATCGCTCGAAGTTGGCTGGTGGCGAACTGTTTGGCCGTGCGCACCAATGGCTGCAATTTGTGGGGCAGAAATTTTGCGGTCTTTGGTGGCCAGTAACAGCTCACTGACGACCTTGGCGTAAACCGCTGCAATCTGATTGCCCGCGACTGCAGCGCGATGCAGTTCGTTGTCTGTCGGGGAGTTGAGCGCCAGAAGTTCAGCACGAAAAGCGTCGTTGAAAGGTGCAGTTGCAAACGCCAGAATGTGTAAATCGTTACCCGAAAAATCAACCAGCACACCGTCGGCACCATCAAGCGAAGTGCCCGACATCAGGCCGATGTAGTACTCGCTCATTCTGACAGTGCTACTCTGTCCGCGTCTGACCCATCGTCACTGCCGCTTGCAACTCGGTTTTCACAGTTGTAGCCAGTTGCCTGAACAGCGGCAATGCGGCTGTCGAAACCGGAATCGTCTCGCTTTTCTTGGCAATGGTCATCGGGTCTTGCTGTGTGCCATTGACGCGAAACTCAAAATGCAGATGCGGGCCGGTCGCCCAGCCGGTAGAGCCAACCAGACCAACCGTCTGGCCCTGGCTGACGCTTTGGCCGCGTCGCACCGAGATTTTGCTCAGGTGCGCATACACCGTTTCGTGGCCGTTGCGGTGCCTGACGAATACGACGTTGCCATAACCATTTTGGCTACCTGCAAAGTCAACCACACCATCGCCGACGCTACGAGCTGGCGTTCCGGTAGCTGCGGCAAAGTCGGTGCCCAGATGCGCACGCCATTTTTGCTGAATCGGGTGAAAGCGCATTGAAAAACCGCTGCTGATGCGCGAGAACTCGACTGGCGAGCTGAGGTAGGCACGGCGCAGGCTCTGGCCGTCCAGTGTGTAGTAACCGCCCTTGTTGGCAGCACCGCTTGCGTCCTTGCCCGGAGGCTGGAACCACATGGCTTGAAAAGTCTTGCCTGCGTTGACGAATTCTGCCGACAGCACACGGCCGGAGCGCAGTGCCTCGCCATCGGCTTCCAGTGTTTCATAGACCACGTTAAAGCGGTCACCCTTGCGCAGGGCACGCCGGAAATCAATGTCGCTTGAGAAAATTTCTGCCACCTGCACGGCCACGCCGTCCGGAATGCGCGCTTCATCGGTTGCGGCAAACAGCGATGTCTGGATGTTTCCGCTGGCCAGGCGCGATGTGGCAACGTAAGACGCGGTCTCCACGCGGGAAGTCCAGCCGGCCTGAGTGCGCTCGACCACTAGTCGCTTGAACAGCGCATCGTCATCTGTAGGCCAGCGCATACTGAGTTTGAGCAACTGCTGGCTGTCGCTGGCTTCAGCCGTGACGTTTTTCCCAGGGCGGCCAGCCAGGACCACGCGCGCATGGGCATCGCTGCGCAAAAAGGCGGCAGCAGCTGCATCGTTGATGTTCAGGCGTTGGAGTAGCACATCGAAGGTGTCGCTGCTGCGAGTGCTTTCGGTACGGAAAAGCGTGAAGCGAAAGTCTGCAAGTGCCTCGGTTTGCGCCTGCGTTGGCAAGGTCTGCACGATTTGCAGTACCTCGCGGACTGGCAGCTTGGATGCATCGGGTGCCAGGGGCACAATACCGAACGCCGTCACGCCTGTCCCTAGCAACAATACTGCCAGGCTGGTGGCGACTCGTTTCGGGTGGCGGCTTAGGCTTTGAGCAACCGATGAAGGCAAGCGGGGGGGAAACTTGAAAAACAGTTATCAGGCTCAAAACAGACTTTCAACAAAAGAGTTTTTGGGGTCAGAGCCCAAATTCGCCGAGCCTACGGCTGGGTTTTTGGGGTCAGAGCCCAAATTCGCTGAGCCTACGGCTCGCCCTCCGGGGGCGGTGCTTCGCACCGCTGCGAAATTGGTGTCTGACCCCAATAACCCAAGCACCGCAGCGAAATTGGTGTCTGACCCCAATAACTCTAAAATGCAGGAAAGGGGTCAGTATATCTGTTGGACACCAGCCCGACAACCAGCACTCCAGTCCGACATGTGGAAAACCCTTATGAATCAAGCGCTTGTTACAAATTACCCCGTGACTGACCGTGTAAAGATGGCTTTGGCCGTTTCATTGCGCGGCTGCGAGGAGTTAATCCCCCAGGATGAGTGGGTCAAAAAGCTCGCCAGAGCCGAGGCTACAGGCGTGCCGCTGCGCATCAAACTGGGGCTTGATCCGACCGCGCCCGACATCCATATCGGCCACACCGTGGTGCTGAACAAAATGCGGCAGTTGCAGGATTTGGGGCATAGCGTCATTTTCCTGATTGGCGACTTCACCAGCCTGATTGGCGATCCTTCCGGGCGAAACACCATCCGTCCGCCGCTCACGCCAGAGCAGATCAAAATCAACGCAGAAACCTATTACCGGCAGGCCAGCCTGGTGCTGGACCCGGCCAAAACCGAGATCCGTTACAACAGCGAGTGGAGCGACCCGCTGGGCGCGCGCGGCCTGATCCAGCTTGCGGCCAAATACAACGTCGCCCGCATGATGGAGCGCAATGACTTCAACGACCGCTTCAAGGCCGGCACGCCCATCAGTGTGCATGAATTTTTATACCCACTGATGCAGGGCTATGACTCGGTTGCGCTCAAGAGCGACCTGGAACTCGGCGGCACCGACCAGAAGTTCAACCTGCTGATGGGGCGTCACCTGCAGGTCGAATACGGGCAAGAGCCGCAGTGCATTTTGACCATGCCGTTACTGGAGGGCTTGGACGGCGTTGAGAAAATGTCCAAGAGCAAAAACAACTACATCAGCATTTCAGAAGAGCCGAACAGCATGTATGCCAAGGTACTGAGCATTTCCGATGTGCTGATGTGGAAGTGGTACACCTTGCTGTCATTTAAAAGTGAAGCGGATATTGCAGCCCTCAAAGCTGAAGTAGCGGCGGGGCGCAACCCGAAAGATGCCAAGGTCGCACTGGCAAAAGAAATCACTACCCGGTTTCACTCAGCGCTTGCCGCAGATGCGGCGGAGCAGGACTTCATCAACCGCAGCAAGGGCGGCGTGCCGGATGAGATTGACGAGGTCGCTTTATCCGGTGCGCCCATGGGAATAGCTGCGCTGTTGAAGGCGACTGGCCTTGCCAGCTCGGGCGGCGATGCCAGCCGTTTGATTGAAGGCGGCGGTGTAAGGGTTGACTCAAACGTGATTAGCGACAAGGCGCTCAAACTGGATGCCGGGATTTATGTGGTGCAGGTCGGCAAGCGCAAGTTCGTGCGGGTAACGCTGAGTTAGCACTTGGCTTTAATGTACAAGCCATGTACATTAAACCATCATGCTTACCAACATCGACATTGATGAGGTCATTGCCCAAGAGGCAATGAAGCTCTCAGGCGCTAAAACCAAACGCGAGCTGGTTGACCGCGCCCTGCGCGAAATGGTTGCTAGAGCCAAGCGGCCGTCTATTCGTGAGCTGTTTGGCATGGGCGGCATTGCGCCTGACTATGACCCCAAAGCGCCTTGGGCGCGGGGCGCTGAGTCTGGGCAGCACCGTGTTGAAGAACCCCGTGCGGTCTATGCAGTAACCCGTGCAAGCGTCAAGCCTAAAAACACGCCCCAAGCCAAAACTAAGGTCACTGCCCCGGCTTCTAAAACTCGAAAATGATTCTGATCGACTCCTCGGTCTGGATAGACTGGTTGCGTGGTTCAGACACTGACGCGGTGCGGTTCGTGCAGGCGCGACAAGATGTTGAAGAGCTGGCGTTAACGCAAATGATTTACCTGGAGGTACTGCAAGGCGCTAGCACTGATCGTCAGTACGAAGCCATCAAGCGCGTGCTCTCCAAGCAAACCATGCTGGAACCACTGGACAGCCTTGAAACATTTGAAGCCGCAGCGCAGCTCTACCGAACCGCTAGGCGCAAAGGGCTAACCGTTCGCAAACCGTTTGATTGCCTGATTGCCGCGATTGCCCTTGAGCAGCGCGCTTTGCTGGTACACAATGACCGTGATTTTTTGGCACTGGCCAGTGCTGTGCCGCAGTTGGTGGTGTACCCCAGCCAGTCTCCGGTGCGCAAGCTATAGTTACCCCTACCGACATCCCTCGCGTACCCTAGGGAGAATTCATCCATGAAAAGTTTGCCCCGCTCTTTGTTGCTGGCGCTGGCGCTCACCACGGGCGCGTGGGTGCCGGTGCAGGCGCAAACGCTTGTGCAGTCGGTTGCGGCCTATGAGCGCAAGGATTACCGCACGGCTTTTACAGGGTTTAAAAAGCTGGCTGAGCAGGGGGATGCCAGCGCGCAGTACAACCTTGGTGTGATGTATGCCAAGGGCCAAGGCGTGCCCAAGGATCACCAGCAAGCCGTGGTGTGGTACCGCAAAGCCGCCGAGCAGGGGCATGCCAGGGCGCAGTACAACCTAGGCGTATGGTATCGCGATGCTCAGGGCGTGCTCAAGGATGAACAGCAAGCCACAGTGTGGTTCCGCAAAGCCGCCGAGCAAGGGGATGCCGATGCGCAGTTCAACCTGGGCGTGATGTATAAGGACGGCCAAGGCGTGCCCAAGGACGAGCAGCAGGCGGTGGCGTGGTACAGGAAAGCCGCCGAGCAGGGGTATGCCAGCGCGCAGCTCAACCTGGGCGTGAGGTATTACAAAGGAGAAGGCGTTCCCAAGGACGACCAGCAGGCGGTGGCGTGGTTCCGCAAAGCCGCCGAGCAGGGGAATGCCATGGCGCAGACCAACCTGGGCGTGAGGTATTACAAAGGAGAAGGCGTTCCCAAGGACGAACAATCGGCTTATTTCTGGTGGCTGCTGGCCAGCGCACATGGACATCAAGATGCGGTAAAGAACCGTGATATTGCGGAGCGCCGCTTGTCATCAGCGCAACGCGACGCCGCGCAAGCTGCCGCGCGCAACTGGAAGCCCAAAACCGCCGCGCAATCCAGCAAGGCCACCCGTTGAATAAAAACAAAGAAAAACAAAGGGGACGCTACCCTTTATTTCCGGTTTATTGGCGGTTTTACCTAACTCTGCATTCGAGAGGGGTGCCTATCGGTGCCCCTCAATTTTACGTTAGGGCTTAAGGAAGATCGATGAACAATTCCCAATCCGACCAAGTCGAAAGCTTCTTACGAGAACTGCGAGAGTTGACGACGGAAAACATCAGGCACTACCGAACCCACGTACAACAACTCTCAATTCTGGCGGGCGCTATTGCCGCTTTCTTGATGCCCGTCTATGCATCTCAAGCTGCCACGACAGTTCAACGCTCGCTGGTAGCAACTTCCATCGTTATGCTATTGCTGTGCATTCTTATCGGCATGCTCCATCTTTGGCAAATAATCATGAGCGAAGCAATTGACCTCAAGGACATGCGAATCTCCATCGAAGAGAAGGATGAAGAGAGAAAGAAACAATACGATGAACGCAAAAAGAAGAGACTGGAACGAAGAGACAAACCCGATATCGTTAATATCGCAATCCACGTATTGTTTTCCGGCGCCATCGTGCTGCTCGTAGCGAGTTTCGTGTTGGGTGAGTATGGACTGTAAAGGAGCCCCAACCCGTTGTGCCAGCCGACGCCGTGAAGCGCCGCAGCGTTTCCTGTAAGGTCAGTGGCCGGCGAAGAATTAGGGTCAGACTCCTATTAGTCTCCGGCTGTGCGTGCGGACAGCTTGCTGGCAAAATACAATTTTCCCTATCGGAGGTGATGCCATGAACTACTGCATAGAGTCAGAACGCGAAGACGATGGCCGCTGGCTGGCTGAAGTCAGCGGCTTGCCAGGCGCATTGGCCTATGGCGCTACACAAGAACAAGCCTGTGCCAAGGCCGAAGCCCTTGCATTGCGTATCCTGGCCGAACGTCTGGAGTTATCCGAAGCCAAACCCGAGTCGTTCACCATGGCTCTTGCGTTTGCATGAGCCAATGGCCTGCAAGCAAGGCCAGACGGGTTCTGGCAGAACAATTGGGGTCAGACTCCAATTAAAAACTTGGAATATCTACCAGCAAGCTAATTCGAGTCTGACCCCAATTCTTTGCAAGATTTGTGGCGGTATGCGGTCGTTGAAATATGCGGTGGCATGACGAAAGCCAAGCGCATCGAAATTATTGGGGACCTTCCTTTACCGCTTTTGTCGCTGATGCAGGATGGCGACGATTTCGATCTTTTGTGCGCTGACGCGATGCAAAAGGATGTAAGGGAAACGTTCCATCACATATCTGCTTTATGCGGCATGCGACGTACTGCGTGTTGCTCGTCGTTGCCTCACTTGGTCAATCGGAACGCCGCGACCGGCAGCCAGCTCGTGGAGCCCGGCATTGGCCTCTTGCACTGCATATTCGGTGTACTCCAGGCCATCACGCAAGACAAACTTGAGTACCTGGAGCGGAGTGCGACCAGCCTCCTGAGCCAATTTCTCAATCCGACGCGAAATACTGACTGGAACGGTAAGAACGGTTTCACTCATCAAAAAATCTCCACAACGAAAATGGGCGCATTGAAAGTTTACGCCTAAACGAAGGGTGGCGGTGCCAAGGAGGGCGGATGAACAGGCTTCATGAATGGGGCCAAGTCGGGGATTGCGTGGGCGATGCCCACCCTACAGAGATCTGAATAGTTACCTTGAAAATGCCTATAAATACGGATTTTTAATCCCCATGCCAGCTAATATCGCCACTTCGCGCGCCTCCATGGCTGTAGCATCCGCCGCGCTGGTTTCGTGGTCCCAGCCCTGCGCGTGCAGCGTGCCATGCACCAGCAAATGAGCGTAATGCGCTTGCAGTGTTTTTTTGTTTTCTTTCGCTTCCCTGGCAATGACGGGTGCGCACAACACCAGGTCAGCCGTGACGATGGGTACTTGTGTGTAATCGAAGGTCAGCACGTTGGTGGCGTAATCTTTTTTCCGATAGTCGCGGTTCAGTGCCTGGCCTTCTTCAGCATCCACAATGCGCACCGTGATCTCGGCATCGCTTTCAAGTGCGTGGCGAATCCAGCGCGCGACGCTGTGGCGCGGCAGTGCCGCACGATGCCGCTTGGCATCTTTCAGGTCGCCAAACTGTAGTGAGAGCTGAAGGTTTTTAAGAGCCATTTTTACTCCTGACACGGCTCTTCATGCTGGTCTTGCGAGCGGGCAGCACCGCTATGTCGGCCTTAACTTCAATGGCATCGTCACGCAAGCTCGGTGTCTTGTCATACGCATCCACAATGCGCGCTACCAGCGGATGCCGCACCACGTCGGCACTGGTCAGGCGCGTGATGGCGATGCCCGTCACGCGCCTGAGTACGCGCTCGGCATCGACCAGCCCGCTCAATTGCGTGCGCGGCAAATCGACCTGGCTCACATCGCCTGTCACCACGGCTTTGCTGCCAAAACCGATGCGGGTTAAAAACATTTTCATCTGCTCGGGCGTGGTGTTTTGCGCTTCATCCAGAATGACGAATGCATGGTTCAGCGTGCGGCCGCGCATGAAGGCCAGCGGTGCAATTTCAATCTGCTGGCGCTCAAACGCTTTCTGCACGCGCTCAAAGCCCATCAGCTCATGCAGCGCGTCGTACAAAGGGCGCAAATACGGGTCAACCTTCTGGCTCAAATCACCCGGCAAAAAGCCCAGTCGCTCACCCGCCTCAACCGCCGGGCGCGTCAGCACAATGCGCTGCACTGCGCTGCGCTCCAGCGCATCGACCGCGCAGGCCACGGCCAGGTAGGTTTTGCCAGTACCCGCAGGGCCAATGCCAAAGGTGATGTCATGCGTGGCAATGTTGTCCAGGTAGGTGCCCTGGTTGACGCTGCGGGCACGCAGGTCAGCGCGCCGGGTAGACAGCGCTGTAGTGCCGTCTGGGGCCTTGCGGAGTGCCGTGTCGCCCGCCAGCATGAGTTGCACGATTTCTTCCGCGATAGGCCGCTGCGCCATTTCATACAGCGCCTGCAACACCTCCAGCGCCTCGTTGGCGCGCACCTTGGTGCCGTCAATCTTGAACTGCTCGAAGCGATGCGCAATCTTGACGTTCAGGGCCGCTGCTATGGTGCGTAGGTGTGCGTCCACGGGACCACACAAATGGCCCATGCGGGTGTTGTTGGGTGGTGTGAAGGTATGGCGAAGAATCAAGGGCACCTCTATAAATTCATTTTTCAGGCGAATTGCGTCGTTGGGCGGTACTCGCAATCCTCACGTACCTGAAGTACGTTCCGGTTGCTGCGTTCCGTCCGCCTAGCACTTCATCCTGAAAATCTGAATTTCTAGAAGTGCCCTAAAGGCTCTGGGTTTCTGAAGAAGCGGCAAAACGCAATTGTCCGCCTAAATGTGTGCACCGGCTCGACTGGCTGATAAGATTTGGCCATGATTGGAAGATTGTCCGGCCTGCTGGCTGAAAAGAACCCGCCAGAAATTCTGCTGGACTGCAACGGTGTCGGCTATGAAGTACTGGTGCCCATGAGCACCTTCTACAACCTGCCCGCGCTGGGTGAAAAGGTCAGCCTGCTGACGCACTTTGTGGTGCGCGAAGACGCCCAACTCCTCTACGGTTTTGGCAGCGCCAGCGAGCGCGCCGCCTTTCGCCAGCTCATCAAGATATCAGGTGTCGGCCCGCGCACGGCGCTCAGCGTACTCAGTGGCATGAGCGTCCAAGAGCTGGCACAGGCCGTGACCATGCAAGAGGCTGGCCGCATCATCAAGGTGCCCGGCATTGGCAAAAAAACCGCCGAGCGTTTGCTGCTGGAGCTCAAAGGCAAGCTCGGTGCAGACATCGGCATAACGGTCAGCGTCGCCAACGGTGCGCAGTCAGACATCTTGCAGGCGCTGGTGGCGCTGGGCTATAGCGACCGTGATGCAGCTTTGGCGCTCAAGGCCTTACCTAAAGATGTTGGGGTTAGTGAGGGGATTAAATTGGCCTTGAAGGCATTGGCCAAATGACCATCCAGACCGACGACTTCGCCCCCGGCATACCGCTGCCCAAACGCGTCATGTCCGCAGCACCCGACTCGCCGCGTGAAGAGGCGATTGAGCGCGCTCTGCGCCCCAAGCTGTTTGACGACTACGTTGGCCAGACCAAGATACGTGGTCAGCTTGAAATTTTCATTGGCGCTGCCAAAAAACGCAGCGAGGCGATGGACCATGTTTTGCTGTTCGGCCCGCCCGGCCTAGGCAAGACCACACTCAGCCACATCATTGCGCATGAGCTGGGTGTCAACATGCGATCGACCTCGGGGCCGGTGCTGGAAAAGCCGAAAGACCTGGCGGCGCTGCTGACCAATCTTGAGAAAAACGATGTACTTTTCATCGACGAAATCCATCGCCTGAGCCCGGTGGTCGAAGAAATTTTGTACCCCGCGCTGGAGGACTACCAGATCGACATCATGATTGGCGAAGGCCCGTCTGCGCGCTCGATCAAGCTCGATCTGCAGCCTTTCACGCTGATCGGCGCCACCACCCGCGCTGGCATGTTGACGAACCCGCTGCGCGACCGCTTCGGCATCGTCGCCCGGCTGGAGTTTTACACGCCCGAGGAATTGGCGCGCATCGTCAAACGCAGCGCGGGCTTGCTCAAGGTGCAGACCGACGTGGAAGGCGGCTTCGAGATTGCGCGCCGTTCACGCGGCACGCCACGCATTGCGAATCGCCTGCTGCGCCGCGTGCGTGATTACGCCGACGTCAAGGGCACGGGTGTCATCACGCTGGACATTGCCAACCGGGCGCTGGCCATGCTTGACGTGGACCCGCAAGGCTTTGACGTGATGGACCGCAAATTGCTGGAGGCCGTGATTCATCGCTTCGACGGTGGCCCGGTCGGCCTCGACAACATCGCCGCCAGCATAGGCGAAGAGCGTGACACGATTGAAGACGTGATCGAGCCGTATTTGATCCAGCAAGGCTATTTGCAGCGCACCCCACGCGGCCGCATTGCCACGCTGGCCGCTTACCGGCATCTGGGGGTGACGCCGCGCAGCACGGATGAGAATTTGTTTGAGGGGTGATTATTTTCAAACCTCCTGCCATGCCTGAAATTCATTGGGTCGTAGTCGATCGGGGTTACATACCGCTTTTAATTTTGACCTTGTAGACAGTGTTGTGTACGCGCCGCGTGATGCGCCACACCGCCCACAGCACCAGCGGAACAGCCGTGCCGACCGCTATTTCTGGGTTAATCGGCACACCAGCAGCCTTTAGCGCTTTGCTGCCGTAGAGCAGCAAGCCGATGACGTAATAGGAGACGGCAGCTATCGACAAGCCCTCGACTGTGGCTTGTAGGCGCAGCTGAACCTCTTGGCCACGGGTGAGTTTTTCTAGTAGCTGCTGATTTTGCAGCTCGGTTGCGATGTCTACCCGGGTACGTAGCAAGGCGCTGGTGTGTGAAACGCGCTCTGAAAGTGAGGTTAGGCGCTGCGCAGTAGCTGCAACGGTTGCGATTGCAGGCGAGAGTCGGCGCTGCATGAACTCGCCCATCGTTTGCGTGCCAGGAATAGGTTTTTCACGCAGCTCACGGATGCGTTGGGCAACCAGCACGTCGTAGGCACGGGTAGCTGAAAAGCGATATGAACTTTCGGACGTGGCCCGCTCTACCCGTGCTGCAAGTGACACCAAAGTGTCGAGCAACTGTTGATCCGAGTGTTGTTTGTTTTCAAACCGGGCCGTGATATCGGCAAGGGCGCGTTCAGCGTCGGCAAGCATGCCGGCAAGCTGCTTGGCTACTGGTAGCCCGCGCAAGGCCATCAGGCGATAGGTCTCTAGCTCCAGCAAGCGCTGTGAAATACGGCCTATACGGGTTTCTGTGGTGTCCGGTGGCGCAATCACCAATAGGCGCTCAAAGCCATCGGTTGCGACCCTAAATTCAGTGATTGCCCATGAATGCCCATTACCCATTTGAGACGCTACAACACTGCGCCCGCCAAACCAGGTTTGCGCTTGCGTCATCAACGCACGTTGGTCTGATAAATCTGCACTGACCAGCACCAGTTGAATCGCGGCGATGGTACTGCCAGGGATACTTTGGAGCCAGCCTGGTGGCAGCACAAAAGCAGACGAGAGCTCAGGATCAGATGCCCCCAACAAAGCATTAGCCGGTAGCGGCTGGACCACCGAGTAGCGCGTGAACTCTGTGTGCCGCTCCCACCTGACGCTAAAACCGTTAAACCGCAGGCGTAAAAAATTATCGGCCAGCGCATCTGATAAGAGTCCGCTTTGTCCAGGCAGTCGGCGTAGATGGTCGCACTCTTGCTCGCGCGTAATGCCCAGGTTGAGTACTGCCACATAAAAAATCAGTGCCGGTAGGCGCACGCGCGCAACCGGGCGGGCATGCACTTCGTTGTGCAAAGACATTCGTAGCGCATCGTCTGGTGGAAGCATTAGTTGGCCCCCGCAAACACCGTCAACACCCCGGTGTAGCCATACAAGTTGTGGCGGGCTATCTCGCCACCGGCAAAAAACCCCACCAGCGGCACATCGCCCAAAGCGCGCCGCACAATTTGCAGCTCGGCACTAGGCGCGCCAAAGTGTGGCCCGCCACGGCCGGAGCAACTGACATAAATCGCACCGGCGATGCGCCGTGCGGGGTGTGGTGCAGACTCGGCCGCAGATGTGCTCAGGGCGCTGGCGACTTCCAGCGTCAGTTCTTCAGGCTCCAGCTCTTCGCGGATTTCTGCGCAGACGCGAATCAGGTCAGAACGCGCCGCCTCGCGGTTGCGTTCGCAAAAGGCCAGCGTCATGCCGAGGACTGGCGTGTCGGCAATCGCAATCCCTTTGCGCGAGGGGTCAAGGCCAATGATGTGGCGCACCAACACCTCGGCGCCAAACTGGCCCCGGCCTCTGGGCATGGCATCGTTCAAAGCATCTGCGGGATGGCTCAGGCCAACCAGCGTGCTGCGTACTTTGGCCAGTGCCTCCTTGGGTTGATCGAGTGATATGTTCAGGTCGGCCAGCATCAAATCGAGTGCCGGCATGCCGTCAAGCCCGGTGACCACATTGCCCTCAACGGCGGTGATTTGATGATTGCCGGATGTCGGCTGGCAGCCTTGTGTGACGCGCGAGATCAGCGCCATGCCACCTGCAGGTCCGCCGGACGAGTCGCTTGCAAATCTGGAAAAGGCCACACCACTTAGCCCACCGCTGAACACGCCGCTTGCCGCGCCTTGGCCCTTGACATTGCCATGGCCACTTAACGCAAACTGCACCATCGAAGCGCGGCTTGATGCCAAGCCACCAAACACATAGCCGCTCTCGCAGCGCTGGGCCATCTCGCTGATGAGCTCGGCCACATCGGGCGTGCTGGCATCGGCATGAACCAGCGCTGTATGCGCCGTGAAGCGGCCACTGGCGGCAGACGGCAATGGCGACACGCCTGAAAACACGCGGTACTGGTCGTGCGGCAATTCGCACAGCATGACGGCGAGGGCCGGCTCATCAAAGTACTCGACGTTGTTCGATGCAATGCCCACGCCCACGGTACCGCTCCAGTCGGTGACTTCGGGCAACTCGGCGCTCATGTAGTCGAGGATGTCCTGCGCATATGCGGCGTAGTGGTCAGTGATGTAGAGCAGCGCTAGCGTCGGTGAAGACGCATAAGCGGGCAGGGCCATGTGGGCACGCAGTTGCGCGAGAACCAGGCCTGCTGCCATCTGCCATTGCGGATGGGTGGCGTGGCCGTAGGGGAAAAGCTTCATGGGCATTTCTATAAATTCATTTTTCGGGCGAATTGCGGTGTTGCGCGGTGCTCGCGGGGTTTTTGGTGCTGCTGTTGATGGCGGCTTTTTTGGCGGCATCTTTCACCGCCTCGGTCGCGATGTTTTGAAACTGCTGGGTCAGCGCACCCCACCACTGCATCGGGTCAACCACGCCCGCCGCAGCGGGGGCTGCAGCCTGTGCGGGTTTGGCTTTGACGGGGGGCTTGGGGGGAGGACTTTCGGCCACCTTGAGCTTGAAGGCGTTGGCAAGGTCGCCCATGTTGAAGTTCATGCCCTTGAGTGTGGCCAGTGTCATTTTCTGCACCTCAAGCGCCTGGATAGTGGCCTTGAGCGCGGTGGCGTTCTGGTCCAGCCAGAACTGCACCGCCTTGAGCTCCTGGATGCGTTTGTCTAGCTCTTCAACATTGAGCGTCGGGGCCACCCAGCTGCCGAGGTTGGGTATCTGCGGAATTTTTTGCGCCGCACTGTCTGCAGCTTGCGTGGCCAGGTTTTGCAAAAAATCAAAACCGGGCACGAACTTGCCGAAGTTTGCGAAGGGGGAGTTGCCTGCGTCGCTCATGGGAGTCTCCTGCGTGTGGTGGTAACACCTTCATTGTGCAACGTGGCAGAGGTAGGTCAATGCCTTATTGATGCCTTATTGATGTTTTGTTTCAAAACCACGCCCGAATACCTGGTGTCAGGACTTTCACCCGACTGGATTCGTGCCATGCACGGCACATACGTTTGACATGAGCGGCGACTGGAGGCCGCAGGCCGGAAGGCGCCCCTCGATGGGAGGGTTAGTCCCCACTTTCAGCCTCGGCCACCTGACGGGGCTGGAACAACGTGCAATGTGGCCAAGAGAATTGCCCGGTCCTCTGGATCAGGCAGTGCGTCAATCTGGATCTTCGCTGTCGCGTAGTGCGTTCGATGGGCTTCTGTATCGCTCTGTGCAGAGGAGACATTGGCTTTCACGGCATGCGCGATGGCAACCTCCCAGGCCGCTGCACTCGGCTCGGTAATGAAGTGGGCGAATGGCCCAGCTAGGTAAGCCGCAGCTTCTGTGCCTTTGCCAAGTAGGGCATACACGTGAGCAAGCAACAGGCCCGCGTGCACCTTGTTGTTTTCATTCCCCACGATGGCCCAGAGATGCATGGCTGCATGTGCAGCGTGAAGCATTTCCTGGTTCTCAAGCGTTGAGCGTGAAGTGGCCTCCGATAGGCGCCACGCTCGGTTGTTGGCTTGTGATGCGAGTCTTCGCTGCCACAGGGCAGTATCGTCAATGCTTGGTGCTGGCTGGGTCATTCGGGACTCCGAGAGTGTTGGGTGTGCGGCCTAATCGGGATAGGAAGAAGCCTCGCGGCCCCTCCCTCCCACACCACCGGACATACGGGTAACGTATCCGGCGGTTCCTTGAAACATCGTTAATAGCATCGTAACCGCCGTCGTACCCATTTGTCGATTTCGCACAGAGGTCCCTGTAGGGTGGGCACTGCCCACCAAATCCCCGACTTGGCCCGATTTATGAAGCCAGCGTGGGCAGTGCCCACCCTACGAATCAGCAAGACCTGAGTAGTTACGTTTTTGATGGAGCTGAGCCTGTCGAAGCCTTTCTCGCACCAGGAAACCCTTCGACAAGCTCAGGGCGAACGGATTAGGTAATTCACACTTTACAGGGCCGGATCAATAGTAGCCCTGAAGCAATTAAAGGCTTTGAGTCGCTGTATTCGGCGTGACGCTTGGCTACGCCTTCTCTGCTTCTTTTCGCCGCAGGTACTCGGCGCGAATGTCTTTTTTAACCAGCTTGCCATAGGCGCTGGTAGGCAGTGCCGACCAGAACTCGATGTGGCGCGGCCATTTGTATTTGGCAAGCTGCGGCTGCAGGTGCGCCAGCACGCTGTCAGTAGTCGGCGGCGTGGCGCTGTCACGCGCCACCAGCAGCGCCACGCCGACCTCGCCCCACTGTGCATCAGCAATGCCAAACACCACCGCATCGAGCAGGCTGGGCATGCTGCGCAGGGCTTCTTCAATCTCGCGCGGGTAAACGTTGGAGCCGCCCGAGATATACATGTCCGATGAGCGGCCCGTGATGGTGATAAAACCGCGCTCGTCCATCACGCCAAGATCACCGGTGTGAAACCAGCCACCGGCAAACGCTTTTGCGTTGGCCTCGGGGTTGTTCCAGTAACCAGCAAATACCGCCGGGCCGCGCGTACACAGCTCGCCCTGCTGCCCGGCTGGTAGCGCTTGGCATTGCGCATCTAACACCGCAACTTCCATCCCACTGCGTGCGGTGCCGCAGCTACCCAGCAATGCGCCGCCGTTCTCTAGATGTTCATCAGGCCGCAGCACCGTGATGCTGCCGGTGACTTCGCCCATGCCAAAGTACTGCACGATCACCGCGCCCAGCACGTCAAGGGCTTTGCGCTGGTCGGTGCGGCTGATCGGTGCGCCAGCATAAATCACATGCTTGAGGCTGCTGTGGTCAAAGCGCGCAGCGGCAGGGTCTTCGGCCAGTCGCTTCAAAATGGTTGGCACGGTGAAGATATTGCTGACGCGGTGCTTTTCAATCGCCTCAAAAGCCGCCGTACAGTCCAGGCTTTCGCCCTTTAACAAAACACTCGCTGCGCCGCGTGCCGTGTTGACCAGCGCATGAACGCCCGCGCCATGCGACAACGGGGCCACCACCAGTGAGGCATCACGCTCACACAGCCCTGGCAGCAAATCAGCCAAATGGTTATTTACGACAAACGCCATCTGCCCGTGCGTCAGCACGGCGGCCTTGGGCTGCCCTGTGGTGCCCGAGGTAAAGAAAAACCAGAGCGGATGCTGAGCAGTGACTTCAGCCGCCAGAAACGGCGACGGCAGCGCAGCAGACAGCAACGCTTCATACGCGGCATCATCAGACCGAATGACGCGACGCAGCGCTGGCGACTCAGCCTGCGCGGCTAGCGTATGCGCCTCAAAGGCCTGCTGCGTCAGCATCAACACCGCGCCACTCGATCTGGCGATGTAGGCTACTTCAATCGGTGTCAGCCGGTAGTTCACAGGCACCCAGACAGCACCCAGCTTGAAGCAGGCCCAGCTAGACTCAAACAGCGGCAGGCCGTTGGTCATCTGCACCAGCACGCGGTCACCGGGCTTGATGCCTTGGGTTTTTAAATGCTGCGCCAGCGCATCGACACGGGCATTGATCTGCTGCCAGGTGTGGATTTTGTCACCCTGAATCAGACCCGGGCGCGCCGGGTATTTGCGGGCAGTTTGCGTCAGCAGGTGGCCCAGGTTCATCACCTGCGCCAAACCCTGCGGCATACCCGTCATGCCTTGCAGGGCCGTCACGTCAGGCATCATGCAGAGCGCTCAAGAATGCTGGCGTAGTTGGCTACGGCCACGCCGCCCATGTTGAACACGCCGGCCAGTTGCGCACCGGGCAACTGCATGTCGCCGGCTTCGCCAACCACCTGCATCGCTGCCAATACATGTAGCGACACACCGGTTGCGCCAATCGGGTGGCCCTTGGCTTTGAGTCCGCCTGAAAGATTGATCGGCAAGCGCCCGCCGCGCTGCGTCTGGCCCTCGCGCACCACGGCTGGCCCCTGGCCCGGTTTAGCCAGGCCCATGGCTTCAACTTCAAGCAACTCGGCAATCGTGAAGCAGTCGTGGGTTTCAACCAGGCTCAGGTCATCGAGCGTGCAGCCGGCTTCTGCAAACGCCTTTTGCCAAGCGTGTTGCGCGCCTTCGAACTTCAAAATGTCGCGACGCGATACCGGCAGGTAGTCGCTAACGGCCTGCGCAGCGCGAAACTTCACCGCGCGCTTGAAGTTGCCGCGTGCCAATACGCGGTCACTGCACAAAACCAGTGCTGCTGCGCCGTCAGAAATCAAGGAGCAATCGGTGCGCCGCAAGGGGCCTGCGACGATCGGGTTTTTATCGCTCACGGTATTGCAAAACTCAAAGCCCAAGTCGCGCCGCACATGTGCGTAGGGGTTGGCCATGGCGTTGTGGTGGTTCTTGGCCGATATGTGCGCCAGCGCATCGCTGGCGTCGCCATAGGTGTCAAAGTATTTTTGCGCAATGCCTGCAAACACACCTGCAAAACCGGTGCTCGACGCTTCTTCTTTCACGTAAGCGCATTGCATCAGTACGTCGCCTACTTCGGCTGTCGGCAAGCCGTTCATGCGCTCATAGCCCACCACCAGCACCACGTCAGCCGCACCAGAGCGGATGGCTTGCATCCCGGTGTAGATGGCTGCCGAGCCGGTGGCGCAGGCGTTTTCAACCCGCAGCGCGGGCTTGAAACGCAGGCCGGGCTGCGAGTTAATGGCCAGCGACGACGGAAAGTCCTGGCCGACAAAACCGCCATTGAAAGTGCCGACCACAACCGAGTCAACGTCATCACCGGTTAGCCCTGCATCGAGCAGCGCGCCCGCCACGGCATCGGCAATCAGTGTTTCCGGCTCCAGCAGGTCGTACTTGCCAAACTTGGAATGAGACCAGCCCACGATGTGAACGGCAGGCGTGTTTTTGGTGGTCAAAAGAATGTCTCCTGAAAGAGGCTTGTAAGTGGTTTAAAAGGGGCTTGACAGTTTACGATGTTGGACTGCAAATCAATTT
>JBCKMZ010000041.1:0-18196 GCA_038902975.1 Polaromonas sp.
CGCATGTTGCCCCCAAGGCGGCCATCAAGGCAGTCATCAAGGGTACTTTGCACAAACCAGTCGGCTCGCCCGGCGCAGCCAAAAGCGCACCAGGTACAGTTACGTCCCCAGGCGGTTCGGGCAAAAAAGAAGTCAAGTCCGAGAACCTGTCGTCAACCTGGAAAGATGAAGCGGCGAAGAAAAAAGGCTTGCCAAGTCGCGGCGCTACACCGGTAGCTGGACGCGGCAATTTCCGGGGTGGCCCGCGCGGCAAGCGCAGCAACGGCCGCGATGCACGCCCAGAGTCAAACTTTGTAGCGCCCATCGAGTTCAAGGTGATTGAGGTTCATGTGCCAGAGACCATCACGGTCTCCGAGCTGGCACACAAAATGAGTATCAAGTCGGGTGAGGTTATCAAGCATTTGATGAAACTTGGCATGATGGCCACCATCAACCAGCCGCTGGATCAGGACACCGCGATGATCGTGGTCGAAGAGATGGGCCATACCGCCGTCACTGCGGCGCTGGATGATCCAGAAGCCTTTACCGATGATGACGTGCAAGGCCAGCAGGCTGAATCGTTGCCACGCGCACCGGTGGTGACCGTCATGGGTCACGTTGACCATGGCAAGACCTCGCTGCTGGACTACATTCGCCGCGCCAAGGTGGTGTCTGGCGAAGCCGGTGGCATTACCCAGCACATCGGTGCCTACCATGTGGAAACATCGGGCGGCATGATCACCTTCATCGATACCCCGGGCCACGAAGCGTTTACCGCCATGCGTGCCCGTGGTGCGCAGGCAACCGACATCGTGATTCTGGTGGTCGCAGCCGATGACGGCGTGATGCCGCAGACCAAGGAGGCCATCAAGCACGCCAGGGCGGCCGGTGTTCCGATCGTCGTGGCGATCAACAAGATCGACAAGCCGGGCATCAACCTGGAACGCGTCAAAGGCGAGCTGGTCACCGAAGCGGTGATTCCTGAAGAGTTCGGCGGCGACGTGCCCTTTGTTGGCGTCTCGGCCCATACCGGCGCCGGTATCGACGCCTTGCTCGAGCAGGTGCTGCTGCAGGCTGAAGTGCTGGAGTTGCGTGCGCCGGTCGATGCGCTGGCCAAGGGCCTGGTGATTGAAGCCCGGCTGGACAAAGGTCGCGGCCCGGTGGCCACCGTGCTGATTCAGTCCGGCACGCTGAAAGCTGGCGACGTTGTGCTGGCTGGTTCGACTTTCGGCAAGGTTCGTGCCATGCAGGACGAAAACGGCAAAACCATCAAGACCGCAGGCCCATCGATTCCGGTTGAAATTCAAGGTTTGTCCGAAGTTCCGCAGGCCGGTGATGCCTTCATCGTCATGTTGGATGAGCGCCGCGTTAGAGAGATTGCAACCTACCGTGCAGGCAAGTTCCGCAATACCAAGCTGGCCAAAAAGCAGGCTTCGAAACTTGAAAACATGTTTGCCGACATCGGTGCTGGCGAGGTCAAAATGCTGCCCATCATCATCAAGGCCGACGTGCAGGGATCGCAAGAAGCACTGGCCCAGTCACTGCTCAAACTCTCGACCGACGAGGTCAAGGTTCAACTGGTGTACTCGGGTGTGGGTGGTATTTCGGAGTCCGACGTGAATCTGGCGATTGCCTCGAAAGCCGTGCTGATCGGGTTCAACACCCGTGCCGATGCACAGGCGCGCAAGCAGGCCGAGAACAATGGCGTTGAGATTCGTTACTACAACATCATTTATGACGCGGTAGACGAGCTCAGGGCTGCCATGTCGGGCATGCTGACACCGGACAAAAAAGAAGAAATCATCGGCAATGCCGAAATCCGCCAGGTGTTCAAGGTCAGCAAGATCGGATCGATTGCCGGCTGTATGGTCACGGTGGGTGTGGTTCACCGCGCCGCCCGCCTACGCCTGCTGCGCGAGAACGTGGTCGTCTTCACCGGCGAACTCGACTCACTCAAGCGCTTTAAGGACGATGCGAAAGAAGTCAAGGAAGGCTTCGAGTGCGGCTTGAACATCAAGGGCTACAACGACATCCAGGTTGGCGACATCCTGGAGTTCTTTGAAATCCGTGAAGTGGCAAGGACGCTGGAAACCGCGTAATGGGTTATTGGGGTCAGACGCCAATTTCATTGCGATGCGAGCATCGCACCCGGCGGGCGTGCCAAAGGCACGATGAATTTGGACTCTGACCCCAAAAACCCCATTTTTAACATGCGTAAAAAATCATCCACCCCCAATCGTGGCTTCCGGGTTGCCGATCAGATCCAGCGTGATCTGACGCAACTGATCGCGCGCGAACTGAAAGACCCTCGGGTCGGGATGGTGACGATTCAGTCGGTTGAGGTAACGGCCGATTACGCCCACGCCAAGGTGTATTTCAGTGTCTTGGTCGGCGACGCGAAGGCCTGCGAAGAAGCCCTCAACCAGGCCGCCGGATTCCTGCGCAACGGACTTTTCAAACGCCTGATGACGCACACTGTGCCGACTTTGCATTTCCACTTCGACCGCACCACAGAGCGTGCGGCCGACATGAACGCCTTGATTGCCAAGGCGGTCTCGTCTCGCGCTCAAGAGGACTAGGTCATGACGCAACTCCGCACAAAGGTGCAGAGGCGCCCTGTGCATGGGGTGTTGCTGCTCGACAAACCACTTGGCCTTTCCAGCAACCAAGCTTTGCAGAAAGCCAAGTGGCTGCTGCGCGCTGACAAGGCTGGTCACACCGGCACGCTGGACCCGTTGGCGACGGGGGTGCTGCCGCTGTGCTTTGGCGCGGCCACCAAATTCAGCCAAATCCAGCTCGATGCCGACAAGACCTATGAGGCCCTGCTGGTACTGGGCGAAAAAACCAGTACCGGTGATGCTGAAGGCGATGTCACCGAGACGCGGACTGTACCCGCCATCACGCCTGAATTGCTGGCAGCCATGACGGCCCGCTTCACTGGCCCGTTGGCGCAAATACCGCCCATGTACTCAGCGCTTAAAAAAGACGGCAAGGCCCTGTACGAATACGCCCGGCGCGGCGAAAGCGTCGAGCGAGAGGCTCGAAACATCGTTATTTATGCCTTGGAAATGGCTCTAGCCCAAGATACACGCGCGCGACCAGCTATCAAAATAATAGTGAGCTGCAGCAAAGGCAGCTACATTCGAACGCTCGGTGAAGACATCGGTGAGGCCATTGGCTGCGGCGCGCACCTCGGCTCGCTGCGGCGTATTGAAACCGGTGGTTTTGTGGCCGACCAGTGCGTCAGCCTTGCTGCGCTTGAGGCCATGACAGAGCCGGAGCGGCAAGCGCGCCTGCTGCCGGCGCAGTCGCTGGTGGCCAATTATCGCTCTGTCACATTGGATGCCGAGAATGCAGGGCGGTTTTTAAGTGGCCTGCGCAGGCGAGGCCAGTGGGGCGCTGATGCGTCACTGGTGCAGGTCTACGGAACCGAGCCGCGAGCGTTTTTGGGCTCTGCACACATATGCGCAGATGAGCTGATTCCGCAGCGTCTGCTCAGTCCGGTCGAGATACAGGAGATTTTGCAGGCAGCCGGAGGGTTATTGGGGTCAGACGCCAATTTCATTACGATGCATAGCATCGCACCCGAAGGGCGTGCCAAGGGCACGATGAATTTGGACTCTGACCCCAAAAACCCTCCTTTTGAAGTTTTTAGAAAGCCAACCATGAGTCATAAACAAATCCGCAACATCGCCATCATCGCCCACGTCGATCATGGCAAGACCACCATGGTCGACCAGTTGCTGCGCCAGTCCGGCACTTTTGCCGAGCACGAGAAAATTGTTGATACCGTGATGGACAACAACGCCATCGAAAAAGAACGTGGCATCACGATTCTGGCCAAGAACTGCGCCGTGACCTGGGAAGGCACGCACATCAACATCGTCGATACCCCCGGCCACGCCGACTTCGGCGGCGAAGTGGAACGCGCGCTGTCGATGGTCGACGGCGTGGTGTTGCTGATTGACGCGCAGGAAGGCCCCATGCCGCAAACCCGTTTTGTGACCAAGAAGGCGCTGGCCCTGGGCCTCAAACCCATTTTGGTGGTGAACAAGGTGGACAAGCCCGGTGCCCGGCCCGATTGGGTGGTCAACGCCGCGTTTGATTTGTTCGACAAGCTCGGTGCCACCGATGATCAGCTCGATTTTCCGATCGTGTACGCGTCTGGCATCAACGGCTGGTCATCACTGGTTGAGGGGCCACCCAATGAACAGTGGGGCCCCGACATGTCAGCGCTGTTCAACACCATTCTCGAGCATGTGCCGCATCAGCAGGGTGACCCGGCAGCACCGCTGCAACTGCAGATTTCCGCACTTGATTTTTCGACCTTCGTGGGCCGGATTGGTGTTGGCCGCATCAGCCAGGGCACGATCAGGCCGATGATGGATGTGGTGGTCATGGAAGGCCCGGATGGCAAGGCTGTCAAGGGTCGGGTCAACCAGGTGCTGACCTTCCAGGGCCTGGAACGCCTGCAGACTGATGAGGCCGGCCCCGGCGAAATCGTACTCATCAACGGCCTGACTGACATCGGCATTGGCGTGACCATCACCGACCCGACCCATCCGATGCCGCTGCCCATGATCAAGGTCGATGAACCGACCCTGACCATGAACTTCTGCGTCAACACTAGCCCGCTGGCCGGCCGTGAAGGCAAGTACGTCACCAGTCGCCAGATCTGGGACCGCCTACAAAAAGAACTGCAACACAACGTCGCCTTGCGCGTCAAGGAAACCGGCGAAGAAGGTATCTTTGAAGTCATGGGTCGCGGCGAACTGCACTTGACCATCTTGCTGGAAAACATGCGCCGCGAAGGTTTTGAGCTGGCTGTGTCCAAGCCGCGCGTGGTATTCAAAGATGTCGACGGCGTGCGCCATGAGCCCATCGAAATGGTGACTGTCGACATCGAAGATAAGCACCAGGGCGGCGTGATGCAGGCTTTGGGTGAGCGCAAGGGTGAGTTGAGCAGTATGGAGCCGGACGGCCGTGGCCGCGTGCGCCTGGAGTACCGCATCCCGGCGCGCGGCCTGATCGGGTTTACCAACGAATTTTTAAACCTGACGCGCGGCACTGGCCTGATATCCAACATTTTCGACAGCTATGAGCCGCACAAGGGCGACATCGGCGGCCGTAAAAACGGCGTGCTGATTTCCATGGACGCTGGCGAAATTTTCACCTACGCACTGGGCAAGCTGGACGACCGTGGCCGGATGTTCGTCAGAGCCAACGACCCGGTGTATGAAGGCATGATTGTCGGTATCCACAGCCGTGACAACGATCTGGTGGTCAACGCCACGCGCACCAAGCAGCTCACCAACTTCCGTGTCAGCGGCAAGGAAGACACGATCAAGATCACCCCGCCTATCGAATGCACGCTGGAATACGGCGTGGAATTTATTGAGGAGGACGAGCTGGTTGAAATCACACCCAAGTCAATTCGCCTGCGCAAGCGCCACCTGACAGAGAGCGAGCGCAAACGCGCTGGAAGGTAGATTGCCCCCACGTTCGTTCGCTTCGCGTAACTCTCTGCCCCCCGAGGGGGCTGGCCTTGCTTGGGGCGGCCCTGCGCGGCGGCCGTTGCCCCCACGTTTGCAGCATTCCCGTTCGTCCTGAGCTTGTCGAAGGATGCCGGTCCGCCTTTTTCTTTTTTGACACCCATGAAACTGACGCACAGCCGAGCCGTCCTGCTGATGATCCTGATCACGCTGATGTGGTCCACCGCCGGCGTCGTGACGCGCCATTTGGAGTCGGCCCGCAGTTTTGAGATTACCTTCTGGCGCTCGGCCTTTACGGCTCTGTCGTTGCTGGTGATTCTGCCGTTTTTTCAGGGGCGTCAGGTCTTTCACCAGATCCGCCAGGGTACGGCGGCGTTCTGGATTTCAGGGGTCTGCTGGTCCGTGATGTTCACCGCCTTCATGCTGGCGCTGACCTTGACCAGCGTGGCCAATGTGCTGGTCACAATGGCGATCGGGCCCTTGCTCACGGCCCTGATGGCGCGCATCTTCATAGGGCACCGCATCCCGCTGCGCACCTGGATTGCGATTGTGATCGCGGGTTGCGGCATTGCTTACATGTACGGCGCACAGGTGGCTGACGCCTCCTGGGTGGCGACGCTGGTGACGCTGTGCGTTCCACTGGCCGGCGCCGTGAACTGGACTGTGACTCAGCATTCGCATGCGCAGGGTCACGACGTGGATCTGGTTCCTGCCGTGCTGGTGGGGGCTGTGATCTCGGTGGTGCTGACGCTGCCACTGGCGTTTCCGTTTCAGGCTACTGCCCACGACATCACCTTACTGGCTTTTCTGGGCCTGGGGCAACTGGCGGTCCCGTGTGTGCTGTCGGTCATCTGCGCGCGGGTACTGAAGGCACCCGAGATGTCACTACTGTGCTTGCTCGAGGTCATTTTTGGCATTTTGCTGGCCTGGGTTGGCGCCCATGAAGTCCCCAGTTCGGCTGTGCTCATCGGCGCGGGCGTGGTGATAGGCGCGCTGGTCGCCAACGAACTGATGGGATGGAGAAATAGACGCTGACGATTTCGAACACGCCTTGGTGGCTCAGCGGCTTCTGGACTTCATCGCCCGCGCCACCTCGCGCTTGCCTTCGCGGTCCTTGATGGTGTCGCGCTTGTCGTGTTCGCCCTTGCCCTTGGCCAGGCCGATCTCGAGCTTCACACGTCCGGCTTTCCAGTGCATGTTGAGTGGCACCAGCGTAAACCCCTTTTGCGCGACCTTGCCCATCAGACGTTTGATTTCGTCCCTGTGCATCAGCAGCTTTTTGGTGCGCACAGAGTCGGGTCGTACATGGGTTGATGCAGTGCCCAGCGGATTGATCTGGCAGCCGATGACAAAAATCTCGCCATTGCGGATGACCACATAGCCATCGGTCAATTGCACCTTGCCCTCGCGCAGCGACTTGACTTCCCAGCCTTGGAGCACCATACCGGCTTCAAAGCGCTCTTCAATGTGGTAATTGAACATCGCCTTTTTGTTGTCGGCAATGCGCACGGCAGCCGCAGCGGCTTTGGGCGACGCGCTGGTGAGCCGGTTGTTTTTGGATTTGCCTGACGACACAGCGGCGGGTTTTTTGGATGGAGGTACGTCTTTGATGGCCATGGTGTTATTCCATTTCCAGATCAATACGATATGTTGTTGCTTCGCCTTGCCGTGCTACAGCACTGTCTGCGGCTTCGCGCCTAATCTCGTATCGATCTGGAAATGGAATTATGTAGGGTTGCCATCGACCAATACAATCGTGCGCAACTCTCAATTGTATGAAAACCGTTCACAAGTCCGTTCTTATCTGGTACAGCGCAGCCGAAATGTTTGCCCTGGTTACCGATATCGCCCGCTATCCGCAGTTTTTGCCCTGGTGCGATCAGGCCTCGGTGATCGAGGACAACGACCATAGCATGACCGCCAAGATCGGGATGTCGATTGCCGGCATCGCGCAAAGTTTCACGACGCGCAACACCCACGTCCAAGACCGCAAGGTCAGCCTCAAGCTGATCGATGGCCCTTTTTCAAAACTCGATGGCCATTGGGATTTTCACCCGCTGGGCGATGGCAGCCAGCGCGCCTGCAAGGTGGACTTCACCCTGCGCTACGACTTTGACAACGCCGCGCTGGCGGCGCTGGTGGGCCCGGTGTTTGGCAAGATTGCCGGCAGCCTGGTCGATGCGTTTGTTAAAAGAGCGTCGCACGTCTATGGCGAGTCCTGAAGGCGTGAAAAGCTCCCCGGGTTTGAATATCTCCCTGGTTTACTCGCCTGCTGCCCGGCAAGTGCGCGAGTGGCAACTGGAGCTTGACTCGGGCGCGACCGTGGCTATGGCGCTTTCGGCGTGTCGCATTCTGGAAGAATTTCCGGAACTTCAGTCAGACCGTCTGAGGGTGGGTGTCTGGGGCCGGAAAGTCAGTCCGGGTCATTTGCTGCAGGACAGCGACCGGGTGGAAATTTACCGGACTTTGCGGGTCGATCCAAAAGTTGCACGGCGCGAACGCTTTAACAGTCAAGGTGCAAAAAGCGCTGGCTTGTTCGCCAAAATTCGCCCTGGAGCCAAGGCAGGGTACTGAATCCAGCAAGGCGATCCAGCAAGGACCTATTGGCAGTCGTTGTCCACGATGGACTGCAGTCGTTTGCTTTCAGCGGCGCGTGTGTTGTCGTCCATGAACTGGCGCTCGCCTTTGGCATCGACGGTAGTGATCCGAACGCCGGACTGTAAGGAAGCCAGGCCTTTTTTGCCACGTTCACAGTTGTCGGCCTTGCCTAGGGCTAGCTTTTCTTCGTCAGCCTTCTTTTTCGCGGCCTCTTCGTCTTCAAGTTTTTTCTTTCTGGCTTGCAGTTCGGCATCCTTGCCGGAGATTTTCGGGGTATTGGCTTTGGCGGTGGCATTGACGACCGCAGCTCCGGCAGGCGCTGTGGCCTCAGCGCCTTCGACGGCGGTAGCACTCGCAGGGACGCGGCCCCGGCCACCGGGCTGCTTGAGAATGTCTTTGTCCTTGATGTCCGACATCGGCGAGCGGTCGCTGTAAACCTTGCGTCCGTCTTTGTCTATCCACTGCCACTGGGCTGCTGCGGACAAGGCGAAAGCCCAGCCAGCAAGAGCCAAGGCAAGGTGTTTCGGTGTGATTTTCAGATCCATCCTGTCAGTGTAGCGCCCTGCGCCCTGAAGGCGAAAATACTGATACGAGGTTTTTCAGCGGGAGTGTTTGCGCCGACCGGCGCGGGTACAATCGTATTTTTGGAGCTATTCCTATGCGCCTAATCGGCAAAGCGCTCACCTTCGACGATGTATTGTTGGTGCCAGCGTTCTCCCAGGTCCTGCCCAAGGACACCTCGCTTTCTACCCAGTTTTCCCGCAATATTCGCCTGAATTTGCCGCTCGTTTCAGCCGCAATGGATACGGTCACTGAAGCGCGGCTGGCCATTGCCATTGCGCAGGAGGGTGGCATCGGCATCGTTCACAAGAACCTCACACCGCAGCAGCAGGCCGCACATGTGACCAAGGTTAAGCGCTATGAGTCGGGGGTGGTGCGCGATCCCGTGGTCATCACGCCCGAGCATACCGTGCTGCAGATACTGGAATTGTCCGAGCAGCTCGGCATCTCTGGCTTTCCGGTGTGTGACGGCGGCAAAGTAGTGGGTATTGTTACCAGCCGCGACCTGCGCTTTGAAACCCGCTACGACGTCAAGGCGCACCAGATCATGACGCCGCGTGAGAAGCTGATCACAGTCAAGGAGGGCACTTCCTCCGCCGAAGCCAAGGCCTTGCTCAACAAGCACAAGCTCGAACGTGTGCTCGTGGTCAACGATGCCTTTGAACTCAAGGGGCTGATCACGGTCAAGGACATCACCAAGCAAACCAACTTCCCCAATGCCGCACGCGACTCTGCAGGCCGCTTGCGCGTGGGCGCGGCCGTCGGCGTAGGCGAGGGCACCGAAGAACGTGTTGAGGCCCTGGTGCGGGCCGGTGTCGATGCCATCGTGGTCGATACCGCCCATGGCCACAGCAAGGGCGTGATCGAGCGCGTGCGCTGGGTCAAGCAGAACTATCCGCAGATCGACGTGATAGGCGGCAATATTGCTACCGGGGCAGCGGCTCTGGCACTGGTTGAGGCGGGTGCTGACGGCGTTAAGGTCGGCATAGGCCCGGGCAGCATTTGCACCACCCGCATCGTGGCGGGTGTGGGTGTGCCGCAAATCATGGCGATTGACAGCGTGGCCACCGCCTTGCGCGGCACTGGTGTACCGTTAATCGGCGACGGCGGCATCCGCTACAGCGGTGACATTGCCAAGGCCATTGCCGCCGGTGCCCACACCGTGATGATGGGCGGCATGTTTGCCGGCACTGAAGAAGCGCCCGGCGAAGTCATCTTGTTTCAGGGCCGCAGCTACAAAAGCTACCGCGGCATGGGCAGCATTGGCGCCATGCAGCAGGGCAGTGCCGACCGTTACTTTCAGGAGTCCAGCACCGGCAACCCGAACGCCGACAAGCTGGTGCCCGAAGGCGTTGAAGGCCGCGTGCCCTACAAAGGCTCGATGGTCGCCATCATTTACCAGATGGCCGGTGGCCTGCGTGCCAGCATGGGCTACTGCGGCTGCGCCACGATTGAAGACTTGCAGAACAAGGCGGAGTTTGTCGAAATTACCTCGGCAGGCATGCGCGAAAGCCATGTCCATGATGTGCAGATCACCAAAGAAGCACCTAATTACAGAGCTGACTAGGCTGTAGCACCTTGATCTGGGCAGCGTTTTCGCTGCCTTTTTTACTTTTTGACCATGTCGCATCAAAAAATCCTCATCCTGGACTTCGGCTCCCAAGTCACCCAACTGATTGCTCGCCGCGTGCGTGAGGCGCATGTATTTTGTGAAGTCCACCCCTGCGATGTGACAGACGACTGGGTGCGTGACTACGCAAAGGACGGCAACCTGAAGGGCATCATTTTGTCGGGCAGCCATGCCAGCGTGACTGAAGACACGACCGATCGCGCCCCGCAAGCGGTGTTTGAACTGGGCCTGCCAGTGCTGGGCATTTGCTACGGTATGCAAACCATGGCGCAGCAGCTGGGCGGCAAGGTAGAAGCAGGCTTGACGCGCGAGTTTGGCTCTGCCGATGTGCGGGCACGCGGCCATACCGCGCTGCTCAAAGACATTGCCGACTACACCACGCCAGAAGGGCAGGGCATGCTCAACGTCTGGATGAGCCATGGCGACAAGGTGACTGAGATGCCGCCGGGCTTCAAGCTCATGGCATCGACCGATTCGTGCCCGATTGCTGGCATGGCTGATGAAGTGCGCCACTTTTATGCCGTGCAATTTCACCCCGAAGTCACGCACACCAAACAGGGTGCGGCCATACTGAAGCGTTTTGTGCTGGGCATCTGCGGCACGCGGCAAGACTGGATCATGGGCGACTACATCGCTGAGGCGGTTGAAAAAATCCGCCAGCAGGTGGGTGATGAAGAGGTCATTCTGGGGCTTTCGGGCGGCGTTGATTCGTCGGTTGCAGCCGCGCTGATACACCGCGCCATCGGCGACCAACTGACCTGCGTATTCGTCGATCACGGCCTGCTTCGCCTAAATGAAGGCAACATGGTGATGGACATGTTTGTTGGCAAGCTGCATGCCACAGTCGTTCGCGTTGATGCCGCCGACCAGTTTTTGGGCCACCTTGCAGGCGTGAGTGAACCCGAAGCCAAGCGCAAGATTATTGGCCGCGAATTCATTGAGGTTTTCAAGGCAGAGGCGGCCAAACTGAAAGCGGCCAATGCGTCCTCAAAAGGCGCGAAGTGGCTGGCCCAAGGCACGATTTACCCGGACGTAATCGAGTCTGGCGGTGGCCAAAACAAAAAAGCCGTCAGCATCAAAAGCCATCACAACGTCGGTGGTCTGCCCGAACAGCTTGGCCTGAAACTTCTTGAACCGCTGCGCGAACTCTTCAAGGACGAAGTGCGCGAACTCGGTGTGGCCCTCGGCCTGCCGTACGCTATGGTCTACCGCCACCCGTTCCCTGGCCCGGGCCTGGGCGTGCGCATCCTCGGCGAAGTCAAAAAAGAATACGCCGACCTGCTGCGTCGTGCCGATGCCATCTTCATTGAAGAGCTGCACAACTTTAAAGACGACACAGGCAAAAGCTGGTACGACTTGACCAGCCAGGCCTTCACGGTATTTTTACCGGTCAAAAGTGTTGGTGTGATGGGCGATGGCCGCACCTACGACTACGTGGTGGCCCTGCGCGCCGTGCAAACCAGCGACTTCATGACAGCCGATTGGGCAGAGCTGCCGTACGCGCTGCTCAAGAAGGTATCAGGCCGCATCATCAATGAAGTGCGCGGCATCAACCGCGTGACCTACGATATCAGCAGCAAGCCGCCTGCGACGATTGAGTGGGAATAGCATCTCGCCTATAAAAGCAGATAGGTTGATTTTGTAAGACAACGTCGTACAATAAACGCATGCAAAACCTCTTAACCGTGCGTCTGCCCGACATTGAAGCGCAATCGCTCGACACGCTTTGTGTCGCCACAGGCCGCTCACGTAGCGACATTGTTAGAGACGCGCTTCGCTCCTATCGGCTGCGTGAAACCTTGCGACAGAGCCAGGCGATCTTGGCACCTTTGGCCCGCGCTTCTGGCTGGCTCACTGAAGATGACATCCTCAACGATGTTTCATGAAGGTATTTCTGGATACCAACGTCTGGTTGTCGGCCACCGTGTTTGCTGGCTTGTGCGAAGACATCGTGGTGCAGTGCGCTGATCGCGGGTGGCTGGCCTCAAGCCATCTTGTTCGCATAGAAGCGCATGAAGTACTTGGACGAAAATTTCCCAACCAAACGCAGGCGGTCAAGCTATTTGATGCAGTTTGGCAAAGTGCGATCTTGATTGACGATGTGGCAGAACCCGCAAACGATAATGACGAGCGACTGATGCGTGCTGTATTGCTGGCTAAGTGCGACTATTTTGTAACCGGTGACAAGCGGGTTTTGTCATGGATGCAAAAGCCGCCAAAGTCCGACAGGTTGCTAGCATTGGAACAACTGCGCATCGTTTCTCCGCGCAATGCCTGGGGTGAATTGTTCGGTGAAGTAGCGCCATGAGCGACGAAATTTTTATGCACCTCGCGCTTGAGCAGGCCCAGGCCGCCTTTGCTGCCGGTGAAGTGCCCGTCGGTGCGGTGGTCGTGCGGCGCGGCGAAGTGATCGCCACAGGCCGCAACGCGCCGATTGACGGCCATGACCCGACTGCCCATGCCGAGGTCAATGCCTTGCGTGCAGCGGCCCGGGTGCTGGGCAACTACCGGCTCGATGACTGCGAGCTTTACGTCACGCTGGAGCCCTGCGCCATGTGCAGCGGGGCCATGCTGAACGCACGGCTCAAGCGGGTCGTGTTTGGTGCGCTGAATGTAAAAACCGGAGCTGCGGGCTCTGTCATCAACCTGTTTGCCGAGACGCGGTTAAACCATCAGACCGCATTACAGGGCAGGGTGCTGGCCGATGAAAGTGCGGCATTGCTGCAAACCTTTTTCCAGCAGCGCCGTGGGGAGTTTTTGGGGTCAGAGCCCAAATTCGCCGAGCTTTCAGCTCGCCCTCCGGGGGCGGTGCTTCGCACCGCTGCGAAATTGGTGTCTGACCCCAATAACTCCTAGCTCCAGTGGGATACTGACACTCGTGAAAAAACATATCTACATCTATTCCCCTTCCAGCGCGGTGCGCGACAAGGCCAGCTTCAAGCGTGGCGTGAAGCGCCTCACCGCCCTGGGCTATGAGGTTGAGGTGGACGTTGCGGCCCTGGCCAAACACCAGCGCTTCGCCGGAGACGACGACACCCGGTTGGCCGCCATCCACCGGGCAGCTGCCAGTGGCGCTGACGTGGCGCTTATTTCACGTGGCGGTTACGGCTTGACGCGTATTTTGCCCGCCATCAACTACCAGGCGCTGGCCAAAGCTGCTCACACGGGTACCCGGTTCGTGGGCTTGAGCGATTTCACTGCCTTGCAACTGGCCTTGCTAGCCAAAACTGGCGCAGTCAGCTGGGCGGGGCCCGCACTCGGCGAAGACTTTGGTACAGAAGCTGCGCCTGACGACATCATGCAAGCCTGCTTTGACGACCTCATCACCGGGCAAGGCGAGGGCACTGGCTGGCAATTGCCCAAGGCCAGTGCGTTATCTGCTAGTGACTCAGTAGCTGGTCACGCGCGTAAACAGGGTGCTACAGACGTTTTTATGCTCAAAAATGCGCAGCTTTGGGGTGGCAACCTAGCGGTTTTGACAGCGTTGATCGGAACGCCTTACCTGCCTCAAATCAAGGGTGGCATATTGTTTATTGAAGATGTTGGTGAGCACCCGTATCGGGTCGAGCGGATGTTGACCCATTTGTTGCATGCCGGGGTGCTGGCCCAGCAAAAGGCGATCATTTTTGGCCAGTTCAGCAACTACAAACTGGTGCCAGGGTATGACAGCGGCTTTGGCCTGGCGACGGTAGCCAGCAGGCTGCAAAGCCAAGTCAAGGCTAGGGTGCTAACGGGGTTGCCGGTTGGTCATGTGGCGACGAAAGTGCTGTTGCCGGTCGGTGCCAAAGTGACCCTGGCGGTAGAAGGCAGGGATGCCTTTGTGTTGTGGGGGCACCAGCATTGATGCGTCGTGCGCGTGACCGGCTACCATGCCAAGTTATAATTAAGGGCAGTATTTCAGGATAAGCCGGTGTAGCTCAGTCGGTAGAGCAGCTCATTCGTAATGAGAAGGTCGGGTGTTCGATTCATCTCTCCGGCACCAAGTCAGCATTGGAAAGTCCGCTATCTAAACCGTAGCGGATTTTTTTCGAAAAAAATTCAAATGCAGGTCAAAGAAAAACTCCAAGCACTTTTAAATCAGCTTAACACGGTCATTGTGGGCAAGCCCGCACAGGTGCAAGACTGCGTGGCCTGCCTTCTGGCCGGGGGGCATTTGCTGATTGAAGACGTGCCGGGTGTCGGTAAAACCACACTCGCCCACGCGCTGTCGCGCTCTTTTGGCCTGCACTTCTCACGTGTGCAGTTCACGGCTGACCTGATGCCCAGTGATTTGTCTGGCGTGTCGATTTACGAACGGCAAAAAGAAAGTTTTGTTTTTCACCCCGGCCCGATATTTGCCCAGGTGCTGCTGGCCGACGAGATCAACCGCGCCAGCCCCAAGACCCAAAGCGCGTTGCTGGAGGCCATGGAAGAAAAGCAGGTCACCGTTGAAGGTGCAACCCGCCCATTGCCAGTGCCGTTTTTCGTCATCGCCACGCAAAACCCGCACGACCAGTTGGGCACCTACGCCCTGCCAGAATCACAGATGGACCGCTTTCACATGCGCATCTCACTCGGCTACCCCGACCGCGCAGCAGAGCGCGAGCTGCTCAAGGGCAGTGACCGTCGCGTCATGGTTGAAAATCTCAAGGCCGTGCTGTCTGCACATGAACTGCTGGAGCTGCAACAACAGGTCAGCCAGGTACATGCCGCCGAACCACTGCTGAACTACCTGCAAGACCTGATAGCTGCTACCCGCTCGGGCCGCTGGTTTTTGCAGGGCCTGAGCCCCAGGGCAGGCATTGCCGTCATGCGCGCGGCCCGGGCGCAGGCTTTTATGAACGGCCGCGACTACGTAGCACCCGATGACATTGCAGCCGTGCTGCCGCAGACCGCCGCGCATCGCCTGATACCCGTCAGCGACGCAGGCCGTGGTGCGCGCGAACAGGTGCGGGCCATGCTGGATGCTGTGCCGCTGCCATGAAACCGTCTTTTTTGAGGAAACAGTTTCAAACATGGTTTGAAAACCGTCTGCCTCTTAGCGACCACATTACCCTGACCCAACGCAGCGTCTACATCCTGCCCACCCGCCCTGGCCTCATGCTGGGCCTTACCTTGCTGACCCTGCTGGTCGCCTCTATCAACTACCAGCTCAACCTGGGCTATCTGCTGACTTTTTTGCTGGCTGGCAGCGCGTTGGTCGGTATGCATGTGTGCCACGGCACGCTGCGCGGACTTAGCTTTAATTTAATAGCACCCCGCGCTCATTATGCGGGCGCTGCAGCCACTATCGATGTAAAAATTACCAACGACAGGCGCTCTACCCGCTACGCTATCGGCCTGAGTGTTCTCAATTCACAAGACAAACAAACGCATTGGGCCTGGACAGATGTTGCGGCGCAAAGCAGCAGCACCGTGCAAGTGGCCTTTACGCCGCGCCAACGCGGCTTGCACCGCCTGCCTACGCTGACGGCCGAAACGCGCTTTCCGCTCGGTACCTTTCGCGTCTGGACGGTCTGGCGGCCTGCGGCGCAAATGCTGGTTTACCCGAGGCCAGAGGCCAATGCGCCGCCGCTGCCAGCGGGTGAGCCGCGCTCAGGCGGCGCAGCCCATGCCGCTCGGGCACAAAACACTGGCGAGTTTGATGGCGTGCGCGGCTACCGGCGTGGCGACCCGCTCAAGCTGGTGGTCTGGAAGAAAACCGCCAAGGCCGATGAAGCTGGCAACGGTTTGGTGGTACGCGACACCCAACAAGCCCAGCGCCATGAGCTGTGGCTGGACTTTACGCAAGCTGGCGCGGGTGGCAAAGAACAAAAACTCTCACGCCTGTGCGCCTGGGTCTTGCAGGCTGACAAGCTGGGCCTTGATTACGGCTTACGTTTGAGTGCGCTTGAGATCAAGCCTGCCACTGGTGAAGCACACAAGCGCCAATGCCTGGAGGCACTGGCCCTGTGTTGAAACAGCTATCAGCGCGCTTGCAAAGTTTGCCGCGCGACAGCCGCGACACGCTGTTTTTACTGCTGGTGATTGCCTGGGTGTTGTTGCCCCAGGTTCCCAATCTGCCGATGTGGTGCAGTGCGCTTGCGGCAAGCGTTCTGCTGTGGCGCGGCGCGCTTGCGTTGCAAGGCAAACCACTGCCGGGCCGCTGGTGGCTGCTGGGTCTTTTGGCGCTGGCGATTGGCGGCACGCTGTTCACGCACAAAACGCTGCTGGGCCGGGATGCCGGCGTGACCCTGCTGGTGCTGCTGCTCACGCTCAAAACGCTAGAGCTGCGCGCAAAGCGCGACGCATTCGTGGTGTTTTTTCTCGGCTTTTTCTGCCTGTTGAGCAACTTCTTTTATTCGCAGTCGCTCTTGACAGCCTTTAGCATGCTGCTCGGCCTGCTGGGTTTGTTGACGGTACTGGTCAATGCCCACATGCCGGTGGGCAAACCGCCGCTGATGGAAGCGGCCAAAATCGCAGGCTGGATGGCCCTGTTTGGTGCGCCCATCATGTTGGTATTGTTTTTATTGTTCCCCCGGTTGACTCCCCTGTGGGGCATACCCAGTGACGCGATGACGGGCCGCAGCGGCCTTAGCTCCAATATGCAGGTCGGCAGCATCGCCAAACTGGCGCTGGATGACAGCGTGGCGATGCGCATCAAGTTTGAAGGGCCAGTACCCACGCAGCAAGACCTGTACTTTCGTGGGCCGGTGTTGACCGACTTTGATGGGCGTACATGGCGGCCACCAACGGCCCGGTTGTCATCCCGTTACGGATTGCCGTCAAACCTGATGCTTTCGGGTGCTCCGATAGCTTACGAAGTCACGCTCGAGCCGACCAATCAGCCCTGGCTTTTTGTGCTGGAGGCGGCTGGCCAAAGTCCTTCTTTACTGGGCTTTGAGTCGGTCATGCAAAACGACCTTCAGTGGCAGGTCAATCGCCCCATCACAGACCTGCTTCGCTACAGGGCGCAAAGCTACCCAATCTTTCGCCATGGCCCGCTCCAAGCCGTGCCGGGGCTACGTGAATTTGTCGAGCTACCAGCTGGCTTTAATCCACGCACGCTGGCATTGGCCGCCCAGATACGCCGCGACCCGCGCTATGCGAAGGCAGGCAGCGCAGAGCTGGCACAGGTGGTGATGGAGCGGCTGCGCACCGGCGGCTATACCTACACGCTGGAGCCAGGTGTGTTTGGTCAGCACACGGCGGACGAGTTCTGGTTTGATCGCAAAGAAGGCTTTTGCGAACACATCGCCTCAAGCTTTGTGATTTTGATGCGTGCGCTCGATGTGCCTGCGCGCATCGTCACGGGCTACCAAGGTGCTGAGTTCAACTCGGTAGGCGGCTTTTGGGTGGTGCGGCAAAGCGATGCCCATGCCTGGACAGAAGTTTGGCATGAAGGCCGTGGCTGGGTGCGTATAGATCCCACATCAGCCGTAGCACCTGGGCGTATTGGGGCTTTCCAGCGCCTGACCGCGCCCCAAGGGGTCGTAGCCCAAATCCTGAGTAATCTGAGCCCCGGCTTCACCGCACAAGTACGCGCAACCTGGGAAGCCGTCAACAACGCCTGGAACCAGCACGTGCTCAATTACACCCAGGGCAAGCAACTCGACCTGCTCAAAAACATCGGCTTCGAATCTCCCAGCTGGCAAGATCTGAGCTATGTACTCATCGGTATCATCGTACTGGCAAGCCTTATAGGTGCAGCCTGGACGCTCTGGGACAGAACCCAACACGACCCATGGCTGCGTTTATTGGCGCGTGCGCGCAAGCGCTTAACCAAGGCAGGCATTGAAAGCACGCCCGCCACATCACCACGCCAACTGGCTGGGAAAATACGACTGAAATACCCGGCTGAACCCGGCAACCGGATCACTGAGATACATGACTGGCTGATGCAACTGGAGCTGCAACGCTATGCAACGGATGCAAATGATAGGCAGGCTCAAACGCAGCACCTCCGCAAGCTCAAACG
>JBCKMZ010000042.1:0-17640 GCA_038902975.1 Polaromonas sp.
AGTTGGAATGGTCTGCCGACGAGGGCTGCCACTACTGGACCCAGGACATGTATGGGGAAAAGTCCACCTACCTTGACGCGGTTCACGGCTTCGTCGCGACCGCATTGCCCCTGATTCGGGGGCGGCACCTGCTCGCCGTGGACGAATGGAAAGCATGGCGTGATTGCATTGCCAACACCGTCCAGCGCACCGCTGAGCGGGAGGGCGAGCTAGTCAACTGGCGCGCGAGGCTCTCGAGCCCCCGCGGAGGGCCAAAGCTCGTGCAGTTTTGCCACGGGGCACCTGGCTTTGTGATCTGTCTGGCGGACTTTCCCGACGACTCACTGGACTACCTGCTTGTCGCCGCGGCCGAAACGACATGGGTGGCGGGACCGTTGCGAAAAGGCTCGAACCTGTGCCACGGCACAGGAGGCAATGGCTACGCCTTCCTCAAGTTGTACCGCCGCTTCGATGATGGGAAATGGCTGGGGCGTGCGAGGGCCTTCGCCATGCATGGCATAGCACAAACCGAACAGGCCCTGGCCATCCACGGGATGATGAGGTATTCCCTCTGGACTGGCGATCCCGGTTTCGCCATTTACTTGTGGGATTGCATTCGGGGCGGCGACCAATTTCCGACGTTGGACACTTTCTTCGGATAGACGAGAGTTTTGTCACCCAGCGGTTTCGGTCGTCGGGTGTGCATCCCGCTTGCAGCGGCCGAAAGCTGACTGACTCCCCTGACGGCATTGCGACCATCAGTGCCTTGTCTACCGAATATTGGCAATAAAAATGTCGCCAAATATTTTAATGTGTAACTTTAATAAATCGTAATAACTAATTGATTTATATCAATAAATTTTTTAAATAGACAGGACGATGGAATCGAGCCATGTAACACTTACAAGTTGCAGGAAAACCTGGCAAACGCCGGGATCTCGCCGGCTAGATCCCCTCAGGCCGCGAGTACTTCCAGCAGTTCGGTCTCAATGGCGATTTGCGCCTTGTTCTGCTGTAGCTCCGGCCCGTCGATCAAGAAGGTATCTTCCACGCGCTCGCCCAGGGTCGTGATTTTGGCAAGCTGCAGGTTGATGCGATGGCGCGCCAGAACAAGGGCAATCGAATAGAGCAGGCCCACGCGGTCGCTGGCCGAGACGCTGAGCAGCCAGTGCTGGGCTTTTTCATCAGGTCGCAAATCTACGCGAGGCGCAATCGGAAAGCTTTTGACGCGGCGCGACATGCGGCTCTTGCCGGGTGCGGGAAGCGGGCCTTGCTCTTGAATGGTGCGATCCAGTTCGGCCTCAACCATGGCAGCCAGCTCGCGGAAATGCTCACCCAGGTCAGGGCTGACCACCTGAAAGGTGTCAAGCGCGTAGCCGTTTTTGGTGGTGTGTACCTTGGCATCGAGAATGCTGAAACCTGCCTGGTCGAAGTAACCGCAGATACGCGCAAAAAGATCCGGCACATCAGACGTGTAGACCAGTACCTGCATGCCTTCGCCAGCAGATGAAAGGCGCGCCCGCACAATCGCTTTGGCTTTGCCGACGTGGCGCGACAACTGCCTTGCGTGCCAGGCAATGTCGGACGCGTCGTGACGCATGAAGTAGCTCACGTCGAGCGTGTCCCACAAGGCCTTGTGGCCTTCAAACGGCTCGGCGTGCAAGGCCAGGGTAATCAATGCCTCGCGCTTGCGGGCCTCTATTTCCGCATCAGCATCTGGCACCCTGCCGCCCAGCACGCGCAAGGTGTAGCGGTAAAGGTCTTCCAGCAGCTTGCCCTTCCAGGCATTCCAGACCTTGGGACTGGTACCGCGTATGTCGGCTACCGTCAGCAAATAGAGGGCGGTGAGGTAGCGCTCGTTGCCCACCCGCCTGGCAAATGCGGCAATCACCTGCGGATCGCTCAGGTCTTCTTTCTGGGCAGTCCGGCTCATGCTCAGGTGCTCGCCGACCAGGAACTCCGCCAGCTTTGCGTCTTCAAGGGCAATGCCGTGCTGACGACAAAATACCCGCACGTCCTTGCAGCCCAGCTCTGAATGATCGCCGCCACGCCCTTTTGCAATGTCGTGAAAAAGGGCTGCAACGTACAGTATCCAGGGCTTGTCCCAGCCGGCAGCCAACTGCGAACAGGCCGGGTATTCATGCGCATGTTCGGCTATGAAAAAGCGCCGCACGTTGCGCATCACCATCAGGATGTGCTGATCCACCGTGTAGACATGAAACAGGTCGTGTTGCATTTGTCCGACGATTTTTCGGAACACCCACAGGTAACGCCCCAAAACAGAGGTCTGGTTCATCAGACGCATGGCGTGGGTGATGCCCTCCGGCTGCTGCAGGATGCGCCTGAACATATCCCTGTTGGCGAGGTCACAGCGAAACTTGCCGTTCATGACCCCACGAGCGTTGTACAAGGCTCGAAGGGTACGTGCAGACAGACCTTTGATGCCTATGGTGGTCTCATAGAGCAGGAAAGTTTCAAGAATGGCGTGCGGTTCACGCTCATACAAATCGTCGCTGGCAACCTCAAGCATGCCGGCCTTGTCGGAAAATCGCTCATTGATGGGACGCGGCGGATAGTGGCTCGGATTGAGCCTTTCCTCGATGTTGAGCAGCAGTATCTGATTGAGCTGGGTCACTGCCTTGGCGGCCCAGTAGTAACGTCGCATCAGTGCTTCGCTGGCACGGCGCGGAAGCTTGTTGCCTTCTGCCTCTGCTGAATAGCCGAAAGACTCAGCAACCGCCGTTTGCAGGTCAAACACCAGCCGGTCTTCGCGGCGGCCAGAGATGATATGCAGGCGGGCGCGTATCAGGCATAAAAGGGCCTCATTGGCCTTGATTTGCCGCACCTCGAATGCCGTTGCCAGGCCGCTCTTGGCCAGCTCGTCCCAGGATTTGGCAAGCCCGGCAGCCTTGGCAACCCACAGGATGACCTGCAGGTCGCGCAGGCCGCCCGGTGACTCCTTGCAGTTCGGCTCCAGCGAATAGGGCGTGTTTTCAAATTTGTTGTGGCGTTGCTGTAGCTCCAGGGTTTTGGCAACAAAGAACGCTTCTGGATCGAGTACCGAAGCAAGCTGCTTGGTCAGGTGTACAAAGTTTTTCTTGTGGCCGGCAACTAGGCGCGCCTCCAGCAGGGAGGTTTGCACCGTGACATCCTTGGAAGCTTCTTCGACGCAATCGGCCACCGTACGCACGCTGGAGGCGATCTCCAGACCGCTGTCCCAGCAATTGCTGATGAAGCTCTCGATTTTGGCTATCAGTGCCGGGTCAGCCTCGGCCCTGGAGTTGTCTGGCAGCAGCAACAGCACGTCCACGTCGGAATTGGGAAACAGCTCGCCCCGGCCAAACCCGCCTGCTGCGACCAGGCAGGCATCTAGCGGGAAACCGGCTATCTCCCACAGCAATTGCAAGGTGGCATCGGTGTGTCGCGTCAATTTTTGCAACACTTTGCGAATGCCGCGGGTAGATGAACCGCTGGCTGCCAATGATTCGAAAAGCGCAGTTTTGCCAGTCCGATAGCGCTCCCGTACCTGCGCCAGATCGGTCATGTGATGCCCTGAGGTCGATGAATCAGGCACCGATGGGTTCGGCCTGCAGCACTTGATGCTGTGGAACGAAGGCTGGAATGGGTGGGCTGTTTTTTGAGACCGTCAGTACCTCATAGCCGGTGTCTGTTACCAGTATCGTGTGCTCCCACTGCGCCGACAGCGAATGGTCACGCGTCACGATGGTCCAACCGTCTTTTTCGGGACCATCCTTGATGTCGCGCTTGCCAGCGTTGATCATCGGCTCAATCGTGAAGGTCATGCCCGGCTTAAGCTCTACAAGAGTGCCAGGGCGGCCATAGTGCAGCACTTGCGGCTCTTCGTGAAACTTGTTGCCTATGCCGTGGCCACAAAACTCTCGCACGATTGAAAAACCTTGCCGTTCAGTGAACTGCTGGATCGCAAAACCAATGTCGCCCAGCCGCACACCGGGTTTCACGCGCATGATGCCGTGCCACATGGCCTCGTAGGTGATGTGGCAAAGCCGTTTGGCGGCAATCGATACCTCGCCGACCATGAACATGCGGCTGTTGTCACCGTGCCAGCCGTCCTTGGTGATGACTGTCACATCGATGTTCATGATGTCGCCTTTTTTAAGCGGCTTGTCATTCGGAATGCCGTGGCAGACCACATGGTTCAGGGACGTGCAGAGCGACTTGGGGTAGGGCACATAGCCCGGCGGCTGGTAACCCAGCGTGGCCGGGATGGTGTGTTGCACCTGCGTCATGTAGTCGTGTGCCAGGCGATCAATCTCATTGGTCGTGACACCGGGTTTTGCAAAAGGAGTCAGGTAGTCCAGCAGCTCGGAAGCCAGGCGGCCTGCGACCCGCATCCCCTCCACGCCTGCTGCATCTTTGTAGGTAATACTCATGCCCTAATTATCCCACTGTAGCCTGCCCGTTGCGCGAGTGAGTTTTTGGGGTCAGACACCAATTTCGCTGCGGTGCATCGCACCGCGCCCTCCGGGCGAGCCGTAGGCTCGGCGAATTTGGGCTCTGACCCCAAAAACTCTTCAGCCGCCACGGAAAAACCTCTTCTGCTAGTCGGGTGCTGCTACCTATGAAATGCGCTACCGTGGACAATGGAATCATCAGAAAGTATGATTGGCAATGAACCGGATAGGCAAGGTTCAAATAGGCCTGAAGCGGGCCACCAACGGGAAGGTAAAAGAAAAATGGACATGAACAATGCGCAAGCGCCGACCGGCCTTGCCTATTCCGAACTGCGCCAGCATGAGCTGCGCAAGACGCGTATGCTGATGATTGACGGCAGCCTGACGCTCAACTCGCGCACGGCCGAGGGCGGTGTCAGCGCCCGCGTCTATCAAGACGGCTATTGGGGCTTTGCCTCGGCGCCCAACGGGGCCGAGCAGGTCAGCAACAAGGCGCGCAGCAATGCGCTGGCGATGGCGCGTTTCGGGCCTAAGCGCAGCTTGGATTTGCCGGGCGGCAGTTACTGCGGCGAGCATGTCTATGCGGGCCGCGCCGCGCTCACGCCCAAGCAATGCGTGGAGCGCATGGCCGAGCTGCATGCCTGGTGCGCGAAGCGCTTTGCGGGCCTGAAATCGACCAAGATTCTGATCCACGACGAGGCGCACAGCAAGCGCCTGAGCACCAGCCTGGGCGGGCAATCGCTGAGCAGCATTCAGCGTGCGCTGTGCTACATCTTTTTCATCGCCGAAGATACACAGGGCGCACCGGTCGAGCTGCCGCTGATGATGTCTTGCAAGGGCAGTCTGGCCGATCTGGACCTGTCGCTGGAACACCTGGCGCCTCAGCTTGAGCGCCTGTACGAGCACTTGATGGCCAAGCGTGAGGCCGTGCCGGCGCGCGGCGGCCTGCATACGATGGTGATGGCCCCAGAGCTGGCCGGCATGCTGGCGCATGAGGCGATGGGCCACCCCTGCGAAGCCGACCTGGTGCTGGGCGGCTCGGTGACACGCGATCTAGTGGGCCAGCGCGTCGCCAGCGAGCTGGTCAGCATGGTCGATTTCGCGCACAGCTTTCAGGGCGAAGAGGTGATGATTCCGGTCTATGTGGACGACGAGGGCGTGGCCGCGCGCGACGCGGTGCTGATCCAGGACGGCATACTCACCGAGTTCATGAACAGCCGCGAGACCGCCGCACAGCTTGGGCTGGTGCCCACCGGCAGCGCGCGTGCCTACAACCCGAACGACGAACCCCTGGTGCGCATGCGCAATACCGCCATCCTGCCAGGCAAGGACAAGCTCGACGACATGATTGCCGGCGTTGAAGACGGTTACTTCCTGATGAAGACCTCGAACGGCCAGGCCGACTCGACCACCGAATTCATGTTTGGCATCAGCCTGGCCTACGAGATACGCGGCGGCAAGCTCGGGCGCGCGGTGCGCGACACCACCTTGTCGGGCTCGGCCATCAAGGTGCTGCAAAGCGTGGACGCGGTGTCCGACGATATGCACTGGAACTGCTCGGGCTATTGCGGCAAGAAGCAGCCCATGGTGGTGTCCATGGGCGGGCCCGCGCTGCGCGCCCGCGCCCATCTGGGAGGCGAGTGATGGAGCAACAAGTTCAAGCGATGAAACGACTGCAAGACGCCGCCGAGCAGGCCTTGGCGCTAATGCGCGCCCAGGGCTTCGAGCAGGCCCAGGTGAGTGCCTCAAGCAGCCGGATGGAGGAGCTGAACGTGGCGCATAACCATGCCAGCTTGCTGCGCAGCACCGAGACGCAAAAAATCGCACTGCTGGGACTGATAGACGGGCGCAAGGCCAGCACCGAGCTGAGCGACTTCAGCGCGGAGGGCTTGCGCGAGCGTATTAGCGCGCTGTTTGCCGATGCCAGCGGCGCGCCGCAAGACCCGGCCAACGCGGTGTCCGACGGCCAGCAGGCGCGCATCGTGCAGGGGCCGCAGCAAGGCGAAGCGGGCTTGCTGGCCGACAAGATGGCCGAGCTGCTGGCGTTTCGCGAACGCGAGACGCCGCTGATGATGCTGGACGAGGGTTTTGCCTCCTACACCCTGGCGCAAAGCCATACCTTGACCAGCGCGGGCAGCGATCTGAGTTGCCAGCTGGGCTGGTATTCACTGAGCGCTTTTGGCACCGCGCGCGAAGGCAAGCAGTCAAGCTCGTTCAACTACGCGGGTGGCAATACGCATGATTTGCGCGCCATGCCGGCGGCCGACTTTTTCGGCATCGGCGAGATGCTGCGCGACACCTCGCGGCAAATCCACCCCCAGCCGATTGCCGGCAAGTTTGTCGGCGAGGTGCTACTGACACCGGATGCGGTAAGCGATCTCTTGAACTGGCTGCAGGGCCAGCTCAGCGATATGCAGTTGATCTCGGGCAGCTCGCTGTACCGCCATCAGCTGGGGCAGATGATTGCCTCGCCGCTGTTGAGCCTGCGCAGCCGTTTCGATGCGCCCGGCGTGGCGGCGATCTCGCCGGACGCCTTTACAACACCGGCGCTGGAGGTGCTGCACGAAGGCCGGCTCTTAAGCCTGACGCCCAGCCTGTACGCCAGCCGCAAGACCGGCCTAGCGCATGTGCCGGTGGCTGCAGCGGGCTGGGAGCTGGTCGCGGGCGAGACGGCGCGCGCGCAATTGCTGGCGGCCATGCCGCGCGGCGCCGTTGTGGGGCGCTTGTCGATGGGCAACCCGGCGCCCAATGGCGACTTCTCGGGTGTCATCAAAAACAGCTTCAGCGTGCAGGACGGCGTGCTCGGACCGGCGCTGTCCGAAGTGATGATTGCCGGCAATATCGCGCAGATGTTGAAGGATGTTCTCGGCGTGAGCCGCGAGCGGCTGGACACCGGCGCGCTGCTGCTGCCCTGGCTGCGCATCGGCGGTCTGCATTTTTCCTGAGGTCCAAGCGCCGAGGGATTGGGGGGGTCTGGTCTCCCGCAGATAAAATCAGGTGTTGAGTCCACCGCAAAACTACAAAGCCAATGCCATCGTGACCCTGATTCTTTCGACTTTTGAGGGCGAGCCTGACGGTATCAATGCCCTGAGCGACTTCCGCGCCCAGCAACTTCTTCCCCGCCTGCAAGCCATTAACGAGACAATATCGGGGATTCATGCGCGCTTTGTGCATCTGGTGGCTACTGACGTGCCGCCCAGCGAGCTTGAGAAAACCCGCTTGGCGGCTTTGCTGACCTATGGCGAGCCGTTCCCGGCACCAGCGGCCAGTGCAGTCCCTGGCCCGCTGTTTGTCGTTACGCCGCGCTTTGGCACGCTATCGCCGTGGGCCTCCAAGGCCACAGACATCGCCCACAATTGCGGTTTTGGCGGCTTGAGAATCAAACGCATAGAGCGCATCACCGAATATCAAATCACCTTCAAATCGCAATTGCTTGGTAAAGCCGTTTTGACCGAGAGCCAGACCCGGCAGGTAGCGGCTTTGTTGCATGACCGCATGACTGAAAGCGTGATGCCCACTCGCACTGAGGCGGCTAAGCTTTTTACCGAGCTACCAGCTGCAGCGCTGCTGATGATTGACGTTCTGACCGGCGGCAAGGCCGCTCTTGAAGCTGCTAACACCGAGTTTGGCCTGGCGCTGGCAGCTGACGAAATTGACTATCTGGTCAACGCTTTTACGCAAAACGAGCAACTCCAGCGGAATCCGACCGACGTTGAGCTGATGATGTTTGCTCAGGCCAACAGCGAACACTGCCGCCACAAGATTTTCAATGCCGACTTCACGATTGATGGTGCTCTGCAGGACAAGTCCCTGTTCGCAATGATCCGCAACACCGAAAAGCTCAACCCGCAACACACAGTGGTGGCCTATTCTGACAACGCATCGATCATGGAAGGCTCAAAAAGGCAAATTTTCACTGCTAAATCGACAAAATGTCCTTTAAATACGGGCAATACGGGTGTTAGAAGCTACCAAAAATATAGCGCCACAGACGCTGTTTTAACGCATGTGCTGATGAAAGTCGAGACCCACAACCACCCAACCGCTATCTCGCCGTTCCCCGGTGCGTCTACTGGTGCGGGTGGCGAGATCCGTGACGAAGGTGCTACCGGGCGTGGCTCCAAACCGAAAGCTGGCCTGACAGGTTTTACGGTGTCCAGGTTGTTTGATGGTCACTACGGCAAACCCGAGCATATCGCCAGTCCGCTGCAAATCATGATCGAAGGCCCACTGGGTGGCGCAGCCTTCAACAACGAATTCGGCCGTCCGAACCTGAACGGCTACTTTCGCGAATACGAACAAACGGTCAATGGCCAGCGCTGGGGTTATCACAAGCCCATCATGATTGCTGGTGGCCTGGGCACGATTGACGCAGGGCTGACAAAAAAGATATTGTTCCCCTCGGGTAGCCTGCTGATCCAACTGGGTGGCCCCGGTATGCGTATTGGCATGGGTGGCAGCGCTGCCAGTTCAATGGCTTCGGGTAGCAACGCTGCCAGTCTGGATTTCGATTCAGTGCAACGCGGCAATCCTGAAATTGAGCGGCGCGCGCAAGAGGTCATCAACCAGTGTGCGCAACTTGGAGCGGCGAATCCGATTCTGGCGATCCACGATGTTGGCGCAGGCGGCTTGTCGAATGCTTTCCCTGAACTGGTCAACGATGCAGGGCGAGGGGCAAGGTTTGACCTGCGTGCCGTGCAGCTTGAAGAAAGCGGCCTGTCAGCCAAGGAAATCTGGAGCAACGAAAGCCAGGAGCGTTACGTGATGGCGATTGCGCCCGAATCGCTGGCACAGTTCAAGGCTTTCTGTGAGCGTGAGCGTTGCCCGTTTGCGGTGATTGGCGTGGCGTCGGAAGAGCGGCAACTGGTGTTGTCGGATGAAGGTGCCGCACCGCCAGTAGACATGCCTATGAATGTCCTGCTGGGCAAGCCACCCAAAATGCACCGCGACGTAAAAAGTCTGACCCGCGCTGTCAAACCGATTGACCTGACAGGCGTTGACCTGCAAAAAAGTGCAATAGCTGTTCTTGGTCACCCGGCGGTTGCTTCCAAACGATTTTTAATCACCATTGGCGACCGCACCGTGGGCGGCCTCACGCACCGCGATCAGATGGTTGGTCCCTGGCAGGTGCCGGTTGCAGACTGTGCCGTCACGCTGGCCGACTATCAGGGCTTTGCCGGCGAGGCCATGAGCATGGGCGAGCGTACGCCGCTCGCAGTTGTCAACGCCGCAGCCTCTGGTCGTATGGCCGTCGCCGAAGCCATCACCAATCTGCTGGCCGCACCGATTGAACTGCCGCGCGTCAAGCTGTCGGCCAACTGGATGGCCGCCTGCGGCGAGCCAGGGCAGGACGCCGCGCTGTACGAGGCCGTCAAGGCGGTGGGCATGGAATTGTGCCCGGCGCTCGGCGTGTCGATTCCCGTCGGCAAGGATTCGCTGTCCATGCGCACCGTCTGGAATGACGGCGACGAGAACAAAAAGGTGACCTCGCCGGTGTCGCTGATTGTCAGCACCTTCGCCACCCTGGCGGACGTGCGCGGCACGTTGACGCCCCAGCTCAATGCTGAAGAAGCCGACACCACGTTGATTCTGATTGACCTCGGTAAAGGCCAGATGCGCATGGGCGCTTCCATCCTGGCGCAAAGTCTAGAGCTTGAGGGCGGTGCGGTCCCCGATCTGGATGACCCGAAAGACCTGGTCAATCTTGTCAACGCCATTAATGCTTTGCGTACACAGGGGCAAATCCTGGCGTATCACGACCGTAGTGACGGTGGCTTGTTTGCTTGTGTGTGCGAAATGGCGTTTGCCGGCAACGTCGGCGTGTCGCTCAACATCGACATGTTGCTGGTCGAGGGCGACGGCATCAGCGACAGCCGCATGGACACTGGCGACAGCAAGAACTGGGCATCACAGGTTGGTGCGCGGCGCGATGAGCTGACCTTGAAAGCGCTGTTCAATGAAGAGCTCGGGGCTGTGATTCAGGTGCTTACCTCCGTGCGCAACGAGGTTATGCAAACGCTGCGCGAGTATGGCCTGTCAAAGTTCAGCCACTTTATCGGTAAGACCCGCCCAGAGCACGCGGCGTTAGATGTCGGCAAGGGCGAGGTGCAAGTGTGGCGCGACACCAAAGCGGTGTTCAAGGCCAAACTACAAGACCTGCATCAGGTCTGGGATTCAGTCAGCTGGAAGATTTGCCAGCAGCGTGACAACCCGCAAGGCGCTGATGCAGAGCACGCCAGCGTGGGCGACCCGCTTGACCCGGGCCTGCATGTCTTTCTCCCCGATTTACTCCCTCTCCCCCTGGGAGAGGGCAGGGGTGAGGGCTCCCCGGCCCCGTACCTAAACCTCTCCAAACCCAAAGTGGCCGTGCTGCGAGAGCAGGGCGTTAATTCGCATATCGAGATGGCCTACGCTTTCACGCAGGCCGGTTTTGAAGCCTTTGACGTACACATGACGGATCTGCAAACCGGCCGGGCACAACTGGCCGACTTCAAGGGCCTGGTGGCCTGCGGCGGCTTCAGCTATGGCGACACGCTGGGTGCGGGCATAGGCTGGGCCCGCTCGATCACCTTTAACGAGGTGCTGGCAACGCAATTCAAAGCCTTCTTTGGACGCGATGACACCTTTGGGCTGGGCGTTTGCAACGGCTGCCAGATGTTTGCCGAGCTGGCCGACATCATTCCGGGAGCGCAAGCCTGGCCACGCTTCACGACCAACCGCAGCGAACGTTTTGAAGCCCGCCTGAGCCAGGTCGAAGTGCTTGAATCGCCCAGTCTGTTCTTTAAAGACATGGCTGGCAGCCGCCTACCGATTGCGGTTGCGCATGGTGAAGGGTTTGCTAATTTCGAAAAGCGGCTCGGTGGCCGTGGTGATGCGGGCAAAGCCATTGCAGCGATGCGTTTTACCGACAACCATGGCAAGCCAGCAACAAGCTATCCTGCCAACCCCAACGGTAGCCCAGATGGTTTGACGGCAGTGACCACGCTTGATGGCCGCTTCACCGCGATGATGCCGCACCCGGAGCGCGTGTTCCGCAACATCCAGATGAGCTGGACGGACCAAGACATCAGCGCCCACAGCGCATGGATGCAGCTCTGGCACAACGCGCGCAGGTGGGTTGGTTAGCGAAGCAGTGAAGGCCAGCGGGCAAGGCGAGGGCAGGCGGGCAGGCCGAGCAAAGATGTGATGGAAGATGTGAATCAAGGAGAATTGCTATGCAATCTAGAGGAAACCGTGGTCTGTCCCCTATTGCCCTCTGATAAGATTCCCGGGCAAGCGTATTATTGCCAACTAATAGTCGATCGAAACCATGCAAGCATCGCCACTGACGGCAAGAGCTGGAAAGATTCGTATCCCGACTTGCGTTTTTTCGCTCCTGGCTCCTCTGTTCGCTACATGATGATTTCCGAAGTATCCACCATCGAGGACGAACTGGCCTTGGCCCAGGCGGATTCCCGTGACATGAAGTGCACGGTGATCGCGCTGCGCACGGAGCTCGAAGCCGCGCATGCGGAGATTCACGAATCGACGCTGCGCGCCACCCAAGCCAGCGCGGCAGAAATATCACAGTTGAAGGTCACCGTCGGCGTCCTGCGCGAAGAGCTTGAGCGCTCGCGCGTCGAACGCGACCACGCGGTGCAGCAGGAACGCGTGGTCGGACACAACGAAATGCAGCAGTTCAAAGCCACCTCGGTGGCCTTGCGCGATGAACTGGAACGGGCGCGTGCCGACACCGACAATGCGGTGCGTGCCGCGCTGGTCAGCGCGCAAGGCGAAATTGCGCAACTGCGGCAGACAGTCGGCGGCTTGCGCGAAAGCCTGGAACTGGCACAGATCGACCGGGTAAATTCCATCAATCGTGAACGCGCCCTGTTTGCAGACGAGGGTAGCCAGTTGCAACATACCATTCAGACGCTGCGCGTCCAGATCGAAGCGATGCGCCGCACCTGAGCAAAAACACCATGGACCAAACCACCGAACCAGGCAGCGCGAAGAAGAAGCCGACTGAACGCAATCAGGAAGGTCGCCGCCGCCTGCGTCATCTCGAACTGCTGCTCGAAGTCACGCGCCGCATGGCGAGCTACGGCACGCTCGACGAAGTGCTGCAGGCGCTGGTGGACATGACCACCACCGAACTCAACGCCGAGCGCGGATCGCTGTTCCTCAACGATCCGGATACCAACGAACTGTACTCGCGCGTGGCGCAAGGCAATATCCAGCGCGGAATACGCATTCTGAATACCAGCGGCGTCGTCGGCCACGTCTATACCACGGGCGAGACGTTGATTATTCACGATGCCTACGCCGACGACCGATTCAATCGTTCCATTGATGAGCAGACTGGTTTCACCACACACAGCATCCTCTGCGTCCCGATCAAGACGGTAAAGGGCGAAATCATCGGTGTCGCGCAAACACTCAACAAGCGCACCGGCAAGTTCACCAAACAGGACCTGAACATTCTGGAAGCCATGACCAGCCAGGGCACACTGGCACTGCAAAGCGCGCAGTTCATCGAGCGCATGCATGCCATTCGCCGGAAGGAGATGGAATTCATCGACGTCGTCTCCGAAGTCACCGCCGACATCAATCTGGGATCGCTGTTGCAGAAAGTCATGGGCGAGGCGACGCGGCTGCTTAATGCCGAGCGTTCGACGCTGTTCCTCAACAACGAGAAGACCAATGAGTTGTGGTCGGAAGTCGGTCAGGGCCTGGAATCGGTGCAGATCCACCTGCCCAATCATCTTGGCATTGCCGGTACGGTGTTCAGCTCGGGCAAGGCGATCAACATTCCGTATGCCTACGCCGACCTACGTTTCAATCCGGTCTTCGACAAGAAGACCGGCTATTTCACGCGCTCCATCCTCTGCGTGCCCATCATCAACAAGCATGGCAAGGTGATCGGTGTCACCCAGGTACTGAACAAGCGCGGCGGCCCCTTCACCGGCGAGGATGAATCGCGCCTACGCGCCTTTACCGCACAGATTTCGATTGCACTGGAAAACGCCAAGCTGTTCGCCGACGTGCAGAACATGAAGAACTACAACGAAGCCATGCTGGAGTCGATGTCGAATGCGGTGATCACGCTCGACGAAGCGGAACGCATCGCCACCTGCAACGCGGCCGGGCTGCGCATCCTGCGCGTGAACCCGTCGCAGATCCTGCAGAAGCCGGCGGCAGAGTTCTTCGCCGGCAGCAATGGCTGGATTCTGGAAAAGCTGAAGCGCGTCGCCGAGACGCAGGCGACCGAACTGGTCATGGAAGCGGAAATGATCGTAGGCGAGGACAAGCTGTCGGTGAACCTGACGGCGCTGCCGCTGCTGTCGATGGAAAAGAAGCGCCTCGGCTCAATGCTCATGCTGGAAGACATTTCCAACGAGAAGCGGCTGAGATCGACCATGTCGCGTTACATGGATCCGGGCATCGCCGACCAGATGCTGGCCTCGGGCGCCGAAATGCTGGGCGGCAAGAACGTGCTGGCCACGGTGCTGTTTTCCGACATACGCAGTTTCACGACCATAACAGAGCAGCTCGGCGCCCAAGGCACGGTGGCGCTGCTCAACGAGTACTTCACGCTGATGGTCGACTGCATCCAGCGCGAGGAAGGCATGCTGGACAAGTTCATCGGCGACGCCATCATGGCTGCCTTCGGCATACCGATCGGTCATGACGACGATGCCGACCGCGCGGTGCGCACGGCGATCGCCATGCTCAAGGAACTCAGCGCCTGGAATCAGGGACGCATCAACGAAGGCAAGATGCCCGTCGACATCGGCATCGGCCTCAATACCGACAACGTGGTATCCGGCAACATCGGCTCGAAAAAACGCATGGACTACACCATCATCGGCGATGGCGTTAACCTCGCCGCGCGCCTGGAGTCCGCCTGCAAGCAGTATGGCGCCCACATCCTGATCAGCGAGTTCACCAACAAGCTCCTGCGTAGCACCTATTACAGTCGCGAACTTGATCTGGTGGTCGTGAAGGGCAAGACCAAACCGGTCGCCATTTACGAAATTCTCGACTACCACACGGAAGAAAGCTATCCGCAGATGATCGATGCCCTGCGCCATTTCAAGTCCGGGCTGGTAAAATACCGGCAGCAGAAATGGCAGGATGCCAAGGGCGAATTCGGCGAAGTGCTGGCCCTTAATGATCACGACAAGGCAGCAAAACTGTATATCGAACGCTGCGACCACTTCCTCGCCAGTCCGCCCGGGGACGATTGGAACGGGGTCTGGGTGATGGAATCCAAATAGCTGGAAACGCCCCCGCACGGGAGCCAAGCTGGCTTACTTGACGCGGGTAAGAACCGGCCGTCCGGAAGGAGGGCGGCAGGCGGTGCCGGCGGTCTGTTTCTATGCCGAGGAGGATTATTCGGTTGCGCCATCCATGCCTACGTGCGGATGACCAATCACATGCATTTGCTGCTGACTCCGCAACGCGTCGACAGTGCGGCCTTGCTGATGAAACATCTCGGGCAGCGCTATGTGCAATACATCAATCACAGCTACCGACGCAGTGGCAAGCGTGGGGGCCAGCCATGCGCTGAGCTCTCAGCCTTTGGCGATCACCGCACACGCCAGGCGCGGCCCGGCGTTGCCGGTGGGCTGGGTTTTGTAGTCGTCCGGGTCGCGGTGAACAATCAGGCCCCGGCCCACGATGTCGCTGATACCACTGCCAACCGCGATGCTGCCGGACTCAAAGCTGAACCGGGCCACGCCGCCGGTGTCGGCCTTCAGGGTTGCGGGTCAACGTACGACGAGCACGGCACCACGGACAGTCTGGATCACCTCTTTCGCGACCGAGCCGAGCAGCAGGGCTTTGGTGGCTGTCAGGCCCCGCGCACCGATGACGATGCCGCGGCTGCCGAGGGTCCCAGCGAGTTTGACGATGTGCGCCGCGGGTTCGCCCATCAGCACATGAAGCCGCCACCCGAGCCGATTGGCATCGAGCATGACGCAGGCGTCCACGCAGGCTGCCCAGCCGCGCCGCGGCACGGCTGCGGCACGGTGTAGGAATCGATGGTCGCAACGGGAATTGACGATGTGATTGACATGTTTGGAGACCTCTTATGACCGACCGTCCGGGACAGCGTGCGCTGCCTTGCTCCGCGACAGCTTCAGACTGAGAACAACAGACAACGCGATGATGCTGCCGACGATGGCCAGCGACCATTGCACTGGCGTGTGGAACCAGGGCATTGCCAGCATCTTGCCGCCAATGAACACCAGAACGATCGCCAGGCCGTACTTCAGCAGGCGGAAACGGTCGGCCAGATCGGCCAGCAGGAAGTACAGCGCCCGCAGGCCCATGATGGCGAAGATGTTCGATGAGAAAATGATAAACGGATCGCTGGTGATGGCGAAGATCGCCGGAATGCTGTCCACCGCGAATACCAGGTCGCTGATCTCGATCATCACCAGCACCAGGAACATCGGCGTCGCGTACAGCAGGCCCTGCTGGCGCACGAAGAACGACTGGCCGTGGAAGCCGGGGGTGATGCGCATGTGGCCGCGCAGCCAGCGCAGCAGCGGGTTGCGTTCGAGGTCGGGCTTCTTGTTGGCAAATACCAGCATCTTGATGCCGGTGATCACCAGAAAGGCGCCGAAGACGTAGAGGATCCACGCGAACTCCTGCACCAGCCACACGCCGGCGAGGATCATGCCGGCACGCATGATGATCGCACCCAGCACGCCGTACAGCAGGACGCGCCGCTGCAGCTCGGGCGGCACGGCGAAGTAGGTGAAGATCATTACGAACACAAACACGTTGTCCACCGACAGCGACTTCTCGATCAGGAAGCCGGTGAGGAATTCGAGCGCCTTGCGGTTGACGATTTCGCGGCCGAAGGTGCCGTCCAGGTACCACCACAGCAGTGCGCCGAAGGACAACGCCAGCGTGACCAGACGACCACCCAGGCACCCGCCTCCTTGACCGAGACGCGGTGCGCCTTGTTGCCGCCGAGCACGAACAGGTCCAGCGCCAGCATGGTCAGCACGAAAGCGATGAAGCCGGCCCACATCGGGCCGGTAGCGAAAGAGATATCTTGCACGTAGAACTTTCAGTGATTGTGTTGTGCCGACTTCAGGGCGCCTCTATAAATTCACCAAACCCCGTTCAGGCTGAGCCTATCGAAGCCTTTAGCTAATGACGCCACCCGGCCGCCGCAGCTTCGCCCGCTATTTCGTCAGCAGCACCGGTACCGCCGCGTGCGAGACCACACCCTGCGCCACCGACCCGAGCAGCACGGAGGCGGCGGCCCCCAGGCCCCGCGTGCCCATCACAATCAGGTTGCAGCCCAATTGATCGGCCAGCGCCGCGATCGTCGGCGCCGGGTCGCCGAGCTTTTCGTGCACCTGGTAGGCGCATTTGGCGGCATCAAGCAGGGCTCGCGCCGACCCCAGGGCCTCGTCACTGCGCTCCTTGTAGTACTCTTCCAGCGTCTGGCTGGCGATAAAGGACGAGACGTCGCCCGACACCGGCCGCTGAACATTGACCAGGTGCAACTCGAGCGCTGCCGGGTCACGCAAATCCTGGCGCAACGCGAGCGCCTGGCGCACCGCACTTTGCGAATCGTCGGAGCCATCAACGGCCAGCAGCACGCGTTTGAGGCCGGGGACCTGAACCCGTACCAGGCCCGGCGCAGCGGAGAACGCTTCAATGGTCGCGGCTTCGGAGCGTGCTGTCAGCCATCGGCCCAGGGCGAGCACCAGCAGGGCCCCCGCGATGCTGGCACCGTAGCGTATTGCATCGGTGGGGACGATCTTGGGCATCTGCGACATGATGTCCGGATTGGTCAGTGCCGGGTCGGTGACCAACATCGTGCCGGCGATCCAGCCCAGCAGCATGCCGCCCAGCGTGATGATGATGGGGAAGCGGTCCATCAGCTTGAGGACCATCTGGCTGCCCCAGATGATGATGGGAATGCTGACCATGACGCCAAAAATGACCAGGGTCATGGTGTGGCCGGTGTCCGAGGCCTCGGCCGCGCCGGCAATCGCGATGACGTTGTCTACGCTCATCACGAGGTCGGCTACGATCACCGTCTTGACGGCCCCCCACAGCTTGTCGTTGGCGTTGATGTTGGCGTGCCCGTCCTCATGCTCTGGCACCAGCAGCTTGACGCCGATCCACACCAGCAGCAGCGCGCCGACGATCTTCAGGAATGGAATCGCCAGCAACTGCAGGGCGAAGAAAATAAAGATGATGCGCAGCCCAATGGCGC
>JBCKMZ010000043.1:0-17602 GCA_038902975.1 Polaromonas sp.
TGGTAACCCACGGCGGAAGGCATACGGCCCAGCAGTGCGGACACTTCGGTGCCGGCCAGTGTGTAGCGGTAGATGTTGTCGACGAAGAACAGCACATCACGGCCTTCGTCACGGAAGGACTCGGCAATCGTCAGGCCGGTCAGCGCCACGCGCAGACGGTTGCCTGGCGGCTCGTTCATCTGGCCGTAGACCATGGCGACTTTGGACTCGCCCAGGTTCTCGAGGTTTACGACGCCGGAATCGGCCATCTCGTGATAAAAGTCATTGCCTTCACGGGTACGCTCACCGACACCGGCAAACACCGACAAGCCCGAGTGCGCCTTGGCGATGTTGTTGATGAGCTCCATCATCGTGACAGTCTTGCCAACGCCAGCGCCACCGAACAGACCGACCTTGCCGCCTTTGGCAAACGGACACATCAGGTCAATCACCTTGATGCCGGTTTCGAGCAGTTCCTGGGAAGGGCTCAGCTCGTCATAAGCAGGTGCCTTGCGGTGAATCGAGGCGGTCAGTGTCTGGTCAATCGGGCCGCGCTCGTCAATCGGTGCGCCCAACACGTCCATGATGCGGCCCAATGTGGCTTTGCCCACGGGAACCGTGATCTGCGCGCCAGTGTTGTAGACGATGTTGCCGCGGCGCATGCCGTCCGAGCTGCCCAGCGCGATGGTGCGCACAATGCCGTCGCCGAGATGTTGCTGGACCTCCAGCGTCAGTGCGGAGCCTGCCATCTTGAGTGCGTCATAAATTTTAGGCATCTGGTCACGCGCAAATTCCACGTCCACCACCGCGCCAATACACTGAACAATCTTGCCCTGAACACGCGTGTTCACTGGTGGATTCTCTTGAGCCATGACTGAGTCCTTTTCCGTTCTTTAAATTCTTGAATCGCTGTTAAACCGGGGGGTTCAGACAGCTGCAGCACCAGCGACGATTTCCGAAAGTTCTTTCGTGATCGCTGCCTGGCGCGCTTTGTTGTAAACCAGTTTGAGCTCGTCAATCACACTGCCCGCGTTGTCGGTGGCGGCCTTCATGGCCACCATGCGGGCCGACTGCTCGGACGCCATGTTCTCGGCAACGGCCTGGTAAACCAGCGCTTCGACATAACGCACCAGCAAATCGTCGATAACGGTTTGTGCATCAGGCTCGTAGATGTAGTCCCAGCCATGGTGGTCGGTGTCGGCCTGCAGTCGGTCTGCCGTCAGCGGCAGCAACTGCTCGACCACCGGTTCCTGGCGCATGGTGTTGATGAACCTGGTGTAGCACAGGTACACCGTCTTGATCTTGCCTTCGCTGTAAGCATCGAGCAGCACCTTGACCGGGCCGATCAATTTGTCCAGATGCGGCTTGTCGCCCAAGTGCGTCGCATGCGAGATCACCTTTACACCAATCCGGTTCAAAAATCCCAGACCCTTGTTGCCGATGGCCACCGCCTGGATGCTCTGACCGGCCGCCTGCATCTCCTTGAGCTTGACCGTGACTGCACGCAGCAGGTTGGTATTCAAGCCGCCGCACAGGCCCTTGTCCGTGGTCACCACGATGAAGCCGCCGGCCTTGGCATCGTTGGTCCGCATGAAGGCGTGCGTGTACTCGGGGTTGGCCTGCGCCAGGTTGGCTGCGATGTTGCGAATTTTGATGCTGTACGGACGGGCAGCACGCATCCGTTCCTGCGCCTTGCGCATTTTGGATCCGGCCACCATTTCCATGGCCTTGGTGATCTTGCGGGTGTTTTCCACCGACTTGATCTTGCCGCGTATTTCCTTGCCTGCTGCCATAACGAATCTCCGTTGCTTTCAGGAGCGGTTAAGCAAACGATTTTTTGAACGCGGCTACAGCCGTGGTCATCTCGGCTTCAGCATCTTTGTCCATCGCCTTGGCGGCTTCCAGCTTGGCCATCAGCGGGGCGTGCTGGTCCTTGAGGTAGCTGTGCAGACCGACTTCGAACGCCAGAACCTTCTTGACGTCCACATCGTCCATGAAGCCCTTGTTCACTGCGAACAGTGTGGCGGCCATGTTGGAGATCGACAAAGGCGAATATTGCGCCTGCTTGAGCAACTCGGTCACGCGGGCACCTCGGTCGAGCTGCTTGCGGGTGGCTTCGTCCAGGTCGGAAGCAAATTGCGCGAACGCAGCCAGCTCACGGTACTGGGCCAGGTCAGTACGGATACCGCCGGACAGGTTTTTAATCAGCTTGGTCTGGGCTGCACCGCCGACGCGCGACACCGAGATACCGGCATTGATGGCGGGACGGATACCGGCGTTGAACAGCGAAGTCTCCAGGAAGATCTGGCCATCGGTGATCGAGATCACGTTGGTTGGCACGAAGGCCGACACGTCACCGGCCTGCGTTTCAATGATAGGCAGCGCCGTCAGCGAACCAGTCTTGCCCTTGACCGCGCCTTTGGTGAAGTCTTCGACATACTTCTCGCTCACGCGGGACGCACGCTCGAGCAGACGGCTGTGCAGATAGAACACGTCGCCAGGGTAGGCTTCACGACCTGGTGGACGGCGCAACAGCAGCGATATCTGACGGTAAGCCACGGCCTGCTTGGACAGATCGTCATACACAATCAGGGCGTCCTGGCCGCGATCGCGGAAGTACTCGCCCATGGTGCAGCCGGAGTAGGCGCTGACGTACTGCATGGCAGCCGATTCGGAAGCCGAAGCTGCGACCACGATGGTGTATTCCATGGCGCCGGCCTGCTCCAGCGAGCGAACCACGTTCTTGATCGACGAAGCCTTCTGGCCGATGGCGACATAAACGCAGTAAACGTCCTGGCCTTTTTGGTTGATGATGGTGTCAATCGCGACAGCGGTCTTGCCGGTCTGGCGGTCGCCAATGATCAGCTCGCGCTGGCCTCGGCCAATCGGCACCATGGAGTCGATGGACTTCAGGCCGGTTTGCAGCGGCTGGCCGACCGATTTACGGGCGATCACACCCGGCGCGACCTTTTCAATCACGTCGGTCAGCTTGGCGTTGATCGGGCCTTTGCCGTCGATCGGTTGACCCAGGGCGTTGACCACGCGGCCCAGCAGTTCAGGGCCGATCGGGACTTCCAGAATACGACCCGTGCATTTGACGGTGTCGCCTTCAGCAATATGTTCGTACTCGCCCAGAATCACCGAGCCGACCGAGTCGCGCTCGAGGTTCAGTGCCAGACCAAAGGTCGGCGTGCCATCTGCCGTGGCAGGAAATTCAAGCATCTCGCCCTGCATCACATCGGACAGGCCGTGGATGCGCACGATACCGTCGGCCACCGACACAACGATACCCTGGTTACGGATGTCGCTGCTGGCGCTCAAGCCCTCGATACGGCTCTTGATCAGTTCAGAAATTTCTGCGGGATTGAGTTGCATGACTCCTTCCTTCTTTCTTCGGTTTATTGGCTAAATAGTCGGCGTTGTGCAGGGCACAACATCACGAAACCAGCGCTACTTTCATTTGCTCTAAACGGGCTTTGACGGAGGTGTCCAGCACCTCGTCGCCGACCACGACACGTACGCCACCAATCAGCTCGCTCTGTAGCTCGACCTTGAGGTTGAGCTTGCGGCCAAAACGCTTTTCCAGTGTTACAGCCAGGTCTGCCAGTGCCGCGCCATCGAGCGCAAAGGCGCTGTAGACGGTGGCATCAGACGATCCGGTTTGGGTATTTTTCAACACCCGGAACTGACGGGCAATCTCGGGCAGGACGCTGATGCGTCGGTTGTCAATCACTACACGCAGGAAGTTTTTGGCGGGTTCTGGAAAATTTTTTGCCACGCCAGCAATCACTTCAAACGTTTGCGCAGATGTCACGCCGGGGTTGCCCGCGTAATGCTGCAACTGGACGTTGGCGGCAATCGCTGCCAGCTCGTCCAGCCACACCGCCGTGCCACCCAAGTCTTTACCGGCGGTCTTGAAAAGCGCTTCAGCGTAAGGGCGCGCAATGGTGGCTAGTTCGGCCATGGTTTGCGCTTTCTTAAAGTTCTGTCTTCAAGCGGCTCAGCAAGTCGGCATGCACGCTGGCATTGACTTCCTTGCGCAGGATTTGCTCAGCACCCTTGACAGCCAGTGCGGCGACCTGCTCGCGCAGCGTCTCACGGGCCTTGACGGTCTGCTGCTCGGCTTCAACCTTGGCGGCGGCAATGATCTTGCTGCCCTCTTCGGTTGCTTTAGCCTTGGCTTCTTCAATCATGACTTGTCCACGGCGCTCGGCCTCGGCCAGGCGCACGGCCGACTCGTTGCGCGACTTGGCCAGCTCTTCTTCAACGCGCTTGTTGGCAACGGAGAGTTCAGACTTGGCTTTATCGGCAGCGGCAAGGCCGTCGGCGATTTTGCTGGCACGTTCGTCCAACGCAGCGGCAATGGGCGGCCACACGAATTTCATCGTGAACAGCACCAGCAATGCGAAGACGATAGCTTGCGCTACCAGAGTTCCATTAATGTTCACAGTAAATCTCCCTTGTACGGGGTGTTGCAGGTGGTGCTTACTTGACCAGACGTCCGATTTGCGCCAGAAACGGGTTGGCCGTTGCGAACCACAGGGCAATACCGGTACCGATAATGAACGCGGCGTCGATCAGACCGGCCAGCACGAACATCTTGGTCTGCAATTCACCCATGAGTTCCGGCTGGCGTGCAGCTGCTTCAAGGTACTTGCTACCCATGATGCCGATGCCGATACAAGCGCCCAATGCGCCCAGACCAATGATCAGACCAGCAGCCAGAGCAGTAAAACTAATAACTTCCATGATTCACTCCTAAATTTACTAAAAAAAACAAAAACAAAACGAAAATTAATGCGCGTCATGCGCCTGCCCGATGTAGACCAAGGTCAACATCATGAACACGAAAGCCTGCAAGGTGATGATCAGGATGTGGAACACCGACCACGCCCAACCCGCCACGACATGCAAGAGCAACAACATCAAGCCCGTAGGCTCGAGAGAAAACGCCCACGCGCCACCCAGCAGGGCAATCAGCATAAACACCAGCTCGCCCGCATACATATTGCCAAACAGCCGCATGCCATGCGACACGGTCTTGGCGACAAAGGAAATCAACTGCTCGGCAATGTTGACCACCCCCAAAATAACGGCAAACAGCGGATTCTTGCTGGTGCCGAAGGGTGCAGAAACCAATTCATGGGCCCAGCCGCCCAGACCCTTGATCTTGATGTTGTAGAACAGGCAAATGAGTAGAACCGAAACCGACAAGCCCATGGTTACCGACAGGTCAGCCGTGGGCACGACGCGCAAGTAGACATGACTTGGATCGTGGCCAGCCGCACCATAAGCTAGACCCCACAGCACCGGCAGCAGATCGACCGGCAGCAAATCCATAGCGTTGAGCAGGAAAATCCAGACAAACACGGTCAGCGCCAAAGGGGCCACCATTTTGCGGCTCTGGGCGTTGTGAACAATCGACTTGGCCTGACCATCGACCATTTCGATCAGGATTTCAACTGCGGCCTGAAAACGGCCCGGCACGCCGGATGAAGCCGTGCGTGCCGCCTTCCAGAGAAAGAAGCAACCCAGCATGCCGACCAATACCGAGAAAAAGATAGAGTCGAGGTTGAAGACGGTGAAATCAACGATTTCCGTCTGCGGCTTGTTCTGCCAATGCGTCAGGTGGTGAACAATGTATTCACTGGCTGTCGGAGCGCTTGCATCTGCGGACATGGATAACTCTTTAATTCGTTTTTAGTTTCGGACGCACCAACAGCGTCACCCAATACACCTGCAAGACAATCATCAGGCCGACCAGCATGGCCAACCAGTCCAGATCTGCCACCAGCTGCGGCGCCGCAAAAAGCATTCCGACACTCGTGGCAATCTTGACCATTTCCCACAAAAAAAATCCAGCCACCGCAGCGCCCGGATTTATTGCCCACAGCTTGCTGGCAAGACCGCGCGCAAACAGGGCACCCGGTATCACCACCACCAGCGCGCCGTAGAACACCGACCACGCCACATTTTGTCTGCCGGTCAAAGCCCAGGCGGCACACGCCACCAGAACCCCGACCACCAATTGCCCTGCCAACACCACCCAGGGCGACAGCTGCGGACTTGCCTTGCGAAGCTTTTGGGCCTCTTCCCTGCTCAGGGGCTTGAAGGCAACTTCTGCCTCTTCTGCCTCTTTTGCCCCGTCTGAATTTACCGCCGAACTCGTCATTTTGACCATCACAAATTACGCCAGGGTTAGAAAAAGTTTTACAAGGCAGTTACGTAGCGATTATTAGCAAAGTCCCTGAGTATACGTAGAAACCCTGCCACCCCTTTCAAAAACCTCGCTTTAACTCAGCCAAAGACTTTAAAAGGGCTTGAACCGGGCGCCCCACACTCTTTCATGAGTCGGCCACAATCAGGGTTTTCTTGTTTAAGCAGCTACCACACCAGCGACCCCATGATCCAGCGCAAACCACCACCCGCCAGCCCCACCAAAAAACAGCCCGAAGCCCACTGGACCGATCGCTTCACGAACGGGATCAGCCGTGAAACACTGGCAGCCCACCCCTGGCTCAAGCCCGTGGCGCATCGCCTGCAGGAGCCGGGGCTCTGGCATGTGCAGCATGAGGCCATCGCTCGCGGGGTGGCCATCGGTCTGTTCTGGGCGTTTACGCTGCCTGTTGCCCAGATCCTGGTGGCAGCCGCCCATTGCGTCTGGTGGCGCGGTAACATCCCGACGGCTGCAGGAATAACGCTCATCACCAATCCGTTTACCATCGGCTTCTGGCTCTGGCTGGCGCACAAGGTGGGCAGCTTGTTTCTGGGCTGGGTGGGCGTAGCACCCCACGAAATGGATGCGGGCAGTGTCGCGGCCGGATTCGATCTACTGGCATTGCTTGAGCAATATGGCTGGCCGGTGGTGCTCGGCATGGGCATTTTTGCAGTTGTCGGCGCAGCCAGCGGTTATATCGGGGTCAAACTGATCTGGCGCCTGCGCGTCTGGTTCAAGCGGCGCATTCAGCGCCACGGCAGATAAGGCCAAAGGCTGCGCGCGACCCTTTCTTTCCACTCAATGACTTTCGGGCACCTCTAAAAATCCAGATTTCATCTCAACTACTGCGTTGCGTAAAAAATTTCTTGCTTACATATCATCCATATGCGGGGCTGCGAAATTTTTCCCGCGCCTTGCATTTGAGCGAACTCTGAATTTTTAGAGGTACCCTTTCCTGATGAGCACATTCAACACGACCTCCGGCACACAGCTGCCCGCCACGCCTTGCTACCTGAACGGCGAATTTATCGCGCTCAAGGATGCCAAAATCAGCGTGATGGACCGCGGCTTCATCTTCGGCGACGGCGTTTATGAAGTCGTGCCGGTCTATGGTGGGCGGCCGTTTCGCTTTGCACAGCACATGGCCCGGCTGGATCGCAGCCTGGCCGAGCTGCGCATTGCCAACCCGCTGTCCCACGACCAGTGGCGCGCGGTTACATTGAAGCTGCTCGCCGACTACGCGCTGCAAATGCACACCTCCCCGGAAAAAATCGACCAGCTGGTGTACATTCAGATCACACGCGGCGTGGCGCTGCGCGACCATGTGATGCCGCCCGACCTCACGCCTACGGTCTTTGTCATGACCAACACCATGAAGCCGCCCACGCCAGCCCAGCGCACCGAAGGCGTGGCTTGCGTCAGTGCCGACGACTTCCGCTGGAGCAAGGCCCATATCAAAAGCACCAGCCTGCTGGGCGCGGTGTTCGCGCGCCAGATCAGCGCCGATGTGGATGCCGTGGAAACCGTGATGTTCCGCGACGGCTTCCTGAGTGAAGCTGCGGCCTGCAACGTCTGGGCCGTCAAGGGCGGCAAGGTGCTCGGCCCGCCCAAGGACAACCTGGTGCTTGAAGGCATTCGCTATGGCTTAATTGAAGAAATATGCAGCGCCGTCAACATCCCGTTCGAGCTGCGCCGCATCACCCGTGCCGAAGTGCTGGTCGCTGACGAATTGCTGCTGTCGTCAGCGACCAAAGAGGTGCTGCCCATAACGCTGCTAGACGGCAAGGCGGTAGGCAACGGCAAGCCAGGGCCAGTCTACAAAAAACTGTACGAGGCGTATCAGGCCATCAAGCAAGCACAATAAAGGCATGAGCGCCCAAACCACCCCCCCTGAACCAATCAAGCCAGACTTGCCAGCCATGCCGCGCCAGGAATCGCTGATCGAGTACCCCTCACAGTTCCCCATCAAAGTCATGGGCCTGAAAGTAGACGGCCTGGTAAGTGCCATCACCCACATCGCGCACCAGTTCGACCCGGTCTTCGATGCCTCGACCATAGAGCTGCGCGAAAGCAAGGGCGGCAAATATTTAGGCGTAACCGTCACCGTCACCGCCACATCTAGGGAGCAGCTTGACGAGCTGTATCGCACGTTGAGTACGCATCCGATGGTCAAGGTGGTGCTGTAGAGCGCTACGCAAGCACCCGCCTCATGCAATCCGAAGTACGCCAGCTCGGCCAGGTCGCCTATTGGCCCACGTTTGAGGCGATGCAGGCATTCACAGCCTTCAGAACCGCAAAAAAGACCGATTTTGAAGATGGGAAAGAGTCAGAAACCAATAAATACAGTCGTGACCAGCTATGGATTTGTGAGCATCCTCCGGTCTATACCCAGGGCCTGGCGGGCAAGGCAAGCCATGTTTTAAACCCCGGCAACATCCCCGTGGTGCAAACCGACCGGGGCGGGCAGGTGACGTATCACGGGCCGGGGCAGGTGGTGGCGTACCCGCTGATCGACTTGCGGCGTGCTGGCTACTTCGTTAAGGAATACGTTTACCGCATTGAAGAGGCGGTACTTAAAACCCTGGCGCACTTTGGCGTGACGGGGCATCGCGTAGCTGGCGCGCCAGGGATTTATGTGCGGCTTACCGACCCGTTTTCGCACGCCGCTCTACCCGTTCGGACTGAGCCAGTCGAAGTCGGCACCAATCCCTTCGACAAGCTCAGGGCGAATGGAATAGAGCTCGGCAAAATTGCCGCACTCGGCATCAAGGTCAGCCGGCATTGCACCTACCACGGCGTGGCGCTGAATGTGGCGATGGACCTAGAACCCTTCTCGCGCATCAACCCCTGCGGCTATGCGGGGCTGGCCAGCACAGACCTTTCTACAATCGGGATATCGGTAAGCTGGCAAGACGCTGCGGACGTGCTGGGCCAAAAGCTCGTCACCTATCTGGCACCTTGAGCAGCGCATTGGCAGAGACCAGTTGCGCCAATGTTAAGCGCCTGAAAATCAATTTCCGCGAAGCTGTTTAGCCGTAGATCACTCCACCTCAACCCGCAACTCGCGCTCAGCCACACGTTGCTTTTCATCCTGCACCTGCAAAATCAGGCGGTGCTTGCCCACCGGGATTTGTGCGTTGTCTAAAGAAAAACCGGTGGCTGTGACTTTGACGAATTTGGTGATGCGACTGGTGATGTCGAACTTGAGCGCGCCATACATCACCTTGAAAGTGGCCGGGTCGATGGCGGCGTCGTTCTGGCCTTTGAAGAGCACTGAAATTGCAAACGGCGCTTTAACTTTGAGGTTACCTGCGGGCTCCGGCCTGAGGATGTCGATATGCGGCACGACAGAGCGAGTGCGCAGAGGTGCAGGCTGATTAAAGCCTGCCTCGCCCTGATACGAAATCGCTTCGGCGGGGCTGATGAGCCAATCGGTTTGCGCATGACCTGCAAATGGCGCAGCCAACATAGCCAAAGCAGTGATCAGTTTTTTCATTTGGTTTCCTCAACAGACACCATGGTGGCACCAAACGCATCGGAGCACAAGGGGTTGTTTTTACGGGTTGCCGGGGTCTGGCAGGCTTGGCTCGTGACCAGCCGCGAGGTGCTCATGAGTGCGCCCAGTTTGGCGCGGCCTTCGGCATCATTGAGCGATGTGACAAACGGCCCGGCTTTGGTGGTGAGGGCAGCCACATCACGCGGGCCGTCGGCCACCATGATCAGTAGATTGTTGATACCCACCGGGCCGCCCGCCTTGACGCGCCAGTTGGCACGCGGCAGTTGCAGGGCTTGGCCGGCTTCAATCTTGTTGTCCTGATCCAGATCATTTGGGAATAGCATGTAGAGCGACTTGTTGTCTGACCCGGCCAGCGCGACGTACACATAGCCGGGTTTGTTCGATTGAATCGCCATGTCCAGCGTGTCCTGGCCAATTTTGAGCTGATTTTTAGGCAGCACCACACGAACACTGCGTTTGGCATCGCGCTGCTCAAACATCTGGCGTAGGGCTTGCTCGCCTGTGAGCTGGGCAACCACCACCGGCACTGCGGCCCCTACAGGTGCAACCGCCTGAATAACTGGTACGACCACTGGTGCAACCACAGCCACAACCGCTAGCGGCTTGACAGGCGCCACAACTGCAGCACTGACCATTTGCGCCTGGCTGAACCATGCGGGCACAAAGCCGATGTTGCCAGACAGCACCAAATTGTGCGCCTTGAAATTAGCATCGTTTTGCATGCGCTGGTTGATTTTGGTTTGCGCACACTGGCGGATTTCGTCCATGCTGATGGCGCCTGATTTGTCCAAATCCACCGCATCACGAAGCATGCAGTCACGCACAAACTGCGTGGCCAGACCACCTTTTTGTTCGTCGTCAAAACTGACTTCGTTGTCACGCGAGGCTGAAATGTGAATCACGTCTTGCGGCAGCGCGCCCTTGTCGTTCAGCTCGACCATCAGGTTGCGGGTTTTGACGTTGACGGGGCGGCCACACTCTTCTGAAATCGATGCAAACTTGGGTCGCAGCAGCCCTTCGTCGTTGGTATTGATCAGGCCGCGCGTGCGCACTGCTGGGGGAATGTTCACCAGTCCACCCGAGTGGCAGGCGTCGTACATCACAAACAGTTTGTCGGTTTTGCGGGTGATGGTTTGTAGCAAGCCGGTCATTTCACGGTTGGTGATGGTGCCTGACTGCCCGCCTTCGTAAGCCAGCAGTGCCTCGACACAGCCGCCGCTGGCCGGGTCGTTGTAGCGCGTGCCGTGGCCTGAATAGTGAATGAACACGCGGTCGCCGTCTTGCACCTTTTCGCCCAGGTCTTTGAGTGCCTTGCGGATATTCGCGCCCGTGGCCTGCTCGTCTTGCAGATAGGCAATGTTGCTGGCGGGCACTTGCATGGCGCTGGCCATTTGGGTGGCGGTAGCGCGGTCAATGCGTGCGCCCGGCAGCGGCGGAGTGCCCGGGTCCAGGTAGCGACTGACGCCGATGATTAGTGCATGGCGGTTAACGCGCGCTGGCAGGCTGCGTACGCCCAGTGTAAGCACCGAATTGCCGCCCGCCTGGCGGCCACTGGCCAGGCCCGCCGCTGCTGATGCGCCCGATGAAAGATTAACGCTGCTGGCCCGAACCCAGCCCTGTAAGGACTCGTGCGTGACCTGCACCCAACCCCCTTCAACAGCGATCACATCCAGCGCTGCGCCTGGGGGCAACGCCTTCAGCACCGTCGCTGTTGCCAGCTTGTCGGCTCGCAGCTCTGTGGCACGCAGCGCAGTGGTGCTTTGAGCCTGCACGCTGCACGCCGCCAAGACTGCGCAAAATGCAAGGGTTGCGGTGTGGATTTGTTTTTTCATAAGTGCTCCAGAGTGCAGTTTGTCACGTTTACAGCTCAGCCCACGATACCAGACTGGCCTGCGCCAGGCGCGTGCGGTCGGTCTCAGCGGGCAGTGAAATCAGCTCGCCCGAGCGCGCCAAAAATTCGCTCAGCTTGGTTTCAATCACAACTTTGACAGCCAGCAACTCAGTGTGCGAGCCAACCAGTGACGCCTGGCAAGCGTGTTCAGGCCAACGCATTTTGCCGGGCCGGACCATGCCAATGTCTGGCAAAATCAGCCGCACGGATGGCGCATGCTGCTCCAGCGTATCCAGCAACCTGTCCAGTCGCGCACCGACCCAAGGCGCTTGGCTCTTGATGGACCACAGTGCCATCGCTTGCTTGTTCATCACGCTGGGTGGTGTACGCCAGTACTGCTGCCTGTAGCCATCCCAGTAGCGCAGCAAGGCCAAAAACAGCAGCGCCAAGCCAGCCGCTAAATGCAAATCTATAAAAACTGGCGCGCCATTCAAACTGATGTAGCCCAAGCCCATCAGGGCAGCCGGTAAAACAAACAGGGCTGGCGACAGCGCAGAAATGCTTTTGATCTGCGCAAAAATAGCGATGCACACACACAGTGCAATGGCCAGGGCGGCCTGCAGCCAGCGCGGCAGTTCATGCAACACACGCTGGTTGATGGCGTTGTCAATCGCGGTCGCCAGTATTTCCACACCGGGCTGCAAGGGCGCCAACGGCGAGGGGTGAATGTCGTGCAGGCTGGGCGCGGTGGCGCCTATCAGCACCACCTTGCCTGCAAAGCTGGGCACAGCAGCCAACGGTTTGCCACCGTCAGCCTGCGCAAAGACATCGGCAAAAGCAATGCGTGGGTAAGCGTTGGGCGCTTTGCGCCAGGCGATCAGTGCGTCTGAGTTGCCAGGCTTGCTTTCATGAACGGGGTTCAAATGACCGGCCACCGATGCCGCCATCGATTGAATCTGGCTGCCATCGGCCAGCGTTTCATGCTGTCGGTAGCGGCGCAGCACACCGTCGCTGTCGGGGTAGCCGTTGTTAAAGCCCAATCGTGCTGCGGCGACGGCCGGCAGTACAGGTGGAATCAGAGCCACGGTAGAGGTTGCCAACGCGGCAGTCGCCGGGCGCGACCACAAGCCTGGCAGCTCATTACGCGTGATCTGGCTCGCCGCATCATTGGCGGGCGGCAGGCGCACCACTGAAAAGTGGCTGTGCGTGCTGCGTGCCACAGCCGCATTAAAAGCCGCATCACCACCGGGGCTTAAGCGGTCAGCATCCGAGAAAATAATGTCCCACACAATCGCTGCGGGCTGCTGCTTTTCAACATAATCAAGCACGCTGGCCAGTGTGTCGCGCGGCCACGGCCAGCGGCCAAACTCTTTGCCCATGCGCGCCAGCGAGGCCTCGTCAATGTCCACAATCACGATGCGCGGATCAGGCGCTGCGGTGACGATACGGGCGCGCACCATGGCATCAAAGCTGGAGCGCGCCATGCCGCCCGTGTGCTGAATCACCAGCACATCGAGCAGCACCCAGACTGAAAACAAGGCCACCAAAAACCACGTGACCGGCCGGGCAGGCAGTGCGCCCAGGCGCAGCGTCAGTCGTTCGAGCAAATCGGGCACGCGTGCTTAGTTCGAGTTGACGATGCGCACGCGGCGGTTTTCAGCGGCTTGCGGGTCGGCTGTATTGGCCAGCTCGGTAGCGCCCTTGCCAACAGCTGCCAGGCGACTGTCTTGCACGCCGTTGCTGGCCAAAAAGGCGCGCACCGCAGCGGCGCGCTGCTGGCTGAGTTTGAGGTTGTAGTCGGCTCGGCCTTTGGCATCGGTATGGCCTTCAACGACAAATTTTGAATCTAGCAACTCTTTGGATAGCAGTGCCTGCGCCAAGTTGCTCAAGGCCTGCTGGCTTTCGGGTTTGACTTTCGCCGAGTTAAAGTCAAATTGAATCAGCAGCGACAGCGAAGGTTTGGCTTCGGGTGCAGCAGATTCAATCGTCAGGTTGCGCAGGCCGCGCGTGCGGGGCTGGGTTTTGAGCTGCTCGACCATTTCCTGCGCACTGGGCGCGGCCTGGGCCATTGCCAAGCGGGGAGCGGCGATCAAACAGCACAAAAACAGGAGGCTGACGAGGCTTGCAGCCACCCAAACTGTGTTTATTTTTTTCATGCTTAGATGTTATTCCGTTTCTAAATCATTTCTAGATTAGGCGCGAAGTCGCAGACAGTGCTGTAGCACGACAAGGCGAAGCAACAACATATAGGAATGATTTAGAAATGGAATTAGCTGCGATCCGCTTTCAGGGCGATCAGTTCGCGGCGCTCACTGCGCCTGAGCTGCCCTGTGCTACCGTGGTCTATCTCTTCGCTTTTGATAGGTACGCCATAGCGCGGATCCATCCAAAGCGTAACCGTCAATGTAACTGGTCCCTTGCGACGCGATGAGTACATGGTTCTTACCAGCTTGTAGGTTTGAAAGGTGCCCGCAGGCACAGTGACAGTCTCTCGACCCACTACTTTGGTTTCAAACAGAACGTCACGCTTCTTACCGTCAACTGTCGTGTGCACTGAGCGTCCGGTAATTTTTTTACCGACCTGAAACTCCACGGGCATCGCACCTTGCGGCGGATCAAACGTACCTCTGGGATTTTTCGCGATAGCACTGAGCTGGGTGAAGAGGATGTTACCGTTGTTGACCTGAACGATGTCACCGTCAATAGCAGTGACTCTCAATACAATTTTTTTGCCAGCCACATGGGTCAATCCATCGCTGGTCTGAATCTCAAATCGGTCCCCCACCTTGAAACGATCTCCGGTATAGCCCAAACTGGCGTCCTGCCCCTTGCCCACCGATGCAGTGATCTTCGGTTTGGCGAGCTGGTCGAGCCGATATTCGGCCATTTCAGTCAGCTCGCCTGCCGTCGGGAAGCGCTGCAAGAAGCCATAAAAATCTTCCGGCTTGGCACTGCCCTTGATGCGGTCCCATGCTGTTTTGACCTCCTTGAAAGCAAGCTCTTCTTGTTGTTCCTCACTCAGCCTTTGCTCGGCGAGCTTTACCAGACGCTCTTTTTCACTCGGTGCCGCTGCTGCGCCTACAGCCATGCGCCCGAGTTCTTCGGGCTTGATGGTGTACTTCACGCCGTCGTTGAAGTAGAAGTCGTCTTCCAGTGAAGTCGATTCCCACGGTATTTGTCGGCCGTTGCTTTGCTTACGCACGTTCAGCCGTACGCGCTTAAAGACGTCTTCAATCTTGACGGTAGGGCGTTTGAGCTCCTGCAATAAAAACTGGGTGTACAGGCCGTTGCCGCTTTTAACGTCGCCGTCTTCGGCCACATTGCCGGGGGCAGTGGCGTAGGCCAAAAAGGTGCTCGGCGGTGCGTCAAGTTGCGCCAAGCCTTTGGCCGAGCTGGTGTTGCCGCCAAACGGATTGTCGCGGCAGGCATCGAGCACGACGATATTCATGCGGTTGCCGGCCGTTTTAAACACATCGACCACGCTGCTCAGCTCAATGGCTTGCTTGGGCACATCGGCAGCGGTTTTCATGTTCGCATCCACCGGCACCATGTAGTTGCGCCAATCCAGCTGCAAGCCGTGCCCTGCGTAGTACAGCATGCCCACGCCCTGCTTGCCTTTAAGCGTGTCACTCATTTTGCTGATGGCAGCCGACATTTGCGCCTTGCTGCCGTCGCGCAGCTCAATCACCTGAAAGCCCAGGCGGCGCAGCACATCGCTCATAGCCTGCGCATCGTTGGCGGGGTTGAGCAGCGGCGCATTGGCATAAGCCGAGTTGCCAATGATGAGTGCCACCCGCACATCCAGCGGGGCTTGGGCGGAGACAGACACGACGGCAAGCACGGCGGCTACGCCACCAAGGCGCAGCAGCGTAGCGGCAAACCGCTGAGGGCGGGGCTTGACCGGGGTCTGAGCAGATGTTGTATTCATAAGTCGTTCGCAGGAGTTCTAGGTGCACAAGTATGTATCAACTTGTTGTTTCTCAGGCAAAATTCAGCCAAACAGGCCACGCGGCGACTTTCGCAGCTGGCCTACAAACCTTGGTCACGGTTCACCCCTGCCTTAAGCATGCAGGCTCAGGCTTACCCTAAGGTATATTCACCGGCACGTGCTTACTAACGTTTGTCCCGTCGCCAAGCTGACCAACGTCGTTATTTCCCCATGCCCAGAGTGTGTCGTCGGTCTTTATGGCAAGGGTGTGACCGCCTCCGGCAGAGACAGACGCCCATGGTGCGTTATTTGCTGGAGCCGTCGACACAGGCGGCGAACCGCCACCGCCGCACCCGGAAAGGGTAAGGGCCATAAAAAGCGGAAAAGCCGCTGAAATTAATTTCATGTGCTTAAAGGCGTTCATTTCTTCGCTTCTCTGGTTGTGGCTCGTAGATCAAACTGTTGTCCTGCGAGACAACGTTGATGCGAAAGTGCATATGCGTGTTCAGGGCCGGCGGGCCACTGCGGTCACTGTGCGGCCTTTTTCTCCTCTTTCTTTTTTTCGGAATCCGGTATCACCAGATCCACGGCGGCAGCGACGGTTTTTACCACGGTTGCCGTCACCGCCACGGCGGCGTCCGCGACAGCCATCACCGAACAGCCCGACAACGGCACGGCCAGCAATGTTGCCAAGGCTAAGGTCAGGGATTTTGTCATACGTTGGGTTCTCGGTTTGTGGTTGGAGACGAAAACTCGCTGTGAAGCGAGTGCCGTAAAGTAACACCGAGAAGCGTTCTCAAGAGTAGTGTTTTCCCTGATGTGGCGATCTGAATTCTCAAGGTTTTTCCACCCACCGACACAAACGACATGCAAAGCTGGGCTGCAGGCACAGCCCTACCCCGGCACAGTCGTCGCTTTTCAGGCTCAGGGCACTTCTAGAAATTCAGATTTTCGGGATGAAGTGCAAGGCGCGTGTCGCATCGCCCTTTGGGCTCATGCGAGGGTCGCTAAGGAACCGGAATGGGGTTATTGGGGTCAGACGCCAATTTCATTGCGATGCAGAGCATCGCACCCGAAGGGTGTGCCAAAGGCACGGTGAATTTGGACTCTGACCCCAAAAACCCCACGAGCACCGCGCAACGCAGCAATTCGCCCGAAAAATGAATTTCTAGAAGTGCCCTTATTTACTGCGTTGGGTAAACACGACGCGATCCACCAGCGTCTGTCCTTGCTCATCCGTCCTCAGCATAATTTGAGCATCGTATGCTTGCGCAGCTCTGAACTGGGCCCGCGCAGACACTTCCTGAACGGTCTTGGACGCAGACCAAAGCGCACTGATCGCACTGATCAGCAGAAGTGGGCCTTTCGCGGTCACGCTGGACTTGGGTGGCACCACCTTGACGGTGCCCCCGCCGGTTTCAACGGCAGCCATCCAGATTTGCAGGCGCGCAGGCAATGCGCTGGGCGCAATGTGGTCATAAAAAGCCACGCTGACCTGCGGCAATTGGGCAGCCAGCGATCCACCCAAATTCCGATCAAAACTGGGCAAGTCAATAAAATGCACCTCCGCTTTTTGGGGTGTGCTCTCTGTCGCCAGCGGCGTTGATGCACATCCCGTCAAAACGACCAGAATCGTCAACCCAAAGACTAGTTTTGTCATCATGAGAATTAGCTCGCTAAAAAGAATAGGAAATTCAACCGCATGAGGCCAAGTATCGCACCGTAAACCGTACTGAGAAAACAGGCTTTCCCCTGAGGTGACAGTCTGAATCTCTAAGAATATTTGCCCCATCATCCTAAACCACGCGCCGCACTCTTCGCGCCGACTTCGCGCAAAACACCGGCAGCCTGGGCGATATACGGTGTCCAGAACACCAGCGGGTCGTCGCTGTGCTCCAGCAAGGACTGATCGTCAATCACCACCAGAACCACGTGCTCCGGGGTATGACGCACGCCGCTCAAGCGGTGCCAGAGATCGGAATAAGCGCTTTCAGCCAAGTCAGCCCAGCCGGCTTGATAAGCGGATTCGGTAACCGTGATCGAAATAAGCGTGAGCGATAACGCTAGCAACAGCACGCGCCGGTTCAGCGATTTTATCCAGCGGATCATGGCAGGTTCACCTCGTGCCCG
>JBCKMZ010000044.1:0-16194 GCA_038902975.1 Polaromonas sp.
TTCCTGCCCCCCGAGGGGGCCGCTGCGCCTGCGGTCTGGCAAAGCCAGTCCCGCGGCCCCTACTGGTTTTTTTAAGCGCTCAGAAAACGATAGAGATTGCGCAGCATTCCGGCAGTTGCACCCCAAATAAAGCGCTCCTTTGAATCAGCTGGGCCAACCGCAGGATCAAGGTAGGGCATGGACAACCACTGCCGCGTCACGCCATCAAACTCGACCTGATGGCGCCTGTGGTTGGCCGGATTCATCAGATAGGCCAGCGGCACTTCAAACACGTCGGCTACTTCACCGGGATTGGGCTCAAGCGCAAAACCCGGAGTGACCAGAGCCACCACCGGCGTGATGATGTAAGCCGTTCCAGTGACGTAAATCGGCAGTGTGCCCAGAACTTCAACGTGAGCGCGTGACAAACCAATTTCTTCGTCGGCTTCACGCAGTGCCGTGTCAATCGCATCAGCATCGGTGTCGTCCGTACGGCCACCAGGAAAAGCGATTTGCCCAGAATGCGTTGAAAGATTGCTGGTGCGCTGGGTCAGCAGCAACATGAGCTCGCTGCGCATGACCAGGGGCAGCAGCACCGCAGCGAGAGCAGGCTGGCGATTTTCAAATTTCTTTTCAACGCTGTGCTCGGGTGCCCAGACCGGTGGATGCCTGAAGCGTTCACGCAATGCACCGGGTGTCAAACGCTCCATTGCCACGCCTTCAAGGTGGTCGTCGATACCAGCCACCGGAATGCTGCGAGGATCAAATTTAGGCAGGGGCTTGGTGAAATTCATGGCTCAAACCAGAGATGGGGAAAGCATAGCAGGCATAAAAAAACCGCCCATAGGAGCGGTTCTTTTGCTGGCCACAAAACTGCATTTACGCAGCCTTGGCACCCAGCTTTTCCTTGATACGTGCAGACTTGCCACTGCGACTGCGCAGGTAGTACAGCTTGGCGCGGCGCACATCACCCCGGCGCTTGACTTCAATTTTGGCGATCAGCGGGCTGTAGAGCTGGAAGGTACGCTCGACACCTTCGCCGTTTGAAATTTTGCGAACGATGAAGCTGGAATTGAGGCCACGATTGCGCTTGGCAATCACAACACCTTCAAAAGCCTGCATACGCTTGCGGGTGCCTTCAACCACGTTGACGCTGACAATGACGGTATCGCCAGGAGCGTAAACCGGAATGGTCTTGTTCAGACGAACAATTTCTTCTTGCTCAAGGATTTGGATCAGATTCATAACTATTTTCTCGTTTACTTTTCGTTCATTCACGCGCTACGCTAAAGACCGCAAATCCGAGTTTAAAACTCCAGTTGCAATGGCCGCCAGAGGACCGAAAAGCCTTTGATTATAGCAATAAATAATTGGGGTCAGACGCAAAATTATTTACTAGACAAAGCGGCCAAAAAAGCCTCGTCTTTCGGGCTCAAGCTGCCCGCCAACCGCGCCCTTTGCACCAGCTCAGGGCGCTGCTGCTGCGTCAGCGCCAGCCGCTGATCCCGCCGCCAGCGCTCGATATGCGCGTGGTTGCCGGACAACAGCACGCTCGGCACCGGCTGGTCGCGCCAAGCTTCGGGCCGGGTGTAGTGCGGGCAGTCCAGCAGGCCATCAAGTGCCGGGTTAAAGCTGTCGAGCTGGTGGCTGCCTGCGTCGTTCAACACGCCAGGTTGCAGGCGCGCTACAGCATCCAGCAGCGCCATAGCGGCAATCTCGCCGCCCGACAGGACAAAGTCGCCCAGACTGATTTGCTGATCAATATGGGTGTCAATAAAACGCTGATCCAGGCCTTCGTAGCGGCCACAGACCAATACAGCACCACTGCTGGCTGCCCACGCCTGGACCCCGGCATGATCCAGCGTTTTACCAACAGGAGAAAAAAGAACCACCGGCGCGGGCGGTGCAGCGTCCAAAGCGCGGGCAGCGCGAATGCGTCCAAGGCAAAGCGCCAGCGGCTCAGCCAGCATGACCATGCCAGGGCCGCCGCCAAAAGGCCTGTCATCTACACGGCGGTAGCTGCCATCGGCAAAATCGCGCGGATTCCAGAACTTGACAGTGACCAGTCCGGACTCATAGGCACGCCGCGTCACACCGCTTGTCAAAAACGGTGCGAACAGCTCGGGGAAAAGGGTGACGACATCAAAGCGCATGGATATGGATTTTGCGCGCAAAAACTGAAGGACACTTCTAGAAATTCAGATTTTCGGGATGAAGTGCAAGGCGCCCGGAGCGCAGGAACCGGAACGTACTTCAGGTACGTGAGGATTTCGAGCACCGCGCAACGCCGCAATTCGCCCGAAAAATGAATTTATAGAAGTGTCCAGAAGGGTAATCAGTAGTCAGGCTGCCAGTCAACCGTGATGAGTTTTGCAGCGATATCGACCGCATCCACATAAACCGATACAAACGGAATCATGCGTTCAAGCGTTGCGCTGGAGCCGTCTTCCTGGGTGGCCGTGTACTCAACGCACAGCACCGAATGCGGGCCAGTGGCCATCAAATCGCGCACGCTACCCAGTGCAACGCCTTCTCGATTGACCACATCAAGGCCAATCAGGTCTACCCAGTAATACTCGTCTTTGGAGGCAGCCGGAAAACTGCTGCGCGGCAAGAAAATGCGCGCGCCGCGCAAACTTTCTGCAGCAGTGCGGTCGTCAAAGCCATTGACTTTGGCGACAACTGAATCTGAATGGGTTTTAGCCTCATCGATACTGATGCAGAGCGTGCCAGAAAAGGCGTTAAAGCCGGGGCGAAATTTTGTGTCGGGTGCTTGTAAAAACCACGATTTAGCGGCAAAAAGTGCTTCCGGACGGGTACTGTGGGGCAAGACTTTTAACCAGCCTTTAACGCCCCACGCAGCCAGAATTCGCCCTACTTCGATGGCATCATCAGGCAGCTTTGAAGCTGTCAAACCTAACGACATCGAAGTTCTTTAAAAATCTTTTAAAGATCTTTTAAAGATTTAAGCCACTGCAGGTGCCGCTTTGGCGCCCTGCTTGACCAGACGCTCAACGGTAGGCGATGGCTGTGCGCCAACGCTGATCCAGTGGGTCAGGCGATCCTGCATGATGCGCAGGCCTTCTTCGCCACCTTTTGCAATCGGGTTGTAAAAACCGATGCGCTCGATGAAACGGCCATCGCGGCGAACGCGTTTGTCAGCCACAACAATATTGAAAAATGGACGGTGTTTTGAACCGCCGCGTGCAAGTCGAATAACGACCATAATTTATCCTTCGGGTGGTGGGATGAAAGAAATTTCACATCCCAATGTTTTGCAGCGCTTGAGACACACGACATGGCCACCCGGCCAGCGAAATGCTGCAAAGCCTGTGATTATAGCGTGCCCGCACAAAACAGACGAATTTCAACCGACTGCCAAACTTTAGGGTACTTCTAGAAATTCAGATTTTCGGGATAAAGTGCAAGGCGCACGGAACGCAGGAACCGGAACGTACTTCAGGTACGTGAGGATTGCGAGTACCGCCCAACGACGCAATTTGCCCGAAAAATGAATTTATAGAAGTGCCCTTTATGCCCCTGATACGAGCCAGCCGCGAAGCCGACCTCCCCGCCATAACCGCCATCTACGCCCACCACGTATTGCACGGCACCGGTACCTTTGAAACCGATCCCCCCAGCCTGGGCGACATGACTGCACGCCGCGCCGATGTGCTGGCAAAAGGCTTACCGCACCTGGTGGCCGAGCAGGACGGCGAGGTCGTCGGCTTTGCTTATGGCAACTGGTTCAAGCCCCGGCCTGCCTACCGCTACTCGGTAGAAGATTCGATTTACCTCGCACCCGACCTGCACCGCAAGGGTCTGGGCCGCGCGCTGCTGGCGGAGCTTCTGGCACGCTGCGAATCAGCAGGTATTCGAAAGGTGATGGCCATCATTGGTGATTCGGCCAACGCCGGCTCAGTCGGCGTACATCTGGCACTGGGCTTTGAACAGGTTGGCAAGATAGACGCTTGCGGTTGGAAGTTTGGTGCCTGGCGCGATATTGTCATCATGCAAAAGACATTGGGCCTGGGTGATACGCAGCCGCCCCGAGGGGGCTAATTGCCACATGCGGCAAAATCAAGCAACGCATCACGACAAAAAGTCGGCACCAGGAAACAAGCATGCCCTCATCACCAACCCCACAAACCCGCCCCACCCACCTGCGCAGCCACACCTTCCACGGCCTGGCACCCGGCCCGCGCCTGCTGGTGCTGGGTGCGGTGCATGGCAACGAGGTTTGCGGCAGCCACGGCATCACGCAAATCCTGGCTGCCATCGACAGCGGCGCGCTAACCATTGAACGCGGTACTGTGACGTTTGTGCCCATCACCAACCCACTGGCGCACCAACTCAAGCAACGCATCGGTGACCGCAATCTAAACCGCAACATGGCCCCCAGCGCCATCCCGCAAGACTTTGAAGACCGCCTCGCCAACGTGTTGTGCCCGCTGCTGGAAGCACACGACGTGCTGCTCGATTTGCATTCCTTCCACACCGGTGGCGCAGCGTTTGTGATGATTGGCCCGCAAGACAACCAGGGCACGCTGGAGCCGTTTGCCCATGCCGCCAAAGAAATGCAGCTCGCGCTGCACACCGGCCCCTACCGCATCGTCGAAGGCTGGCTCGACACCTACGCACGCGGTGTGAAGCGCCGGGCGGCGGCCTCTGCAGCAGGCAGCGCACGGGCCGTACGAGCCCAAACGCTGGTCACCAACCCCAACTACGGCGTTGGCAGCACCGAGTACATGCGCTCACGCGGCGGTTACGCCGTCACGCTTGAATGCGGCCAGCACGACGACCCGAAAGGTATTGAGGTTGCGAAACACGCGATCGAGCAAACGCTGGCGTTGCTCGGCATCACGTCAACACCACTCACACCCGCAACCGGTGAGCGCGAGATCCTGCGGCTGATCGACGTGACCGACCGCGAAGACGCACTAGATGCCTTCACCCGCGAATGGCGCAGCTTTGACGCGGTGAAGGCTGGCGATGTGATCGGTGTGCGCAGTACTGACACTGGTGGGGGTGCCGAAGTCAAAGCCCCGGCTGATGGCTTTGTGGTGTTTCCCAACCCCAAAGCCGAAGTCGGCCAAGAGTGGTTTTACTTCGCGCAACGTCGGCTTTGAGCTGAACGGCAGCTTGAGAGTGCTACAACTTTAATAGCAATTCAAGCCTTCACCAGCGCCGCAAACGTCTTACGAAACTTGGCAACTTTCGGCCCTGCCACCGCCACGCAGTAACCCTGATTGGGGTTGTTCTCGAAGTAGTCCTGGTGGTAGGCCTCGGCGGGCCAGTAGTTGGCGAGTAGCAGCACTTCGGTGACGATGGGTTGGCCGAAGGTTTTGTCTTGGCTGACTTCGCGGATGAAGTCGTCGATGACCTGCTTTTGCTCTGCACTTGAGTAGTAAATACCGCTGCGGTACTGCGTACCCGCATCGTTGCCCTGACGGTTCAGCGTGGTCGGGTCGTGGATGACGAAGAAGATTTCCAGGATTTCCTTCAGCGTGATGCTCGCCGGGTCGTAGACCAGCTTGACAACCTCGTTGTGCCCGGTGGTGCCGGTGCATACCTGCTCATAGGTGGGCTGGTTGACCTGGCCGTTGCTGTAGCCGGACTCAACGTCCGTCACGCCATGCACCTTGACGTAAACCGCCTCGGTACACCAGAAGCATCCGCCGCCCAAGGTGATGCTTTGAACTTGACTCATAAACTTATTTCCTGATGTGTTGTATGGTTCAGGGCTGTACTGTATTGTGGACACGCACGCGAGTCTTGTTGCCCAATATACATTAGGCCTAAAGTATTTTTTGAGACTACCAAAGGACACATTCTTCATGAAAAGCAATATCAAAGTCAAATTCAAATGGGAAGACCCCTTCATGCTGGCCGACCAGCTGACAGACGACGAGCGCGCCATTGTTGATGCGGCGCATGCGTTTTGCCAGGACAAGTTGCAAACCCGCGTGCTGATGGCCGCACGGCATGAAAAGTTTGACCGCGAGATCATGAATGAAGCCGGTGCCATGGGCTTTTTGGGCTCAACGATTGAAGGCTATGGCTGCGCCGGCCTGAGCTACGTCGCCTACGGCTTGATAGCGCGCGAAATCGAGCGCGTTGACAGCGGCTACCGCAGTGCCATCAGCGTGCAGTCGTCGCTGGTCATGCACCCGATCAATGCCTACGGCAGCGAGGCGCAGCGTGAAAAATACCTGCCCAAACTTGCGACGGGTGAATGGGTCGGCTGCTTCGGCCTGACCGAGCCCAACCACGGCAGCGACCCGGGCAGCATGTTGACGCGCGCCAAGCCTGTGGCTGCTGGCTTCATCGTCAAGGGTACCAAGACATGGATCACCAACAGCCCCATCGCCGACGTATTCGTCGTCTGGGCCAAGATGGAAGACCCGGACGGAAAAGTCGGCGGCCAGGAGTCGATTCGCGGCTTCATTCTTGAAAAAGACATGAAGGGTTTAACGGCCCCCAAGATCGAAGGCAAGATGAGCCTGCGTGCCAGCATCACAGGCGAGATCGTGATGGACGATGTGTTTGTGCCGGAAGCCAATTTGCTGCCCAACGTCAGCGGCCTGAAGGGCCCGTTCGGCTGCCTGAACAAGGCGCGCTACGGCATCGCCTGGGGCGCGCTCGGTGCGGCTGAAGACTGCTGGTTCCGGGCCCGCCAGTACACCATGGACCGCGTGCAGTTTGGCCGCCCGCTGGCGCAAAACCAGCTGATTCAAAAGAAACTGGCCGACATGCAAACCGAAATCGCGCTCGGCCTGCAAGGCTGCCTGCGCGTAGGCCGCCTGATGGACGAAGGCAAGGATGCGCCCGAGATGATCTCACTCATCAAGCGCAACAGCTGCGGCAAGGCGCTAGCCATTGCTCGCCTGGCACGCGACATGCACGGCGGCAACGGCATCCATGATGAGTACCACGTCATCCGCCACATGATGAATTTAGAGACCGTCAACACCTACGAAGGCACGCACGACATTCATGCGCTGATTCTGGGTCGGGCGCAGACGGGTTTGCAGGCTTTTTATTGATAATTTTGCAGTCATTTTGAGCTGCAGGCCAATAAAACATGACGTAACAAGCTACACTTTCAATAGCAAATATGGAACTCGGCGGACTCAAACCAATACTCGCCAGCCTGGCCCTACCGCCACTGTCGCTGATCGTCCTGGGTTTGCTTGGTCTGATTCTGGTGGCCAGAAAAAAACGCCTGGGCCTGACGCTGGTGACCTTGGCGCTGGCACTGCTGTGGCTGGTAAGTTGCCATGGCACGGCGGTCTGGCTGGCACGCACGGCGGTGCCGCAGTTTGCACCTTTGAGCCTTGCCACACTCAAAGCCAGCAAGGCGCAGGCCATCGTTGTGCTGGGCGGCGGCCTGCTGCCCGAAGCGCCTGAATACGGCAACGCACAGCCTGCCGCACATTCGGCATCGCGCCTGCGCTACGGCCTCTGGCTGGGTCGGCAGAGCGGGTTGCCGCTGGCATTTACCGGGGGCGCTGGCTGGGCGGCCAGGCAAGCGCCTGGCGGAGCCAAAGCAGACTCGGAAGCCGACGTGGCCGCACGCATGGCCTTTCAGGACTACGGTGTCACTCTGCGTTGGCTGGAATCGCAATCGCGCGACACCGCTGAAAACGCCCGCCTGCTGACCCCCATGCTGCAACGTGACGGCATCAGGCGCATCGTGCTGGTGACCGATGCCTGGCACATGCCGCGCTCGGTGCTTGCCTTTGAGCGTATCGGCCTGCTGGTAGTGCCAGCACCGACTGGTTACATCCTGCCCGAGCGCAGTGACCTGCTGCAATGGCTGCCCTCGGCCTCGGGTCTGCTAGCTTCGCAGCAGGTGCTGCGTGAGTGGCTGGCGCTTGCAGTCGCGCGCGGGGTTGGCGCCTGATGTGGTGCCGGCGGGTTTGGTGTGCCCTGAGCCCGACGCTGCGCACACGAATGCTTGCAGTGCACAAGCCGGGCCAGGTATGGCGGCCCAATCTGAGCCACAAGCCAAACCCAAACCGCGCCCACCCTCGCACTACCTGTGGGCCGCGCTGATCGCCCGCATCTTTGAAGTGTTCCCGCTGATCTGCTCGCACTGCGGCGGCCCCATGCGCATCATCGCCCTCATCACCTTCAGCGCAGACATCGACAAGATCCTGGAGCACATAGGGGTGGACAGCGTTGCCCCGCGCATTACCCCGGCACGCGGGCCACCGCTATGGGATGACTGTGGGGTACTTCTAGAAATTCAGATTTTAGTTACGACGTAACTTGGGTACAAGTTAGTCTTCTCTGCAACTGCGTTGTCGGGATGAAGTGCAAGGCGCGTGTCGCATCGCCCTTTGGGCTCATGCGAGGGTCGCGCAGGAACCTGGGGAGGGTGTGGATGCTATGCCGGACTGGGATATGACCAGCCAATCAGCCCCAGACTACCCCGACGATCGGCGCACAGTGTGGTGAGCCTGCAATGGGTGGCGAAGGCCGCGCTGGGGTAGGGCTGTGTCGATCGGCAGCGCGGCGCGTGGTTTGCGATGATGGGGCGCAAACTCTTGGGCAATCAGGCCGGCGACTGAGGGTTAGCATGGTTTCTGAGACTGATTTTTGGTGCCATACTTGGCATCTCATGCGGTTGGAATGCCTATCCGTGGCGAGCTTCATGAGCAGGAGGTCTCTGAGCGTTTCATGGAAGAGTCATTGTGCCTGCGGGAAATGCCAGCGTAGGGACCATCCTCGCTCATACCCTCGGGCTCGGGATAGAATTCCGAGAACCAACTTGGTCCGCTCCCGTTCGTATGTTCCTTGGAGGTGCTTCTGAGTCACACTCATTTTTGGCGTGGTCTGCTTCTGCTGATCTTGCTGCCAGCCTTGCCGCTCGCTGCGCAGGAACATAATCTGTCGGTGAGCTCGGGGCCTGCCAAGGGCCAGGAGACGGCACGTGTGGCCTTGGTCATAGGCAACAGCAACTACGCCGATTCACCGCTTAAAAACCCGGTCAACGACGCGCGCGCTATGACGGCCAAGCTGCGCGAAATGGGTTTTGAGGTGATACACCGGGAGAATGCGAACCTGCAGCAGATGGATGGTGCCGTGCGTGACTTTGGCCGCCGTCTGGAGCGCGCCCGTGTGGGCTTGTTCTACTTTGCCGGGCATGGCGTTCAGATCAAGGGGCGCAATTTTCTGATTCCGCTGGAGGCCAATTTCCAGCACGAAGACGAAGTGCCCTACCGCAGCTTTGACGCCGGGCAGGTGCTGGACAAGATGGACAGCGCCAAGACGCGCGTCAACCTCATCATTCTCGATGCCTGCCGCAACAACCCCTTTCACAGCCGGTTCCGTACCCGCCGTCAGGGTCTGGCCGAGATGGAGGCACCCATGGGCACGCTGATTGGTTTTGCCACGGCGCCGGGGTCAGTCGCGCTGGACGGTGAAGGCAGCCATGGCGTGTACACCAAGCATCTGCTCACCCAGATGTCGGTTCCGGGTCTGCCCGTGGAGCAGGTGTTCAAGCGCGTGCGCGTCGGCGTGCTGGCAGACACCGGTGGACGCCAAATCCCCTGGGAAAGCTCATCCTTGCGCGAGGATTTCCAGTTTCAGCCAGCGCCGCCCGCTGTCGCCGCTGTCGGGCCCCCGGCGGGCGTCAATGAAGCGGCCTTGGAGCTGGCTTTCTGGGATGCGATCAAGAGCAGCCAGCGTGCCGACGATTACGCCGCCTACCTGGAGCAGTTCCCCCAGGGGCGTTTTGGTCCCCTGGCGCGCAACCGTGTGCGCGATTTCACGAAACCCGCCGAAGTCACCAAACAAACGCAGGTCGCCTTGATGACTTCGCCCTCAACAACCGTATCCGCGCCGACCCTGGTGGGGGCGCAGCCGGTGTTCACGATTCCGGGTGCAGAGCACACGGCACTGGATTTTTCTGCCGATGATCGATGGTTGGCCATTGTGCGGCGCGACGGATGGCTGCTGCTGCGCGAGGCGGCGAAAGGCAAAACCGTGGCGGATTACAGCCTGGGTGGCGCGCTGACGGCAGTTCGCTTTGCGCCCGATGGCGTCACGCTGGCCGTGGGTACCCAGGCTGGCGAAACACGCCTGATTGACCGCGCCAGCGGCAAACAGCTCTGGCACCGTCTGCCACATACGGACAAAGTCGTCAGCCTGGCTTTCTCGCCCGACGGGCGTTATCTCTTATCGGCTTCGAGCAATGGCGACGTGCAACTCTCAAGCGTGGCCGACGGCAGCACTGTGCAAAGTTTTCGCAACCAAGGTCTGCCTTTGGTCAATGCGCAGTATTCACCGGACGGGCGCTACGTGGCCATGGTGCTTGGCGAAGGCAAGAGCCATGTGGTCAAGGTGGCCGAAGTTGGTAGCGGCCGGGAGATGTTGTCCGTGGCTGCGGCAGCTGCAAGTTTTTCTGTCAAAGGGCGCTCGCTGCTGGTCGCCTCGGGCGGCCACACGCCGACACTGTTCGACATTGTGTCCGGCCTGGAAACGCAGCGCTTTGCCCGCCATCCGGCCCAGATTTTGGCCGGTGCTTATGCTGACAACGGCGAGTATGTGGCTATGCTGGATGCTGAAGGACGGGGTTTGAAGCTCGACACGCACAAGGGCCAGCCTGTGGCCGCCGTGCAGGGTCCGCGCCAGCAAGCCCGGGCGGCCGCCTTCAGCATGGATGTCAATCGCTACGCACTGATTGACGATCAGGGGCTTGTGGCCGTTTATCGATTTAAGGAGTAGTCATGTTCTTCTCGCGCCTGAGCCGTTCGGCTTTATGTATGTGTGTGTTGCTGTTGGCAGGGCTAGCGAGTGCCGGTCAAACCTGCGGCGAGAAAGCGGCCACACCAGAAGGCATGGCGCAATCAGCCAGGCTGGCCGCCCAGGTGCTGGAGGCACTGGAAGCGAAGCAGCTCTCCTTTGCGCTGATTGCGCGGGTGGGGGTGGATTTGTCCGAGTTCGGACTGCGCTACAGCCATGTGGGCGCGGCCTGGCGCGACCATCCGCGTGGGCGCTGGTTCACCTTTCATCTGCTCAACCGCTGCGGCACGGGACAGTCGGAACTGCTGGAACAGTCGCTAGAAGATTTCTTCAAGGTTGAGCTGCACAGCTACCAAGCCCTGATCGTTGCGCCGACATTTCCGGTGCAGCTCAAGATGCAAAGAGTATTCTTCAGCCCCGTGGCGCGTGAGCTGCACGAGACTGAATACAACATGATCTCGCATCCCTACTCGACGAAATTCCAGAATTCCAACCAGTGGGTGCTGGAGGTGATGGCATCCGGGCTGGCGCCTGCCGGCGAGCTCACGACGCGCGCGAAGGCGCAGGCCTGGCTGCGTGAAAAGGGCTTTGCCCCTGGCGTGATTCCAATTTCCTTGGCCCGACGAGTCGGAGCGTGGGTGTTCAGCCCGCATGTGCGCTTCTCGGACCACAGCAGCGAAGAGTTCAGCGCCGGTCGCTATGAGGTGGTGAATGTGGACTCGGTGACGGCTTTTCTCAAAAGCCTTGATGCGGGCTTGACGGTGCAGGAGCTCGGCTTGCCGCGATGACCTGGAGCAGTTGGCAGTATCAGCCAGCAGGTTGCTACTAGCTACCAAACCTGGCAATCCTGGCGAAGCAGGCCAGATCAAACTCCCTAATCACTAAAGCAACAAAATGAATCTCGGTCCTGGCAAAAAAAATCTCCTCAAATGGGTCATCGCCTGCGTAGTGGTACTGCTGATTGCCGCTGGCGTGCTGCGAGCCCTGTCAGCGCGCAAAGACCGCCAGCAGGCGCTGGTCATCAGCACAAGCACGCAGGCACAGGGGCAAAGCCAGGTGGAACTCGCCAGCACCGATGTGGTCAAGGCACAAACGCTTGAAGTGGTGCAGGGCTTGGCTGTCTCGGGCACACTCAAGGCCGTCAATTCTGCCGTCATCAAGGCACGCGTCGCGGGCGAACTTCAGGGCCTGAGCGTGCGTGAAGGCGACTTTGTAAAAGCCGGCCAGGTGATAGCGCGCATTGAGGCTAGCGAATACCCGTCACGCCTGCGTCAGGCGCGTGAGCAGGCAGCCTCAAGCATGTCGCAGGTTGAAGTAGCGCAGCGCCAGTACGACAACAACAAGGCGCTGGAGGGCCAGGGCTTTATCTCAAAAACAGCGCTCGACACCTCGCTGTCCAACCTGAACGCCGCACAATCGACTTACAAGGCCGCGCAGGCAGCAACCGATGTGGCCAGCAAGTCGGTCGATGACAGCATTCTCAAAGCGCCGATTTCCGGGCAAATCTCGCAGCGGCTGGCGCAACCCGGCGAGCGCGTTGGCATTGATGCCCGGATTGTTGAAATCGTTGACCTGAGCCGTCTTGAACTGGAAGCCACCCTGAGCGCCACCGACTCGACGCAGGTCAGGGTGGGCCAGGTTGCTGACCTGCAAATCGAAGGCGGCAGCCAGAAGGTGAGCGCCAAGATCGTGCGCATCAACCCCAGCGCACAAGCCGGCAGCCGCAGCGTACTGGTTTATCTGAGCATCAACAACCAGCTAGCTCATCAACGATCAGGCAGCGCGAGTAGCACGGCCATGCCGCTGCGCCAGGGCCTGTTTGCACAAGGCACGCTGGGCACGACGCGGGCATCCACGCTGTCGCTGCCCGTGAGCAGCGTGCGTGTCGACAAATCGACACCCTACGTGCAGGCCATTGAAGACGGCAAGGTTGTCCACCGGCCTGTGGAACTGGGTAGCCGCGGCAGCGCTGGCGATGAAAACGTCGTTGCCGTCAAGGGCGTTGCCGAAGGCGCAGTGGTGATCCGCTCCAGCATCGGTTATCTGCGTGAAGGTACGCTGGTCAAGTTCACGGCCATGAATGCCGGGCAAGCCAGCGGTTCTACGGCGACGGCAGCCAGCGCCAAAACGCCGTAAGCGTCATAAAACGCTTCAGCAAGGTACACACGCATGTGGTTCACCCAGGTCAGCCTGAAAAATCCGGTCTTCGCGACCATGGTCATGCTGGCCATCGTGGTGCTGGGGCTTTTTTCCTACCAGCGCCTACAGGTGGACCAGTTTCCGAACATTGATTTTCCGGTGGTGGTGATCACCACCGAATACCCCGGCGCCTCGCCTGAAATCGTCGAAAGTGAAGTCACCAAGAAGATCGAGGAAGGCGTCAACTCGATTGCCGGCATCAATGCCCTGACCTCGCGCAGCTACGAAGGCCAGTCGTTCGTCATCATCGAGTTCCAGTTGCAGATCGACGGCCGCAAGGCGGCTGAAGACGTGCGCGAGAAGATCGCCTCCCTGCGCCCCCTGCTGCGTAACGAGGTCAAGGAGCCGCGTGTGTTGCGCTTCGACCCAGCGAACCGCGCCATCTGGTCGGTGGCCGTGTTACCGGCCCCCCAAGGCACGGCGGCCATCCCTTCAGCGGTGGAACTCACCAACTGGGCCGACCAGGTGCTGAAAAAGCGGCTTCAAAACGTGCGCGGCGTCGGCTCGGTCAGTCTGGTGGGTGGCAGCAAGCGCGAGATCAATATCTACCTGAATCCGCAGGCCATGGAAGCGCTGGGCATCACGGCCGACCAGGTGGCGAGCGCCGTGCGCAATGAAAACCAGGACCTGCCGGTCGGTGCCATCCGCTCGCTGGCGCAGGAGCGCGTCGTGAAAATCGATGCGCGCATGAAGCGGCCGGAAGATTTCGGCAAGATCATCATCGCACGCAAGGTGTCCACTACCGGCGCAGGCACCGCCGTCACGGTCGATCAGGTTGCCAGCATACGCGACGGCTCGCAGGAGCTCGACAGCCTGGCGCTGTACAACGGCCAGCGCACGCTGCTGCTGACAGTGCAAAAAGCACAGGGCGAAAACACCATTGCGGTGGTGGACGGGCTGAACCAGGCCCTCAAGGAGCTGCAGGCCCAGCTCCCGCCCGGCACGCGGCTGGAGTCGATTGGCGACAGCTCACGCCCGATACGCGTGGCGGTCGAAAACGTCAGGCGCACGCTGATCGAAGGCGCGCTGCTCACGCTGCTGATCGTGTTCTTGTTCCTGAACTCCTGGCGCTCCACGGTGATCACCGGCCTGACCCTGCCGATCTCCATCATCGGCACCTTTTTATTCATGAACCTGTTCGGCTTCACCATCAACATGGTCACGCTGATGGCGCTGAGCCTGTGCGTGGGCCTGCTGATTGACGATGCGATCGTGGTGCGCGAGAACATCGTGCGCCATGTGCAGATGGGCAAGACGCCCTATCAGGCCTCGCTCGACGGCACGCAGGAAATCGGGCTCGCGGTGCTGGCCACGACGTTTTCGATTGTGGCGGTGTTTCTGCCCATCGGCTTCATGGGCGGCATCATCGGCAAGTTCTTCCACGAGTTTGGCATCACCATCGTTTCAGCCGTCATGATCTCGATGTTTGTGAGCTTTACGCTCGACCCCATGCTGTCAAGCATCTGGCACGACCCCAGCATTGAGGCCAACGCCCGCCACGGACTCAAGGCCGACGGCACGCGGTGGCAGCCGGTCACGCTGTACGACAAGACCATTGGCCGCGTCACGGGCTGGTTTGATGATGCCACCGAATGGCTGATCGACGCCTACCAGACCATCCTGCGCTGGGCCCTGGTGCATAAGCTAAAGACCCTGTTTATGGCGCTGGCCATCTTTGTCAGCAGCATTTTCATGGTGCCGCTGCTGGGCACCGAGTTTGTGCCCAAGGCCGACTTCTCGGAAACCTCGCTCAATTTCTACACACCGGTGGGCTCTTCGCTGGAGGCGACCGAGGCCAAGACGAAACAGGTGGAAACCATTCTGCGCGACTTCCCGGAGGTCAGCTACACGCTGTCCACCATCAACACCGGCAATGCAGTAGGCAAAAGCTACGCGAGCATTTACGTGCGCCTGGTGGACCGCAAGGCTCGAACCCGCAACGTGGATGAGATGTCCGGCGTGCTGCGCGAGCGCCTCAAGCAGGTGCCCGGCATCACTGTGACGCACGTCGGCCTGCTCGACATGGTGGGCGGCAACAAGCAAATCGAGTTTTCGCTGCAGGGCGCCGACCTCAAGGAGCTGGAGCGCCTGAGCCGGCTGGTCATGGAAAAAATCAGCGGCATTGCGGGCCTGGTCGATCTGGACTCCAGCCTAAAGGCCGACAAGCCGACCATCGAGGTCGACATCAAGCGTGATACCGCGTCGGATCTGGGCCTGTCGATATCGCAAATTGCCGCCTCGCTGCGCACGCTGGTGGCCGGGCAAACCGTCGGCAACTGGCGCGCGCCGGACGACCAGACCTACGATGTGAACGTGCGCCTGGCGCCCGACGCGCGCAATGCCCCGCAGGATCTGGAGCGCCTGCCTTTCATCAGCAGCGTCATCGGCAGCAACGCCGACGGCTCGACGCGTATCGTGCGCCTGAGCCAGGTCGCCACGGTGAAGGAGTCGACCAGCCCGAACCAGATCAGCCGGCGCGACCTGACGCGCGAAGTCGCGATCAATGCCAACGTCTACAACCGTTCGGCCGGCGAGGTCTCGGGCGATATCCGCAAAGCGCTAGCCAGCATCAGCTTCCCGCCCGGCTACCGCTACCAGTTTGGCGGCGCCACCAAAGACATGGCCGAGTCCTTCGGCTACGCGATCTCGGCACTGGTGCTGGCGATTTTGTTCATCTACATGATTCTGGCCAGCCAGTTCAAGAGCTTTCTGCAGCCGCTGGCGCTGATGACCTCACTGCCGCTGACGCTGATCGGTGTGGTGCTGGCGCTGCTGCTGTTCCGCTCGACGCTGTCGATATTTTCCATCATCGGCGTGGTGATGCTGATGGGACTGGCCACGAAAAATGCGATTTTGCTGGTGGACTTTGCGATCCGCATGCGTGCAGACACGACGGACGTGGACGGCCGCCGCATCCCGGGATTGGCCCGCAGCGAAGCCCTACTCACGGCCGCCCGGGTCCGGCTGCGCCCGATTCTGATGACCACGCTGGCCATGATTTTCGGCATGATGCCGCTGGCCTTCGCGCTGACCGAAGGCTCGGAGCAGCGCGCGCCCATGGGCCAAGCCGTCATTGGCGGTGTCATCACCTCGTCGCTGTTGACGCTGGTGGTGGTGCCGGTGGTCTACTGCTACCTCGACGATCTGGCGCAGTGGCTCAAGCGCAAGTTCGGCCCAAAAAGACAGCAGGCGACTGACCCATCCGATGCCGCCCAAGTACACACGCCGGTTACAGGCCACGACTAAAATTCAGGGTTTCCCCCT
>JBCKMZ010000045.1:0-15705 GCA_038902975.1 Polaromonas sp.
GGTCGTCGTACTGGCATTTGCTTGGCTTGCGCTGGATCGTCAGACGGCCGGTTTTGGTGGCAGCCTCTATGCGCGCCTTTGGGCCCAGCACGGAGTCATCGTGATGCTGCTTGCGGTGGTTTTTCTGGCTGCCATGAGCGTGGTGGGTGACCTGGTTGAGTCGCTCATCAAACGCAGCGCTGGAGCCAAGGATTCGAGTGGCCTGTTGCCCGGCCACGGTGGTGTGCTGGACCGGGTCGATGCCTTGCTGCCGACCCTGCCGCTGGCCATGATGCTGGTCAGTTTTTAGGTTTGCATGGTAGATAAAAAGCAGCGCATCACCATTCTTGGTTCTACCGGATCAGTGGGGGTTAACACGCTCGATGTGATCGCCGCGCATCCCGACCTTTTTGAGGTGTTCGCACTCAGCGCCGCCTCGCAAACCGATTTGATGCTGGCGCAGTGCGCACGCTTCAAACCGCGTTACGCCGTCATGGTCAGCCAGCCGCATGCCCGCGATCTGGCTGAAAAAGTAAAGGCCAATGGGCTGGAAACCATTGTTTTATGGGATCAAGCGGCTCTTGAAATGATAGCGTCCCACGATGCTGTTGATGCCGTGATGGCGGCCATCGTCGGTGCAGCTGGCTTGAGCCCTTGTATGGCTGCTGCCAAAGCCGGCAAGCGCCTGTTGCTGGCCAACAAGGAGGCGCTGGTGGTTGGCGGCGATGTTTTCATGCAGGCGGTAGCCGCCGGGGCTGCGCAGTTGCTGCCGATCGACAGCGAGCATTCCGCCATCTTCCAGTCATTGCCAGAAGATCCTTCAACATGGGCCGCGCGGGTTGAAAAAATCATCCTGACAGCCTCTGGCGGACCGTTTCGCACGCGCGATCCGGCTACCTTGCGCCATGTCACCCCCAACGAGGCTTGTGCGCACCCCAACTGGGTGATGGGGCGCAAGATTTCCGTTGATTCGGCGACCATGATGAACAAGGCGCTGGAAGTCATTGAGGCCAAATACCTGTTTGGCCTCGTCCCTGCGCAAATTGAAGTGGTTATCCATCCGCAAAGCATCATTCACTCGATGGTGCAGTACCGTGACACTTCGGTGGTTGCACAGCTGGGGACACCCGACATGCGCGTGCCAATAGCCTATGGCCTGGCCTGGCCGGGCAGAATCGCCTCGGGCGCGCAGGCGCTGGACTTCAAGACGCTGGCAAGCATAACGTTTGAAGTACCCGACCATCAGCGCTTTCCGGGGCTGCAACTTGCATGGGAAGTGCTGGCCGCCCCCACCGGCAGTACGGCGATACTGAATGCAGCTAACGAGATTGCGGTTGCGGCATTTCTGGAAAAACGCATACGCTTTGACCAGATTCACCATGTAAACCGTGCAACTTTGGATCGGCTTGCGGTATCTGAAATACGCGGCATCGACGATTTGCTGGCTCTTGATGCCCAGGCGCGTGCTATTGCCAGCACAATCGCTGAACATCTGAAGGTTTGACATGTTGACCCTGCTTGCTTTTGTTGTTGCCCTCGGGGTGCTGATTGCGGTACATGAATACGGCCATTACCGGGTCGCGGTGGCGTGCGGCATCAAGGTGCTGAAGTTTTCCATTGGTTTTGGAAAGCCGATTTACACCTGGCGGCTAAAAGGCAACCCTTGCGAATTCTCCATCGGCATGCTGCCGCTGGGCGGCTACGTGAAGATGCTGGACGAGCGCGAGGCGCCGGTCGATGCGTCTGAACGCCATCTGGCTTTCAATACCCAGCCCTTGAGGTCGCGGGCTGCGGTAGTTGCGGCTGGCCCGGCAGCCAATTTTTTGCTGGCCATTGTGCTGTACAGCATCGTCAACTGGAGCGGCCAGCAGGAGCCCATGGCCATACTGGCCAGCCCGGTGGCAGGCTCGATAGCTGATCGCGCAGGCTTGCGCGGGCAAGAGCTGGTGGCCGGCGCTGCGTTTGATGGCGAGCCATTGGAGTCGGTACGTTCTTTTGAAGATTTGCGCTGGCGTTTGACGCAAGGCGCGCTTAATGGCCGTGACGTGCGTCTGGCGATCAGCCGGGACTCGTCTGCCTCGAAGGCTGCGGATCTGCCAACGCGTGAAGTGCTGCTTAAGTTGAGCCAGATAAATGCCAGCGATGCAGACCCGCAGATGTTCCGCAAGATCGGCATTCTGGGACCCTGGACGCAGCCGGTCATAGGCGATGTGATGGCTGGCAGTGTTGCAGACAAAGCCGGTCTGCGTGCGGGTGATGTAGTTCAGCAGGTAGGCCGCACTGCTATCGTGGACGGTCAGCAATTGCGGGAAACCATACGCAGCTCGGTGCAGTCCGGCAGCAACCCGCCTGCAGCCCTGGCGCAAAACTGGAAAATCCTGCGTGCTGGGCAAAGCATCGAGTTACCGATTACGCCCGAGGCGCGCCAGGACGGCAAGATCGTCGTTGGCCGCATCGGAGCCTACGTTGGTGCGCCGCCCCAATTTGTCAACGTGCGCTATGGCATCTTCGAGGGCCTGTGGCAGGCTACTGTTCGCACCTGGGATGTCTCTTTGTTGACCCTGAAAATGATCGGGAAGATGCTGACCGGACAGGCCTCCCTGAAAAACCTCAGCGGGCCGCTGACGATTGCAGACTACGCCGGCAAGTCTGCCAGCCTGGGCTGGACCGCCTATCTGGTGTTTCTGGCGCTGATCAGCGTGAGTCTCGGCGTGCTTAATTTGCTGCCTCTGCCGGTTCTGGATGGCGGTCACCTGATGTATTATCTTTGGGAGGCAGTCACTGGGAAAAGTGTGTCTGATGCGTGGATGGGCAGATTGCAGCGCGGCGGCGTTGCGGTTCTGCTGTGCATGATGTCGGTGGCCCTGTTTAATGACATTACCCGGCTCCTTGGATAGTACCCAAATCGGTACCCAAGCTAACACCTAAAGTTCATGCAAAAACAATCCAATCGATTCAAACTTCGAACCGTGTCCGCCATTGTGGCCAGCCTGTTGATAGCCCACTCAGCCTGGGCAGTGGATCCCTTTACGCTGCGGGACATCCGGGTTGAGGGCTTGCAGCGTGTGGAGCCGGGAACGATATTTGCGTCGCTTCCCTTCAGGATCGGTGAAACCTATAACGATGACAAAGGCTCCACGGCCATTCGTGCCTTGTTTGGGTTGGGCCTTTTCAAGGATGTGCGTCTGGAAGTTAGCGAGGACGTGCTGGTGGTGATTGTCGAAGAGCGCCCAACGATTGCCGACGTCGACTTTGTTGGCAGCAAGGAGTTTGACAAGGAGGTGCTTAAAAAAGCGCTGAAGGAAATCGGCCTCAACGACGGGCAGCCTTTCGACAAATCGCTGGCTGACAAGGCCGAGCAGGAGCTCAAGCGCCAGTACATCAACCGCAGCATGTATGCTGTCGAAATCGTCACCACTGTCACGCCGATCGAGCGCAACCGCGTCAACCTCACCTTCAATGTGACCGAAGGCGACACCGCAAAAATCAAGGAAATACACATCGTCGGCAACAAGGCGTTCAGCGAGTCCACCCTGCGCAACCTGTTTGATCTGGACACTGGCGGCTGGATGAGCTGGTACACCAAGTCAAACCGCTATTCACGTGCCAAGCTCAATGCCGATATCGAAAGCCTGCGTTCCTACTATTTGGCGCGCGGCTATCTTGAATTCAAGATTGACTCTACGCAGGTGGCGATCTCCCCCGACAAGCAGGATGTCAGTATCAGCATCAATGTGACCGAGGGTGAGCGCTTTCTGGTGTCGAGTATCAAGCTGGACGGGAACTATATCGGCAAGGAAGAAGAATTCAAATCATTGGTGAGAATCAGGCCGGGGCAAGCCTATAACGCAGACACGGTTACCGAGACAACCAAGGCTTTCACCGATTACTTTGGCACTTTCGGTTTCGCATTCGCAAAGGTCGATGTCATACCGGAAATCGACCGCGTCAATAATCGCGTTGCTTTTGTCCTGCAGGGCGATCCCTCGCGCCGCGCCTACGTCCGGCGCATCAATGTGGTGGGTAACAACCGCACCCGTGATGAGGTGGTGCGCCGTGAGTTCAGACAATTCGAGTCGTCGTGGTACGACGGTGACAAGATCAAACTTTCCCGTGATCGTGTTGACCGTCTCGGCTTTTTTACCGAAGTCGATGTCGATACCCAGGATGTCAGCGGAACCGCTGACCAGGTGGATGTGACAGTGAAGGTACTTGAAAAACCAACCGGTAACCTGACGCTGGGGGCAGGGTTTTCAAGCGCTGAAAAATTGTCCTTGAACTTTGGTGTCAAACAGGAAAACGTGTTTGGATCCGGTCAATATCTGGGTATTAATGTCAATACAAGCAAAATCAGCCGCCAGTTGGTTCTGAGTACGGTTGACCCCTATTTCACGGCAGACGGCATATCGCGCTCACTGGATGTCTACTACCGTACCAGCCGTCCCCTGGATGGTCAGGGTGGCGATTATGGCCTGAACACAACCGGTACCAGCATACGCTTTGGTGTGCCGTTTACCGAGACCGATACGGTTTATTTTGGTGCTGGCTACGAGCGCCTGACCATCCAACCAGGCATCAATCCCTTACCAGTGAATCTCCAGAATGACGTCAATTTGACGAGTACAGCCATACCGCTCACGGTCGGCTGGACGCGTGATAACCGTGACAGTGCGCTGGTGCCAACCAAAGGGCGCTTCCAGCGAGTTTTTGGCGATGTGAGTTTGGCGGGTGACGCACGTTACGCGCGCGCAAATTACCAGATCCAGCAGTACATTCCGCTCAACAAGCAGTTGACCGTTGCCCTCAATGGCGAACTCGGATGGGGCAAGGGCCTGAGCAATCGGCCTTTTCCGGTTTCCAAGAATTTCTCATCGGGTGGTCTTGGCTCGGTCAGGGGATTCCAGCAGGGATCGCTCGGCCCGCGTGATACCAACGGCCTTGCTACCGGAGGCCCTAAAAAGATCACGCTCAATGCAGAGCTGATAGCCCCATTCCCGGGCACCGGCAATGATCGTACTCTGCGCATGTTTGCATTTGTGGATGCGGGTAACGTCTTCGGGGAAAATGAGAAATACAACTTCAGTGAAATTCGTGCATCCTACGGTGTCGGTGTCAGCTGGATATCACCTGTAGGTCCTTTACGCTTTGCTATTGCCAACCCGTTGCGTAAAAAAGTAGGCGATAGAATAGAGCGCTTTCAATTCCAGATTGGTACATCTTTCTAATGAAAAATATTTCACGCAAACTATTGTTGGGCTCGGTGATTGCGCTGGCTGGCTTTTCTGCCAGTGCCCAGGAGTTCAAGGTCGGGATTGTCAATCTGGATCGTATTTTCCGCGAAGCGAATTCGGCAAAGGCTGCGCAGACCAAGCTGGAGACCGAATTCGGCAAGCGCGAGAAAGACCTGAACGATGTCGCGACACAGATCAAAACGCTGTCTGACAAATTTGAACGTGACGCACCCACTCTGTCTGAAACCCAGCGCAATACGCGGCAAAAGCAGATTGTGGATCAGGACAGAGATTTTCAGCGCAAACGCCGTGAGTTCCAGGAAGACCTCAATGCACGCAAAAATGAAGAGCTTCAACAGGTCATAGAGCGTGCGAACAAGGTCATCAAGGCGCTCGCGGAGGCTGAAAAATACGACCTAATTCTTCAGGAAGCGGTCTACGTCAACCCCAAGCACGACATCACCGACAAAGTGCTCAAGTCGCTGAATGCCACTACTGGCAGATAATCGGCGCAGCAGCAAAAAACCACGCCACGGCGCGGCTACCGTATGGCTATAAAACTCGCTGCCATCGTTGATGCACTGGCAGCCGAGTTCGATGCACGCCTGGTAGGTGATGCTGATCTGCTGATTGAAGGCCTGTCCTCGCTGGAGACGGCTACAAGTCGGCAACTGACTTTCCTGAGCCACCCCAAATATATAGCGCAACTCGCGCATTCATCTGCGGCATGCGTTGTCGTCGCGCCTTCATTCGAGTCGGCTGCCATTGAGCGTGGCAGCTGTATCGTGGTGGACGACCCTTATTATTATTTTGCGCGTATCACGCAGATATGGAAGCGTCATCACAGCGTGGAGTCTGCCCCTGCCATCCATCCCGCCGCCTTCATTGATCCGCTGGCCCAGCTTGCGCCAGGCGTGTCTGTGGGCGCGTTTGCCTGCATAGGCTCTGGTGCCGTGCTCGGATCTGGCGTGCGGATCGGGGAACACTGTGTGATTGGAAAAAATGCACGGGTAGGCGAGGGCAGTTGCCTTTCTGCCCGTGTCACGCTGGGTGACAGCTGTAGCGTGGGTGAGCGTTGCATCATTCACCCTGGCGTGGTCGTGGGTGCTGACGGCTTCGGCTTTGCACCGCATCAGGGACGCTGGGAAAAGATCGAACAGCTGGGTGCCGTGCGTATCGGCAATGATGTCGAGATCGGTGCCAATACCTGTATCGACCGCGGTGCCATGCAGGACACGGTGATTGAAGATGGTGTCAAGCTTGACAACCTGATCCAGATCGGCCACAACGTGCATATTGGCGCGCATTCAGCCTTGGCCGGCTGCGTTGGCGTTGCGGGCAGCGCGCGAATTGGTGCGCACTGTACGCTAGGTGGCGGCGCTGTCGTACTCGGGCATTTGACGCTAGCAGACCATGTTCATATTTCTGCGGCATCCGTCGTGACGCGTTCAATCCTGAAGCCCGGAAACTACACTGGCCTGTTTCCTATCGACGAGAATGCGAAGTGGGAAAAAAACGCAGCCAGCCTGAAGCAGCTCTCGGCCCTTCGCGAGCGACTTAAACACCTTGAAATCCAGCTTAAAAATCTCCCTGCATCTATAGAAGAAAAATCATGATGGACATTCACCAGATTCTCAAGCAGCTACCGCATCGCTACCCGTTTTTGCTGGTTGACCGCGTGCTCGAAATTGAAAAAGGCAAACGCATCAAGGCGCTTAAAAACGTCACCATCAATGAGCCTTTCTTCGTCGGTCACTTTCCGCATCGTCCCGTGATGCCTGGTGTCTTGATGCTGGAAGCTATGGCGCAAGCCGCTGCTTTATTGGCGTTTGACATGCTCGGGCAAGCACCTGATGACAAAACCGTTTACTACTTCGCAGGCATTGATGCTGCCCGCTTCAAGCGCCCCGTGGAACCTGGCGATCAACTCATCATGGACGTGACGCTGGAGCGCATGAAGGCGGGCATTTTCAAGTTCAAGGGCGTGGCACGCGTGGGTGAGCACATCGCTTGCGAGGCAGAGCTGATGTGTACGATGCGAGTCATTGCTTAAAGTGTCAAGCGTGCAAGACATGATGCAGAGCTCTGCTGTTACAGCTACAGCGACAGCGGCTATGCCAACAGGTATTCACCCGACTGCCATCATTGACCCCAGGGCCCAGCTCGACCCATCCGTCAGCGTGGGCCCGTACAGCGTTATCGGGCCGTATGTCAGCATCAAGGCTGGCACCACGGTTGGCCCGCACTGCGTGATTGAAGGTCACACCAGCATAGGGCGGGACAACCGCATCTTCCAGTTCAACTCGCTGGGTGCCATTCCACAAGACAAAAAATACGCCGGTGAACCCTGCGAGCTGGTTATTGGCGACCGCAATACCATCCGCGAATTCTGTACCTTCAATATTGGTTCTCCGGGTGATGCTGGCGTTACCCGCGTTGGCGATGACAACTGGATCATGGCCTACGTGCATCTGGCGCATGACTGCCAGGTCGGCAACCAGACGATTTTCGCCAACAACACGCAGCTGGCCGGGCATGTGCATATTGGTGACTGGGTCATTCTCGGCGGCTTTACGGTGGTGCATCAGTTTGTACGTGTGGGTGCGCACAGCATGACCGCCATGTGCTCGCTGCTGCTTGCAGATTTACCGCCCTTCGTCATGTCGCAAGGCCAGCCGGCAGAAGCCCGTTCCATGAACTTTGAAGGCTTGCGCCGGCGCGGGTTTTCAGCTGAACGGATTGCGGCAGTCAAGGCCATGCACAAGGCCTTGTACCGTGAAGACCTGACCCTGGCGCAGGCTAAAACGCAGATTGCCGGGCTCGCAGAAAAGCACCCAGAAGCATTGCCCGACGTGCAGATGATGGTCACGTTTCTAGAGCACACATCGCCGCAGCGCGGTATTGTTCGCTAGGGCATTGATGCGTGTTGCCATGGTCGCCGGCGAAACCTCCGGCGATTTGCTGGCTGGGCTTTTAATCGACGGACTTAAAGCCCGCTGGCCTGCTATAGACACCTTCGGCATCGGTGGGCCCGAAATGCAGGCGCGTGGTTTTAGCGCTTGGTGGCCGAGCGACAAGCTGGCAGTGCGCGGCTATGTTGAGGTGTTGCGCCATTACCGAGAAATCGTCGGCATTCGCCAGCAACTTAAAGATCGCTTGCTCGATCAAAAACCAGATGTTTTCGTTGGCGTTGATGCGCCTGATTTCAATCTTGATCTGGAAGCCTCGTTAAAGGCGGCAGGCATCAAGACTATCCATTTCATCAGTCCCGCTATCTGGGCCTGGCGTGCTGATCGGGTGGAGAAAATCCGTCGCAGCGTCGATCATGTCCTTTGCATCTTTCCGTTCGAGCCCGCCTTGCTGGCCGCGCATGGTATTGCTGCGACCTACGTTGGTCACCCGCTGGCCAATGTCATCTCGATGCAGCCAGACCGCGCTGCTGCACGGCGCAAGCTGGGTCTAGGCGATGAGGATAGGGTTGTCGCCATCCTGCCAGGCAGTCGGAAATCAGAGATTCAATACCTCGCCCGACGCTTTTTTGAGGCTGCAGCCCTTATTTCACGTACGCGACCAGCTATTAAATTCATAGTCCCCGCGATCCCTGAATTGAGACAAGAGATTCAACGTATCGCGGCTTTTGCCGGCCCGCTGGTAAACCTGCAAATCATAGAAGGCCAGTCGCATACGGCGCTGGCTGCCTGCGATGTCACGCTGATCGCCAGCGGCACAGCCACGCTGGAGGCCGCGCTGTTCAAGCGGCCCATGGTGATTGCTTACAACATGAACTGGCTGTCATGGCAAATCATGCAGCGTAAAAAACTGCAACCCTGGGTTGGTCTGCCAAATATTTTGTGCCAGGATTTTGTAGTGCCTGAGCTGTTGCAGGATGCAGCTACGCCGGAAGCGCTGGCGGCAGCGGTGCTGCAATGGGTAGATGCAAAATCTGCAACTCCTGACAAAATAGTCGCGCTAGAGCAGCGCTTTGCCCGGCTGCACGCAGAGTTGCAGCGAGACACCTTTCAACTGGCAACTGATGCGATCCAAAAAATTCTCTTTGAAGGCTGAACAGACCGCGCTGTCCTGGGACATTCCCGGTTTGATGGCCGGTGTGGACGAGGCCGGGCGCGGACCACTGATGGGCCCTGTCGTGGCTGCAGCCGTGATTCTTGACGAGTTGAACCCGATCAAGGGGCTGGCAGATTCCAAAAAACTGACGCCATTCAAACGCGAGAAGCTCTACGACGAAATCCGTGCCAAGGCGCTGTGCTTTTCCATCGCACTGGCCACGGTTGAGGAAATCGACAGGCTCAACATACTGCAAGCCACCATGCTGGCAATGAAGCGCGCTGTGGAGGGCTTGCGCCTGAAACCGCACATGGTACTGGTCGATGGCAACCATTTGCCGGTCCTGCGCATGTTGGCAGAGGCGATTGTGAAGGGCGATGCGCTGGTACCGGCTATTTCGGCGGCATCTATTTTGGCCAAGGTTCACCGTGACCGCTGGTGCGCCGAGATTGATCTTCAATACCCGCAGTACGGCTTTGCGGGGCACAAAGGTTACGGCACCGCAGCGCATCTGGCTGCATTGCGCGAGCATGGTGCTTGCCCGCAGCACCGCCGCTCGTTTGCGCCTGTGGCAGAGGTGCTGCTATGAGTGATGTCACGCGTCGCATCACATCAAGAGACAACCCGCTCATCAAAGAGCTGCGCAAACTCTCCCAAGAAAGCACCGCCTACCGCAAGCAGGGGCGTATCTGGCTGGAGGGCGAGCATTTGTGTCGGGCCGCACTGGCCAAAGGTTTGAAGCCGGCAATAGCCTTGTTTGCAGAGTCTTTTTGGCCTCAAGCCCAATCAGAATGGGCGCAAGCAGCTATCAAAAACATAGTAATCCCGGATGCGTTGCTGCCCGAAATCAGCGGGCTTGAATCACCGGCACGCATGGGTTTTGTGCTTGACTTGCCGGTTGCACCAGCGCTTTTGCCCGGTGCGGCCTCCGTCATCCTTGACCGCGTGCAGGATGCCGGTAATGTCGGTTCCATTTTGCGCAGCGCGGCGGCGTTTGGCTTTGGCCAGATCATCGCGCTCAAAGGAACGGCCGCGCTGTGGTCGCCGAAGGTTTTGCGCGCCGGGATGGGCGCGCACTTTGCGCTGCGTTTGCTTGAGGGGGTTGATCCCGTCGCGCTGGATGAGCTGCAAACCCCGATGATTGTCACCAGCTCGCATCAAGGCCGTTTTTTGCACCAGCAGAAGTTACCCCTGCCTTGCGCCTGGGTCATGGGCCATGAAGGGCAGGGTGTCAGCGATGATTTGATGGCTCGCGCCAGCCTGAAAGTACGCATCGACCAGCCCGGCGGCGAGGAGTCGCTCAATGTAGCGGCGGCTGCAGCGATTTGCCTGTACGCCAGTGCCACGGCCGCGCTGAAATGACAGGACCTAAGCCACTGAGTTTTTGGGGTCAGAGCCCAAATGCGACTAGCCTACGGCTCGCCCGGAGGGCGCGGTGCGATGCACCGCAGCGAAATTGGTTTCTGACCCCAATAACTCCCTGAAATCTCACGACACTTACCAGGTGGTTCACACACGTTCGTCTCTCTGCTACCTACCTGACAGCTTTAGCTGCCTTTTGCCTTGCCGCTCACGACCAGGGCTCTTTACCCAAGCCGTGCAAGGTGGTTTGCTTTCTCCTCCTGTAAAGCGAAAGCGGTGGACCTACCACCATCTCAGTTACAGCATGCCCTCTCCACTTGCGCAGTGAGGACTTCTCGGCACACACCCCTTAGATTCGCGGAAGGACGCGTACGCGCGCACATCTTTCTGTGCATGCTGGCCTACTATGTGGAGTGGCACATGCGGGAGGCTTGGCGCGCGTTGATGTTTGCTGACTGCGATCAGGCCGCCAAGCGAGAACGTGATCCGGTGGCACTAGCAAGGCGCTCGGATGCGGCGATGAAGAAGGTAAGCAGCCGCACCTTGGACGATGGCACGCCAGTGCATAGTTTCCAGACGTTGATGCAGGACTTGTAGACCATCGTGCGCAACACCTGTCACACGCCCCAAAGCGTTGGTGATGCGCCAAACTTTGAGATCACCACCACCGCTACGCCGACGCAAAAACACGCCATCGAGTTGATCAGTCAGGTCAAAGTGTAGTCAGAACGTGAAACCAAAAATGACGAGAGCGTCATAGGAGAAACTCGACTTTTTGAGGGAGGAACTTCAGACTAGCGGCACTAAGATCGCCGCAGCGGTCGGGAAAGCGGTCGCTCGGGGGCGCGCCTCGCACCACCGGCAGTCGAGGCTATTGAATCACCTCATCTGCTCTGAGCAATAGCTCTGGCGAAATGGTGAGCTTGAGTAGTGACGCGGTTCTGCTGTTGATCACAAACTCAAACTTGGTCGGCTGCTCAATCGGCAGATCGCCGGGCTTGGCACCCTTTAGAATCTTGTCCGCGTAAAACGCCAATCGACGATATATGTCCGGCAGGTTGGCGCCATAGCTGGCAAGCCCGCCGATCTCGACAAATTCGCGCCAGAAGTAGATGCCCGGCAGCTCTTGCTCCGTGGCGAATTCGACGATGCGTTTGCGTTCGAATCCGAGTACCGGATCGGAAACGACAACCATCGCATCGACTTTCGACTTCGCAATCATCGAGAACGCGGAATCGAGTTCGGCCGCGTTGCGCGCCTGACTTTCTACCAAGTCAATGTTGAGGCGCTTTGCTGCCACCGCCACGTCCCTGGCGATGTCCTTGGCCGCGACGGCTGACGGATTCAAGATTATAGCGACACGCCTTACTTTGGGCACCAGTTGCTTCAACAATTCCAGTCGCTTCGCCTCCAACTCACTGGCCAGTACCGCCACGCCTGTCATGTTCCCACCGGGCCGAGCGAGGCTGGTCACAAGTTGTTCGCTGACGGGATTTCCCGCAATGAATACTATCGGCAGGTTCGGCGCGCCAGCGGCCGTGGCCTTCGCCGTGGCGGGACCGCCGGTGCTGAGGATGATGCGAGGATTCATGGCCACCAATTCGCGTACCAGTGCGGGTAAACGCTCGGGCTGGCTGTCCGCCCAGCGAACCACCAACTCGAGGTTCTTGCCCTCGATGTAGCCTAAGTCAGCAAAGCCGGCCTTGAGCGCAGCTAGGTTCTTCGCATTGGCACCGGCGGGTCCCAAGTTGATGAACGCGATGCGGTGTTTCCCCGGTGCGGGTTGCGCGTTGGCTGGTACGTCGGCAAAGGTAAGTCCTGCTGCAAGGCAGACCATGGCGAACCGCCGGACCCAGCAGGCCGAACGCATTGAAGTGGTGGTCGCGATGCAAGCGGCCATGGTCGACGGCTTACCGCGAGCAAGATCACTGCTGATGGCTGATCCAATTGAGTTGTTGCTCATGCGGTGCCGCCTTGGTGGTTAGAGCACATGGAGAAATTGTAGATACAGGCGATTCCCTAATGGGCGGTTTTTGGCGTTGAATTCCGGTTGCCACTTCAGGGTGACGCCGAATGTCTTCGAGGGGCGGTAGCGAACAAATGGACCGAGAGCCATGACTTGTCCGCGGTTGCCGCCAGCCACGGCTACGCCATTCACGCTATCGTCGCTGACCTGCTTGTAGACATAGCCGCTGGTGCCGATTTGCCAAACAGGATTCACAAAGTAACCCGCGCCGAAATCGACACTCAATTCACGACCGGATCGATAGTTGGTCTCTGGGTTCGTGCGATTGAGCACGTAAAACATGCCACTGCTCAATTCCCACTTGTCGTCGGGCAACCAGGTAACGCCGTAGAACGCCGAAAACGAGGAAAAACCAGTGGTTATGTTGCTCACCTTCGTCTTGTCAAGACGACGGGTGGGGTAGGAATAGATTGGCCCGACAGTTTGGTGTAGCGTCTTGCCATGCCAACCCAACAAAATCGGAGCGACGAATCCGCCCGGCAAGGTGCCGCTATCAGCGCCGCGGCGCCGAATGACGCCGACCGGCGTTTGAATGTCCGCTCGGAACTCGAGGTCGGTGTATAGCGCATGCCCAGACCGGGCAAAGCGCGACAACTAGCGCAGTCAATGTATGCCAATACTTCGCCTCAAATGACTTCATTTGCGTTCTCCCAAATTAATGAGCCTGTTCGATGTGTCACGCCGTTGGTCGCAACTTCGAGAGCACCAGAGAGCACGGCGATTCTACTCCCGAAGCGATTGCGTGACAAAGGGTGGCCTTGGCCAGCGCATAGCTTAGACTATTGGCATAGTCTTTAGAGACCGAGCCACCGGCACAAAGTCATGATCAAACACTGGCGACTATTTCCGAAGTACGCGACGCTCATCGTCTCCCTAGTTGCGGGTCTGCTCGTCATCAGCGGTGGCATCGGCGCGTACTTTTCAGTATCCGAAACGGAGTTGCGCCTCGCGGAGCTACAGGAAGAAAAGGCCAAGGCGGCCGCGATCCGGATTGAACAGTTTGTGCTCGACATCGACCACCAAGTGGGCTGGGCCGCGCTTCCGGTAACATCCGGCAGCGGCAAGGAGCTTGAGCCGCGCAAGTTTGCGCTACTCAAGCTGCTACGCCAGGTTCCGGCAGTAAGCGAAGCGGCGTGGGTAGACGCCGACGGACGAGAAAGAATACGAGTCTCGCGTCTCGCGATGGACACCGCAGATGGCAATGTTGATGTTTCGCAGAACGCGCTGTTCCAACGCGCAAAATCCGGCCCGACGCAATTTGGTCCAGTATATTTTCTGAAAGACACAGAACCCTACATGCAGGTCGCACGCCCCGCATTGGGCGGCGGGGTGGTGATGGCCGAGGTGAATCTAAAGCTTGTGTGGAATGTTGTTTCGCGAATCAAGGTTGGGAACGCGGGCGTGACTTACGTGGTGGATAAAAACGGGATCCTCGTTGCTCACACGGATATTTCCCTCGTGCTCAAGCAGACTTCGATGGCTTCGTTGGAGCATGTCGCGGGGGCTCAGCGCGGCGAGGTGCAAACAAGGGGCGTGGATATCGATGGCCAACGGGTGATTACGGCCAGCGCACCTGTTGAGTTCCTGCATTGGAACGTGTTCGTCGAGACGCCGCGCAGCGAGGCGCTGCAAGCGATCTATCCGGTGTTGATTCGCGCTGCGCTTCTTCTGTTGGCCGGCCTACTGATTTCGATGCTCGCCAGTTACTTGCTCGCGAAAAAATTGGTTCGCCCGCTTGCGGTACTGCGGGAGGGGGCAGAAGCAATTGGTAGCGGTCACTTTGATCAAACTATCGACATTAAAACTGGGGACGAACTGGAAATTCTTGCCGACCAATTCAATCGCATGGGTGCTCGACTGAAAGAATCCTACGCCGATCTGGAACGCAAGGTCGAGGAGCGCACCGTACAGCTGAAACTAGAGCAGGCGCGAACCAAAGACCTCTTGCATAGCATCCTGCCGGCTGATGTCGCTGCCGAACTCGCAGCAACCGGCGAATCGCGACCAGCGCGCTACGAGTCGGCCACGATTCTGTTTACTGATTTCAGTGGGTTCACTCAAGCCGTCTCCAATATTCCGGCCGACCGCATCGTTTCTGAGCTCAACGAACTGTTTACAGCCTTCGACGACATTACTGACCGCTGTGGTGTGGAACGGATCAAGACAATTGGCGACGCTTACATGGCCGCCGCAGGACTGCCCAAAATCTGCGGCGACCATGCCCAGCGCTGTGTGCGCGCCGGTCTCGACATCGCGCGTTACATCGATGATCGAAACAGGACGTCGGCCTTCAAGTGGGGGGTGCGGGTAGGCATTCATTCCGGACCAGTGGTGGCGGGTGTGGTCGGAAAGCGCAAATACGCATTCGATATCTGGGGTGATACGGTCAATATCGCGTCCCGATTGGAAAATTCCGGCGAAGTCGGCCGGGTCAACATTTCAGCGTATACGTTTGATCTGGTGCAGCATGATTTCGAGTGCGAGTACCGCGGAAAGATCGACGCGAAAGGCAAGGGTGCCATCGACATGTACTTTGTCGTAGGCGAGCGATCGCGCGGGACTGCCTGATCGCTGTTGGAATAAGTCAAGCAAACAAGTCAAGAAACAAGTCAAGGGTCAGGTCTTGCAATCCCGCGCAGCCATCGCATCTGCTTCGACGAGCTCAGAATAGAATTGTTCGCACTCCACACATTAAATCAGCCATGACACTTACTGAACAGAAAAGCTTGTTTATTTGCCAGAATATTGAGTTTGGATTGAAACAAGAATATGAGAGGAATTCCGAACTGTCAGACACAGTTTGCGCGAGAGCGTTGGATAACGCCAAGATAGCCTGCAAGCACCAGTTCGGATTTGCACAGAACGAGAGCGTCTCCACCTCGATTGAGACAGCGGGAATTGTTGGGTTATGCGTCGCGATCGCCTTGAAACAAGTCAAGGAACTTGAGACACTAACGCTCAAGGAATACATGGCCTGTATTGAGAAAGTCCGACGATCAGTGCTGCTGCATTCCCAGGATGGGGAGCGCGCCTATTACGAAT
>JBCKMZ010000046.1:0-15091 GCA_038902975.1 Polaromonas sp.
AAAACCCAGCCGAAGGCTAGTCGAATTTGGGCTCTGACCCCAAAAACCCCAGCATGCCTTTGGTTTCGATGAAGGCAATGACTTCGGCCAGACCTGCGTTGGTCTTCAAATTGGTCATGACAAAGGGCTTGAGCCCCTTGGGGCCGCTGCGCATGCGGATGGTGTCGGCGGCCATCACGCCCAGGTCGGCGCCGACGTAGGGTGCCAGATCAGTTTTGTTGATGACGAACAAATCGCTTTTGGTGATGCCGGGGCCGCCTTTGCGCGGAATTTTTTCACCACCCGCGACATCGATGACGTAGATGGTGAGGTCGCTCAGTTCGGGGCTGAAGGTGGCGGCCAGGTTGTCGCCGCCGCTCTCAATAAACACGATGTCGGCATCGGGAAAGTCCACCAGCATGCGGTCGATGGCCTCTAAATTGATGGAGGCGTCTTCGCGGATGGCGGTGTGCGGGCAACCACCGGTCTCCACCCCCATGATGCGCTCAGCCACCAGCGCGCCGCTCTCGGTCAGCAAGCGCTGATCTTCCTTGGTGTAGATGTCGTTGGTGATGACCACCAGGTCGTAGCGGTCGCGCATACCCTTGCACAGCATCTCCAGCAGGGTCGTTTTGCCGGAGCCGACCGGGCCGCCGATGCCCACCCGCAGGGGCGGCAGTTTTTTGGTGCGGTTGGCAATATGGTGTAGGGCAGACATGGGCAGGGCTTTCTGGTGAGGGCTTTCAGGACCGGAACAGTCGTGAGTATTGAACTTCATGCTGCGCGCTCAAAATGGCGAGCATGGGGGAGAAGGCCTGACGCTCACCGTCCGCCAGCGCCAGCGCATGGTCCACAGCGGTGGGAATCTCGGCGGTGAGGGCGGTCAGGATACGCTGCCCTGCGCTTTGGCCCAGTGGCACCGACTTGATGGCGGCTTGCACCATGTTCTCGGCCCAGCCAAAAGCGTAGGTCAGCAGACAGTCGCGCAAGGGGGCGTCTGTGGCACTTGCCGCTAGGGCAAAAGCGACCGGGTAGGTGGGCTGCAGGACGGCCAGCAGCTTGATTTGCTCGGGGGTGGCCGTGGTGTGATTGCGCAGCCACTCCAGCAGGGACCGGCCCATCTGCTCGGACTGCGCACGCAACTCGCTGCTTTCGCGAGTTTGCAGAACCCACGCATTGAGCACGGCGATGCGCGCGGGGTCGCCGCCTCGCCAGGCGGGAACGGCCTGGGCTAGCACGGCGAGATCACTGCGCGCCAGACTCAGGTGGAGTTGGTCCAGCAACCAGGCACTGGCTTCGCCTTCGGTGGCTACGCGCGCAGTGTCCACGGCAGCTTCAAGGCATTCTGAGTATGAAAACCCGCCGATGGGCAGGGCCGGAGAGGCCAACCACATGAGTTGCATCAGGCTGGCGTCGCGCATGAGGATCGGCGTCAGTGGGCGTGCTTGCAGCCCGGCCCATGTACATGGGGTGTTGCCGCTGCAATCGGGATGACAGGTTTCAAGGTCTTGACGGGTGGGGTTGCCGGTACGGTGTGCGCCTGGTCATGCGCAGGCGCCTGGCCTTGCGGGTACGCTGCAGCGCCGTGGCTGTGCTCGCCCAAGGCGTAGGCGCCAGCTTCTGGCTCGAAGGCTTCAACCGCCTCGCGCACCGTCAGATGCATGGCGCGCAGCAGGTCGGCCAGCACGTGGTCGGGCTCAATCTTCAGGTGGTCGGGTTTGATCTCGATCGGCACATGGCGGTTGCCCAAGTGGTAGGCCGCGCGGGTCAGGTCGAACGGGCTGCCGTGCACGCTGCAAGCGGTGATGACCAGCACCGGCTGCGGCGCGGCCAGCACCTGGATCAACGAGCCATCTTCGGCCACCAGCACATCGCCGCCGCGCACCACGCTGCCGCGCGGCAGGAACACGCCCAAGTGTCGATCGTGTGAATCGGTGGTGTCAAAGCGGCTTTTTTGGCGCACGTCCCAGTCGAGCTCAATGGTGGATGCCCGTTTGAGAAGTACGGGCGCTAAGCCCGTGCCCTGCGGAATAACTTTGGATATTTGAAGCATGCAGTCTTAAAAAAGAAAATAGCGCTGAGTCATCGGCAGACTGACCGCAGGCTCACAGGTCATCAACTGGCCGTCGGCGCGAACGCGGTAGGTTTGCGCATCAATCTCCATTTTGGGCAGGTAGCTATTGTGAATCATGTGCTGCTTGCGCAGGCCGCGAATGTTCTTGACGGCGCTCAAAGTCTTGGACAGCCCAAAGCGCTCCTTGATGCCTGCATTCAATCCGGCTTGCGACACAAAGGTGAGTGACCCTCTTGTCAGCGCGCCGCCATACGCGCCAAACATGGGCCGGTAATGCACCGGCTGCGGCGTCGGGATGGACGCATTGGGGTCGCCCATGGCGGCCATGGCGATGAAGCCGCCTTTCAGAATCAGGGCCGGTTTGACGCCAAAGAAGGCGGGCTTCCAAACCACCAGATCGGCCCATTTGCCAACCTCGATGCTGCCCACCTCGTGGCTGATGCCGTGGGCAATGGCCGGGTTGATGGTGTACTTGGCGATGTAGCGCTTGGCGCGGAAGTTGTCATTGCGTTGCAGTGCTTCGACAGGCTCAGCACGAACGGAATCCGTTCGCCCTGAGCCTGTCGAAGGGGGCGCCAGCCAGCCGCGTTGCCCCTTCATCTTGTGCGCGGTTTGCCAGGTGCGCAAAATCACCTCGCCCACACGCCCCATGGCCTGGCTGTCGCTGCTCAGTATGCTGATGGCGCCCAGGTCGTGCAGCACGTCTTCGGCGGCAATGGTCTCGCGGCGGATACGGCTCTCGGCAAACGCCAGGTCCTCGGCAATCGATGCGTTCAGGTGGTGGCACACCATCAGCATGTCCACATGCTCGTCCAGCGTGTTCACCGTGTAGGGCATGGTGGGGTTGGTGGAAGAAGGCAAAAAATTGGCCTCGCCCACCACGCGCAGAATGTCGGGCGCGTGGCCGCCGCCGGCGCCTTCGGTATGGAACGCGCACAGGGTTCGGCCCTTGGTGGCGGCGATGGTGTTCTCGACAAAACCGCTCTCGTTGAGCGTATCGGAGTGAATCGCCACCTGCACGTCGGTCTCGTCGGCCACGTCCAGACAGTTGCTGATGGCGGCGGGCGTGCTGCCCCAGTCTTCGTGCAGCTTCATGCCAATCACCCCGGCGTTGACCTGCTCATGCAGCGCCGCGGGCAGCGACGCGTTGCCCTTGCCGAAAAAACCCAGGTTCATGGGGAAGGCGTCGGCAGCCTGCAGCATGCGCTCGATGTTCCAGGGCCCGGGCGTGCAGGTGGTGGCAAAGGTGCCAGTGGCCGGGCCGGTGCCGCCGCCCAACATGGTGGTGACACCCGAGGCCAGCGCTTCTTCGATTTGTTGCGGGCAAATGAAGTGAATGTGCGAGTCGATGCCCCCGGCGGTGACGATGTTGCCCTCGCAACTGATCACTTCGGTGCCGGGGCCGATGATGATGTCCACACCCGGCTGCACGTCCGGGTTGCCGGCTTTGCCAATGGCCACGATGCGCCCGCCCTTGAGCCCGATATCGGCCTTGACGATGCCCCAGTGGTCCAGAATCAGCGCGTTGGTCATGACGCAATCGACGGCGCCACCACCTTCGGGGCCGCTGCCCGTGCCGTCGCGCGTTCTTTGCGACTGCGCCATGCCGTCACGAATCGTCTTGCCGCCGCCGAACTTGACTTCCTCGCCATAGCCACCAGCCCTGAGCGTGAAGTCTTGTTCCACTTCAATCATCAAGTCCGTGTCGGCCAGGCGCACCCGGTCGCCCACCGTGGGGCCGAAGATTTCGGCGTACGCGCGTCGTCCTATGGTTGCCATGTTTTTTCTCCTTGCTTGATTTGGGGAAGTTTACGCAAGAAATGCGCCAAAAGAGTGTGAGGTGAGGTGGCGACGGCACTTGTTGATGCGGTGAAATTGCACAAGCATAAGGTGCGCACGGTGGCGGGGTGATGGCGCGGTATCGCGATGCAGTATTTTGCTACATAAATAGTAACTATCTAAGCTTACCAGTCGTGTGTAAACAGCCAAATAGGCGGGTTAAACCAACAGCGCATCGAGCGGAGAAGCCGTGCCACCCGCCACGGGTTATTGGGGTCAGACACCAATTTCGCTGCGGTGCGAAGTACCGCCCCCGGAGGGCGAGCCGTAGGCTTGGCGAATTTGGGCTCTGACCCCAAAAACCCACACCGGCCACTTCGTCCTTGGTCAGCACCGAGGGAATGCGTTTGGTGTGGGCTGGCCGCTTGATGTCGTCCATCCATGGCAACTCTATCGCCAACACTTCGCGGTAAAGAAAAAGCAAGGCGCTCAGCGCCTGGTTATGGGTGGAGGCAGAAACCTTGCGTTCAGTCGCCAGCATGGACAAAAAGGCCTCGACCCCCGGCGCACCGATGTCGCGCGGATGTCGCATTGGTCCTTCTCTCCCCGACCAGCGTATGAAAAAACGAACCCAATAAACGTAAATCTGTTCGGTGCTGAGGCTATAGTGCAGGTATCGGATGCGCTCGCGCAGTTGATCCAGAAGCCGGATGGACTGCAACGGAGGAGTGCCGGGTTTCATGGAAAATTTATAGCTGGTTTTTTGTACCGTATAGGCTATCGACAGCTATATTACAAGCCACTTCAGGGAGATTTTGATGTCCCGTATATGGAGCAACGGTCAGTATATAGAGCAGGTTTTGCTCTGGACATTACGTTAAATTTCACGCAATGCACTTGCACCAACCACTGTCAAATTATCGCAAACGTGCTATATTGCTCGCATGAAGTGGGAGATCAAATATCACGATGAGAAGTTGCAGGTAGATGTCCTGGGGTTGCCGCCAGGTATTTTGGCCAGGTACTTTCATTGCACCGATCGCATGGTGGAGTTTGGTCCTGATTTAGGTATGCCTCACACACGGGCAATGAGTTTGGGTCTTTTCGAATTGCGGTTGAAATCCCGTGAAGGCATTGGGCGCGTGTTTTACTGCACCATGGTGGGTTGAAAAATCGTCATGCTCCATCAGTTTGTGAAGAAGACCGACAAGACGCCTCCCAAAGAATTGGCACTTGCGCGCAAGCGAATGAAGGAGTGGAAAAATGTTGACGCATAAACAACTTCGCACCAAGGCACTGGCTAGTGCTGAGGTAAAGGCAGAATACGAAAAACTGGCCGATGAGTTTTCTCTTTTGGACGAGTTTCTGAAGGCGCGGGCTGCGCAGGGTTTGACTCAAGCGCAGGTGGCCGAGAAGATTGGCACAACCCAATCCGCAGTCGCACGCATGGAATCTGGTAGCGGCCGCCATTCGCCATCGCTTGCGACACTGACCAAGTATGCGGATGCGTTGGGCTGCAAGTTGGAGGTCAGGCTAGTTCGCAGGTCGCGGCCGGCGAGAAATTTAACTGATCGTCCAAGCCCAACAACGCGCAAAAGCGTTGTGGTTTGACTTCGACGTTAGGCCTCACACAACCTGCCGACTTTGTCCATGACCCTAGGAAAACAGCATGCTGCATCACGTCGAGATCTACGTCAGCGATCTGGAGAAAACGATAGCCTTCTGGACGCCGTTCATGGAGAGACTTGGTTACGAGGCTGACCGCTGGTCAGGAGGCATGAACTACATCCAAGGAAAGACATACCTTTGCTTTCTTCAGGCTCCAGCCGAACACGTCACCGCCGGATATCACCGCAAGAGAGTCGGGCTCAATCATCTCGCGTTTCATGGAAAATCACGAACCCATGTGGATGAAATCGCGGCCTGGGTAAAGTCAGCAGGCCATACCTCGCTGTACGAGTCCGAGTATCCGTACGCCAGTGGTCCCGGCTACTATGCAATGTACTGTGAAGACCCAGACCGAATCAAAGTCGAAGTTGTCGCCCCGAGTGAGGCCTAACTCGAACGTTCAAAACCCAACATACGATGTGCTTCGTGGTGGAACAGCCACCGTATTGATTGTGGACGATCCTCAGGCAAAACTATCAACGGATACACACCAGGATCACATCGATGGGGAAACGCATTCGCGTTGGTGTCGAGCATGAAAACTACTTGATTCGTATGGGGTGGTTAGGATACGCCAACCATCAACTCGAAGTTAATGATAGAACCGTTTACAGTCGAGCTTATCGTGCAACCGAATGCCGAATCAGGGCGATGGCTCAAACCCGTTTTTTGCGGCCTTTTTATCAACTTGCAAAAAGTAAAAAACATGACTCCAAAATCCCGCAAAAAACCCCCTGAAAGACCCCCGACAGTATTGACTGCGCGTCACATTGCCGTGATCGGTGCGGGCATTGCGGGCATTGCCTGCGCCCGCACCTTGATGCAGGCGGGCCACCAGGTCACGGTGTTTGAAAAAAGCCGTGGCAGCGGCGGCCGCATGGCCACAAGGAGTACCGAGTTTGGCGGGTTCGACTATGGCGCGCAGTACTTCACCGTGCGTGATGCGCGTTTCGAAAAAGCCCTGGCCACCGCATCCGGCCTGGTGCGCCCGTGGAGCGCCAACACGGTTCGCATCTTGGACGAGCTGGGTCGCGTGGTGGCCTCGTCACTGCCACCCAAAGAAGCGCACTGGGTCGCCACCCCGGGCATGAACGCGCTGGTCAAGCAATGGGCCAAGCCACTGGCGACCAATGGCCATCTGCACCTTGAAACCCAGGTCGTCAGGTTGGAGGCCGACAAGCTGACACCGAAACACTGGCAACTGCAAACCGAAGACCCGGGTGCCGGCAGCCGGGTTTACTCCGGCTTTGATGCAGTCGTCCTTGCAGTGCCATCGGTGCAGGCCCATGCGCTGCTCCTCAGCTCGCAAGTCGGCAAAACGCTGATGCCAGAGCTGGCGGGCGTGAGTGTGGCCCCCTGCTGGACGCTGATGTTGGCGTTTCCGCAAGCCTCGCAACCGAATCTGTCACACCTAGGGCCGCAGTGGAACGCAGCGCGCAGCACCCACCACCGCATTGCCTGGCTGGCGCGTGAATCGTCCAAGCCCGGCCGCTCGCCGATTGAGCGCTGGACGGTGCAGGCCAGCCCCGACTGGTCTGAGCGCCACCTTGAAGACGATGTCGAGCGCGTCAAGGTCAAGCTGCTGAAAGCCTTTACGGAAGTAACCGGCATACGCGCCGAGCCGCAGCACGCCGTGGTACACCGCTGGCGCTACGCCCAGACCATCACGCCGCTGGGCAAAAGCCATTTGTGGGATGCCAGCTCAAGCATCGGCGCTTGTGGCGACTGGTGCATAGGGCACCGGGTTGAAGACGGGTTTATCTCGGGCTTAGAAATGGCTTTGGCCGTTCTGTAAGCCAGTATTCGTAGGGTGCGCACTGCGCACCAACCCCAATGACCAGTCAAAGCTACCGTGGCCGATTCGCGCCCTCACCCACTGGCCCGCTTCACGCAGGGTCACTGGTAGCCGCACTCGCAAGCTGGCTCGACGCACGCGCACACGGCGGTAGCTGGCTGGTTCGTATCGAAGATGTTGATACGCCGCGCTGCGTTGCGGGTGCAGACAAAACAATTCTTGGGCAACTGGCAGCCTACGGTTTGCTGCCAGACGAACCACCCACTTACCAGTCAAAACGCAACCACCTTTACCAACCGGCACTGGCGCAGCTTGTAGCGCAGGCTCAAGCCTACCCCTGCACCTGTAGCCGCCTTGACATTGCAGATGCCCTGGCAGCCAGCGGCCAGACCAGACAGCGCCATGACGAGCTGGTGTACCCCGGCACCTGCAGGGCCAAACTGGGAAGCTGTTTGACTGAAAAACCTCAAACTTGGCGATTTTTAACCTCAAAAATATCCCAAAAAATGGCTGCAGACCAAATCGTTTCATGGACTGACCGCCGCCTTGGCGTGCAATCGCAAAACGTCACGCAGCAGGTCGGTGACTTCGTGCTGCAGCGTGCCGACGGCCTGTGGGCCTACCAACTGGCCGTGGTGGTGGATGACGCAGCGCAGGGCATCACCCATGTGGTGCGGGGCGAAGACTTGGCTGGCAATACGGCGCGGCAGATCTTGTTGCAGCGCGCCCTCGGCTTGCCCACGCCGCAGTATCTGCACACCCCGCTGGTATTGGCGGCAGATGGCGAAAAACTCTCTAAACAAAATGCTGCGCAGGCACTTGATGCCGCGCAGCCCATCAGATTACTCCAAACCACCGGACAAGCACTTGGCATAGCGGCCCCAGAGGCCAGATCTGTGGGCGACTGGCTAGCTGCTGCCGTGAACCAATGGGCCGCCAAGAACCTATGTATTTAAACTACGAACATGATCTCTATCGCCCCCATCATTGAAAATTCGTCCGAAAGCACGCTACACCCAGTCCGCGCCCTTCGCAGCTTTGTGCGCCGCACAGGCCGCACCACCGCAGGCCAGGCCAAGGCGTTTGCCAATGTGGGGCCGCAATTTTTAGTCCCCTTCTCAGGCGCGCCCGCTGACTTTGCAGCCATTTTCAAACGCAGTTCACCGACTATTTTAGAAATTGGTTTTGGCATGGGCGAGGCCACCGCCCACATCGCAGCCGTGATGCCAGAGACCAATTTTTTATGCTGTGAAGTCCACACACCGGGTGTCGGTGCGCTGCTCAAACGCATTGAAGAACAATGCTTGAGCAACATCCGCATCCTGCAACATGATGCGGTTGAAGTGATAAACGAGATGCTGGAGCCCGCCAGCCTGGACGGCATCCACATTTTCTTTCCCGACCCCTGGCACAAGAAAAAACACAACAAGCGTCGCCTGATTCAAGCCCCGCTGATTGCCAAACTCGCCACGCGCTTAAAGCCTAGCGGCTACCTGCATTGCGCAACCGACTGGCAAGCGTATGCCCAGCAGATACTGGAGGTTTTGAGCGCAGAGCCGTTACTTGAAAACAGTGCTGACGCATCGAATGGCGGCTACGCACCCAAGCCCGTCTATCGGCCACTGACCAAGTTTGAAAATCGTGGCATCAAGCTCGGCCACGGCGTGTGGGATATTGTTTTTAAACGGCTGTCATTTCAGGTGTGAGTAAAACCCTCAAATACGCCCAGCATGGCCTGCCCACACGTAACGGCGTTGGCCCCAGCTGCATAGGCTTGCCGAATCCACCCGTCAAGGGCCAGTGGCTGAGCATCACGGATTTTCTGGTCGAACGCTTTCCCGCCATTAGCAAGGATGTCTGGCTACAGCGTATGCAAGCTGACCTGGTAGCTGACGAATTTGGCGTACCCGTCACAGCCACGCGCCCCTACCAAGGCCACATCCGCATCTACTACTACCGCGATCTACCCGAGGAAGAACGTATACCGTTTGAAGAAACGCTGCTGTACCAAGATACGCATTTGGTGGTGGCTGATAAGCCGCATTTTTTGCCAGTCACACCCTCGGGCCACTACCTGCAAGAAACCCTGTTGGTGCGACTGAAAAACAAGCTTGGCTTGAATGACTTGATCCCGATTCACCGCATAGACCGCGAAACCGCAGGCCTGGTTTTGTTCTCAGTCAAGCTGGCCGAACGCAATGCCTACCAGTCGCTTTTCAGGCGGCATGAAGTCGTCAAACATTACCAAGCTATTGCGACCAGCAACAGCGATTTAGTTTTCCCACTCACTCGCAAAAGCCGTATCGTAGAAGACACACCATTTTTCAGGCAACGTGAAATTGAAGGCCCACCCAACAGCGAAACACACATCCGTGTGCTGCAAGTCATGGCGAGCAAAGCGCTCTACGCTTTAAGCCCCGTCACAGGTAAAAAGCACCAGTTGCGGGTACACATGAATGCGCTGGGTTTACCGATAATGAATGACCGTATGTACCCACCCGTAGAAAACACACCAGACGACGACTACAGCACGCCGCTACAGTTGCTTGCCAAGTCGATCGCTTTTACCGACCCGGTCACGGGGCAGTTGCGACGATTTGAGAGCCAGCTACAACTGCGTCTAGACCCTGCTACCGCTGACTTAAAAAGTCGATATTCAGTACTACCCGTGCGTGACGAAGTTGTGACGACAGAACATGTTCGCAGGCTATTGGATAAATTAGAGGAGGCCGAGGGTGATCCCCTTTAGGTCACAATTAATTCACATGCGCTGCCTGATGCCTGCTTGCTTCAAAATGGCATTGGCAAGATGGCGCGACATGATGGTCACTGCCACTGAGAAGGCTTTTTCAACGATTGGACTGTGCCAAATCTCATGACTGCCCTTGCCCTGGCGTACGAACGTGCAGCCGTGCGCACTCAGGATGTCCCGCAGTTGCGGATAAAAGCCACTGCCCATGCGTTACAAAGCAATGCGGTTATCGGTCAACGACTGGTCAAACGCAAAGCGCAGACGCAAGTTTTTCGGGGCAATGTTCAGGCCGTTTTCCTGTGCCATCTCGGGTGCAATCTCCCACACGCGATCGGTCAGTGCCTCAAAGCTGGGAGCTTCGGTGCTCAGGCTCAGTTCATCACAAATTCCCACAAACATGTGGCAATTGGCATCGAACGTCACTTCGACGGTGAAGGGTTTGATTTGGACAACGTTGGTCATGCGCACATTATTGCACCATCGCCCGCATTCGGCTACCCGGTAATAGGTAATTAGGGATCGCGGTAGGGACGGCGGTTACCCGCCGCCGCCGGCACAGCCCCCGGCACAGATCGGGACGTGCGGAACTACCGCATAAAATGAGCTAATTGGAGTCTGACCCCAATTCTTTTCTGACACACCAGGCGCCGCGCATTGCTCAAGCACCAGGGCTCGAAACTGCGCGCTGTAATTTCGTCGCGCAGAGAGTTTCTCTTGTTCCATCGTGTCCACCTATTTCTTACGTGGACACGATCTTTGACCACATTGGGTCTGGGATCAATATGCCTCGGCTAGACGCTTACTTTGCTCTAAACATTTTTACCTCCTTTCTAAGGTTTCAGGTGTTCCTGGAAGTAGCGGCGGATGGCTTCTCGCCGATAGTCGCCGCTTGGGCCGCGGAAGATGGCGGCGTGGTCGCGGTCGGGCATGAGCATCAGGTCATAGGGCTTCTTGGCCTGGATCAGCGCCTCGATGAACTGCAACGTTCCGGAGAGGGGGTAGTAGTCGTCCGCAGTGCCGTGGATCAGGAGCAACTTGCCTTCGAGCCGGTCCGCAAAGTTCAGGTTCGAAGCATAGTGGTAGGCTTCCTCGTTCTCCTCGGGTGGGCCGAGGAAAAGCGCGAAAGGATGATCTGCCACCGATTTTCCGGTCATTGCCGGCGGGGCTGAGGCCACGGCAACGCGGTAGAGGTCCGGAGCAAGCAATAGGGCGCGAATAGCGTAATAGCCCCCATGGGTATTCCCCTTGATGCCTACCCGGCTCAAGTCCATATAGGGACGGTGGGCGGCAAGCTGCCTCAGAGCCGCGACGTGGTCCTCGATCTCCACCCGTCCTACCTTGCCGTAGATTGCGTCGTGGAAGGCTTTGCCCCGCTCCGAGGTACCCCGCCCCTCTACAATGAAGGTGATGAACCCGAGCTGCGCCAATGCCTGTGCGGGAACACCCCACCAGTTCGAGGCAAAGGTGGTCGGGATGATAGTTCGCTGGTGGCGCGCGTAGATCATTTCGATCACCGGATACTTTTTGCTTGGATCGAAGTCATACGGTTTGTAGAGCACACCGTAGAGGTCTGTCTCGCCGTCCGCCGCCTTCACCACAAATTCTTCCGGAGGACTCCACCCCAACGCGGCCAGAGCATCCACATTGGCTTCTGACAGGACGCGCACCAGCGAGCCGTCCGCCCGCCGCAGTTCAGTTACCGGCGGCCTCGACGGTGTGGAATGAGTGGCGACGAAGAACTGCTTCGACGGAGCCATCTGAATGGGCGTATGAGGACCAGGCCCCCAGAGAGGCATCGCGGGCACATCATGCTCGCCGGTATCAGGAGTCAGCCGCTGGAAATCGGTTCCGTCTAGGCGAACCCGGCAGAGCTGGCTGTCATACGGACGGCGGCGGTCGGTTCGAGCGGTGAAGTACACCCAGTCGGACTTCTCGTCCACCGCGACCACACGCACAACCGGGAACTGACCTTGTGTGAGACGCTGGCGCAGAGTGCCGTCATGGCTGTAGAGGTATAGGTGCTTCCAGCCGTCCCGCTCCGACATCAAGATGAACTTCTTGCCATCCGCCAGAAGGTGAAAGGGGCGGGGCACCCAGGGCGCCCACGGAGCCCAGGTTGCGACTGTGTTGGGCCCACTTTCGGTCGACAGAACGCGTGTGGCGCCGGTCTCTGCATCGGCTGAGACGAGCTGAATCTCGCGCTCATAAGGCCAGACGGTTCGGAGAAAGTAAATTGTGGACCCGGTCGGATCCCATCCCAGGATAGGAACGCGTTGTCCTGCAGAGCCTTTTTCTTCCAGGTGCTCCGGGAGTCGCACCGGCACGATGCGCTTGGACTGTCGGTGGACCAGTAGGAGCTCAAATCTGATCGTGAACTCGGCATAGGTACGGCGTACCTCTTTCGGCTCCTCCAACCAGCGTACGACTACCGGGTCCCTACGCAGATGGCGCCGGTCTACCTTCGTCAGCGCGAGCACGGAACCATCTGGCGACCAGACCGGACCGGAGAGGCTATAGCCGAAGTCCTCTACTCCGTCGGTGGTTACCCGGACCTCATCGCCGTCAGCCAGCGAAATGAACCAGAGGTTCCAATCTCGAATCGTTGCGGCCCATTTGCTGTCCGGCGAAAACAGCTTATGGCCGTCCGGCGAAAACAGCCACCAATCATGGCCCTCGCGGGCAACTCGTTTCCTCTCTGGGATCCGCGACAGGGAGTAATCCGCCAGACTCAAGACAAACGTTTGCCCGTCCAGTTTGAACTCAACTCCCGTCTCCCCCTCCCGAAAGCTGAAATCCCGGAACGGCACGCCCTGGTGGGGAGGCTCATGCCCGAGTGCCTCAGTGAGAGCTTGGCGGAGGCGCGCGGCGTCGAACAGCGGCGTCTTGGTGCCTGCCCTGAGCCCCGCCGAAGGGTTGGCCTTGGGATCTACTTTCCAGATGACGGTGTTGGCCGGCGCCCCTTCGGCGTACCAGAAGCTCGAGCCGTCGGCCATCCAGTTGGGCGTGATTGAGCCGCCTTTGATGTAAGAGGCGAAATCCAGATAGCGGAAATACATCGCCTCGCGCTCTGCTCGATGAGTCGAGTCGTCGACCTGCCCCGACCCTGTCGGGAATTGCTTCGTCTCTTGCGCGCTAGTGAACGGGGCGATGGTCATGAATGTCACGACCAGAATGACAAACATTGTTCCTTTTGGGCTAAACATTTTTACCTCCCATTTAAGGGCACCTCTAATATTACGCCACACGCGGCTCGGGCGACTTATTTTCAGCGTTTTTTCGGGGGGCTGAGCTTTTTTGCACTTTTTTTGCACTTTGAAGCGCCAATTCTGTGTCAATCACCGCCTATTCCTTGATCGTTTCTGCCAATTCACGCCACAGCAGACGCAACTCTCCCGTCCCGTCTGAGCAACTGCCCCAGGCGCAAACGCTCTTTGGCAGCATAGAAACGCTTGACGTTATGCATGTGTGGCGTTATTATTCAATGATGACGATCAAGAGTTTCAAGTGTCAAGATACTGAGGCCCTCTTTCAAGGAAAACGGGTACGTCGTTGGGTTAATTTTGAGCGCTCCGCGGTTCGAAAACTGGAGCAACTTGATTGGTCCTCTGTTTTGAAAGACCTGCGCGTACCACCAGGCAATAAACTAGAAGCCTTGAAAGGAAATCGGAAGGGGCAGCACAGCATTCGCGTTAATGATCAATGGCGTGTTTGCTTCGTGTGGACTTCTGAAGGTGCGAAAGATGTAGAGATTGTTGACTACCATTGAAGGAGTTTTGACATGCGTAATATTCCCCCTGTCTCCCCTGGCGAGATGCTGGAAGAAGAATTTCTGAAGCCGCTTGGCCTGACAAAGTACCGTTTGGCCAAGGACATTGGTGTGCCCGCCCAACGTATTGGCGACATTGTGGCGGGCAAGCGTGCGATAACGGCAGACACGGACCTGCGACTCTGCCGGTACTTCGGACTCAGCGACGGTTGGTGGCTTCGCGGTCAGGCTAACTACGACACCGCCATAGCGCGCAAGACCATGGGCGAAGCTCTGGCACGTATTTCGCGTTGTCAGTTGCTGGCTGCCTCAAACGCACGCCATGTTTAGCGCCCACTCACCTCAGTTCATCAACCTCTGCGACACCAGTGCTTTGCCCAACGTCGAACTGCAAGAGCTGGCCCTTGGGCTATGCGCAGCGCAGGCGGTGGTACAACCCAAATATTTTTACGATGCGCTGGGCTCCAAACTATTCGAGGCCATCACTGCGCTTGACGAGTACTACCCGACCCGCGTTGAGGCCAGTATTTTTGAGTCTGCCCACGGCGAGATGGCTGCGGCCCTGCAACAGCACGGTATCCACAAGCCCTGCCTGATTGACCTGGGCGCGGGCAACTGCGCCAAGGCCGCGCGCCTGCTGCCGCACTTGCTACCCAGCCAGTACGTGCCGGTCGATATCTCGGTTGATTTTTTGCGTGATGCTGCCGAGCAATTACAAAAAACTTTTACGGCGCTCGACATTGTGGGCGTGGGCATGGACTTTTCAAGCAGGCTTGAATTGCCAAAAGAAGTGCAGCGCGAGGGCCGTGTGTTTTTCTACCCCGGCTCCAGCCTGGGCAACTTTGCGCCAAGCCAGGCACTGCAATTTTTACAACGCATCACAAACCCGACCCAGGGCAACGCACGCGGCCTGCTGCTGGGAATTGATCTGGTGAAAGACAGCCAAACGCTGCAAGCCGCTTACGACGACGCACTGGGCGTGACCGCCGCTTTCAACAAAAACATGCTGCTCAACATCAACCACTTGTTGGGCGCAAACTTTGATGTTCGGCAGTGGCAGCATGTGGCGCTGTTCAATCAAGCCGAGTCACGCATTGAGATGCACTTGGAGGCTAGAAGCGACCTCAACGTCAGTTGGCCTGGCTTTCATCGTCACCATCAGCGTCACTTCAAAAGCGGTGAGCGCATTCACACCGAGTCTTCGTACAAATACACGCTGGATGGCATAACCGATTTGCTCAAGCAGGCCGGTTTCAAGCAGGTCAAGTGCTGGACAGA
>JBCKMZ010000047.1:0-14106 GCA_038902975.1 Polaromonas sp.
CCATGGATCATGGATGTGTCTCCGTTCGGTTGGTTGCTGGGCCAGCAGTTGGCTAGACGGTCAGCATCTCGGCCTGCTTAAGGCCAAGTATGGGACTAAAATCAGCCGCCACAAAAATCAGCCTCAGAAACCATGCTCACCCTCAGTCGCCGGCCCGGTCGGCCTGATTGATTGCCCAAGAATTTGCGTCCCATCATCGCAAACCACGCGCTGCGCCGCCCATGGACACTGCACTAGTAACGGCCAGACAGCAGCGCACCGGCATTCGGTACGCGCCTTTCCAGACCCAGATTTTTAAGCAATGCCCAGGTCGTGCATACCGCACTGGATACAACCGGCAAGCCGCTGGCCTGCTCGATCATCGGGATCGAGGCCAGAGACGGCATCTGTACGCAAGCCGAAGCGACGATGGCATCGGCACCCTTGAGATTGAGTTTTTTCCATAATTCCGCCGGGGCTTTCGGGTCGCGCGCGCCGACTTCCAGGTTGTCCGGAATCTCTAGCGAGATGCTGTCAATCACCTCAATGCCTTCGTTTTCAAGGTACTCAATCACCAGTCGTGTTAGCGGCAACATGTACGGCGCGATGATGGAAACACGCTTGACCCCCAACGCCTGTAGGCCTTCAACCAGGGCACCAGCGCTGGTTGTGACCGAGGTCGGTGAGTTATTGGCCACCGTCACTTCATGCAGGCGACGCTGCGATTCGCGGTGGTAACCCTTGCCCATGCTCATGATGGCCACCAAGCAGGCATAACCGATGGTGTCCATCCTCGCATCCGACAGTTCCAGCGCGCAGCGGTCTGAGTCTTTGTCCATCGCCATCAATTGTTCTTTGCTGACCTCCTTCATGCGCATACGGCTCGAATGAAAGCTGAAACGCTCGGGCAAGACCTGCTCGCGCGCACGCAGCATGGCCGGAATCTCGGTCTCCATGGTGGTGTTGGAACTGGGGACTATCAGTCCGACGCGGTAATTGCGGCTCATAAGGGCACCTCTATAAATTCATTTTTCAGGCAAATTGCTGCGTTGCGCGATGCGACACGCGCCTTGCACTTTATCCTGAAAATCTGAATTTCTAGACCGATGCCCGTTTGGCCTGAGATAAAACGCAGCCACCTACGCGGCACAATAGCGGCAGGAGATTTTTTGCATGAGTGTTCCTAACTACACAACCGAGCCACGCCAGTTTCTTGAGCACTTGTTCAACGCCGCCGTCAAACGCGCACTGCCACTGCACAACACAGCGGCCTACTTGCCAACACCTCCCAAGCTAGGTAAAGGTCGCACCATCGTCATCGGGGCTGGCAAGGCTGGCGCGTCGATGGCGCAGGCGGTTGAAGCGCTGTGGCCTCTTGACGCACCGCTTGAAGGCCTGGTCGTGACGCGCTACCACCACATACCAGCGCGCCCGCCGGGGGTGCCGCAGCGCATTGAAATTGTCGAAGCCGCGCACCCGCTGCCCGATGCGGCTGGTCTTGCAGCCGCCCAGCGCATCCTGGCAATGGTGCAGGGTTTATCCGAAGCTGATCTGGTGCTATGTCTGATTTCTGGTGGCGGCTCTGCGCTTTTGACCTTGCCCGCCGACGGCTTGACGCTGGAGGACAAACAGCGCATCAACCAGGCGCTGCTCGACAGCGGTGCCAACATTGCCGAGATCAACTGCGTGCGCAAGCACTTGTCGCGTATCAAAGGTGGGCGGCTGGCGGCAGCCTGTGCGCCAGCACGGGTTGTGACGCTGACCATCAGCGATGTGCCGGGTGATGACCCGTCGATCATTGCCAGCGGGCCAACCGTAGCCGACGCGACGACCTGCGCCCAAGCGCTGGCGATTTTGAAGCGCTACGCGATTGATGTGCCTGCTGCGTTGCTGGCTGATCTTGAAAGCGGCGTACTTGAAACCCCCAAGCCCGGTGCTGCAGCTTTTAAGGGCCATGAAGTTCACATGATGGCCACGCCACAGCAAAGCTTGGAGGCCGCTGCTGCCGCTGCCCGATCCGTAGGGCTGGCCGCCTACATCCTGAGCGATGAGATGGAAGGCGAGTCGCGTGAAGTCGGCAAAGTCCATGCGGCACTGGGGCGTAGCGTGGCGCTTAAAAATCAGCCCTTTCAAAAACCCTGCGTGATACTGAGCGGTGGTGAAACGACGGTCAGCATCCGGCCCGAGGGTGCAGCCAAAGGTCGGGGCGACAGCAGCGAATCCCGCCTCGGCCGGGGCGGGAGGGCCGGCGAGTTCTGCATGGGCCTGGCGCTGGCGCTACAGGGCCAGAGCGGTGTCTATGCACTGGCCGCCGATACCGACGGCATTGATGGTGGTGCAGACAACGCAGGTGCTTACGTTGCGCCCGACACGCTGCAACGCGCAGCCGCCAAAGGCATGAAGATTGACCAGTACCTGGATCGCAACGACGCCTATGGCTACTTCGACGCGCTGGGGGACCTGGTCGTCACTGGCCCGACCCACACCAACGTCAATGACTTTCGGGTTTTATTGATTTTTTAAATAGCATTATTTTAAGCATAATCCATGAATAACAGATACCGCTCGAAATTAATAAAATAGCTATAAAACTAAGAATTAAATATAATGGAGTCGAAACTGTTTTATATATTTCAGTTGCAATATTTCCAATAATTATCCATTGAATTATATATACAATAGTAATGTTTTTCCCCAACCATTTCAGGTATTTGAAAACAATTGTCGAGCCAAGCATTTTTTCTATTTCATGGATAAAAAAACTATAGAAAGATAGAAATGAAATCACCCATAAAAAGAACAGTAACCCATGGTGATGGTACGCTGGTAAATTTGCTGAGATGGAGAGCGCATATTGAAGAGTAAGTGTTGAAAATATCAAAAATAAAACTCCAAAACATAACCGGGAGAGTGGCGAGCGGAGAGCGGAGAACGGAAAATCTCCCCCAAGTCCCAACTCCAAACTCCCTAGACTCGACTCCCTAATTTTGTAAAAAACAATCCCAGTCAATGAATATGATAACCAAGGAAATAAAGGAAAGTAGGACCAGTTAGAAGCACCATAAAAGAATGAAAATATATATTTTAATTGAGGTTGTTGAACAGAATTTCCTAACAAAAAATTACCAAGTCCTACGGAAAGAAAAATCAAACTGATGAGCAGTGGTATAACAAACCTTTTGTTTATCCGCCAAATCGGGGATAGTAATGCAATTATTATTAAACTTAATCCTGCAAGGGGAAGTATATCGGCACCAAAAATATAAGGCCAAAGATTAATGTCATATACACCTTTGTTAACTGAAATTATCAGGTTAAAATTTAACGCAACATTTAAAAGTAGTCCTAAGAAAATAATTTTTATGCCACGTATTACTAATTGAATCCTTGACTTTTTTGATTCAGTGATAAAATATCCGAAAATTATCATAAACACCGGTGCTACCGGGGGGCCTCCCAGGAAAAGTAAAATTTTACCTAGGCTGCTGTCATAAATAGTTTGTGTGGCGAATAATTGAATAATGTGTACTTGAATCATCAACACTGCTGCTATGCCCTTTAATAAATCAGCAGTTTGGGTTCTAGTATTCATTTTGTGCAGGTTACGGGAAACAAATTTGTTACGAATTTACCGGCTACTTCGAGGCGCTGGGTGATCTGGACATCACTGGCCCCACCCACACCAACGTCAATGACTTTAGGGTGCTATTGATTTTGTATCTGGTTTCAAAGGCACAGACCATGCTGGGACCCCTAAGTCTGCCTGCTGATACAAAAGCGTGGCTTGCAGCGTGTAGCGGTCTTTGCCGATCTGCGCCTGAACACTGGTGCAACCAAATTGAGGTTTGATCATGGCGATGGTCTGCGCTGATAGGCCAGTCAATTGTTGCCTGTGCATGGCCGTTTGCCGCCATTGCTGTTGGTCTGCATCCCACATGCGCGTGTAGTCGCCTTTTGCAAAGGTAGCCAGCGGCCAAAGTAGCGCGGCCATGAATTGCACTTTTAAGTTTGGCAGCAGCCGTGCCGGAACGCAAGCGTCTTGCCAAGCGCTAACCTCGGTCGATGCAGGGCAGTAGCCGCAGGCCAACAGCCAGATGTCGAAGCAGCGGTCAGGTACACGGTTTCGTTCATAGCAGGAAAAAATGGCCCAGGTTGACTCGGCCACGCAGCGTGCGCCCGAGTTTGCAACCAGCGTTAAACGGGCCTGGTCATCTATTTCGCACCAAACACGCCAGTCGGCGGTCGGCAGGCCGTTGTGCTCTACGGCAAAGCTCAGGCCGCGGCCAGGCAGCAAATACAGCGGACGCACATCGCCGTAGAGCTCACCCGTCAGCGTGCTGGCCTCTAGCGGTACGCTGGCCAGCTTGAACTCTGGCTTGCCGCCTGGCTCGGTCAGCATGACACCCGCCAAATGAAATGCAACGGTTGATGCTGCAATCTCGGCGCTGGCCTGCACATGCAGATGGATATGCGGTTGCATAGACCGCCCGGAGTTACCGCAACGGCCAATCACGTCACCGGGCTTTAGCCAGGCCCCAGACAGCACGGCGACCGAGCCAAACTTCAGGTGCGCCAACAAGACGAAGTGACCATCGGCCAAGCGAATCAGCACCGTGTTGCCCCAGTTGTCGCTGAGGTTGACATCGCCGGGTGCGTTGTCGGGTACGTCGTTCACGATGCGCACCACCTGGCCGTAGGCGGGCGACACCACGGGCAGGTTGTAGCCATAAAAGTCTTCCAGGCGAGAGCCACGATGGCTAAAACTCAAACCCGACTTCAGCACCATAAAGTCCAGTGCGTGGCGCCACAGGCCTTTGTGGGTGTGCTTGCCGTTAAAGCTTTGCGACACCGTCCACAGGCCCATAAAGGGCAACGACAGCGGCACGCTACCCGGGCTACCGATACGCGACAGGCTGACTTGGCTACGTTCAAACGTTCGCTCGGGCAGGTCAGGGTGGAGCAGGTTAAAGCGCCCGGCCATGCGTGTGTTGCGCAGCGCTGCATACAGCACCAGCCAGGCTGCCAATACAAAAGGTGCTGAGAACGGCGTCAAGTGCGCCACATCAAAAACCCGCCCGAGTGACAGTGATAGCCAGGCTGCAAGAACGGCAGCCAGCAGTGCGTGGGCAGCGGTTAGCAGCGACGGGCTTGCAAACAAACCACCCACCAGTAAAGCGGCGAGTATCGCGTTGCTGCCCCAACCGGTTGAGGCCAGATGCTCGGGCGCAGCGCCCAGCAAATTGAACCAGGCCTGCGCTGCCGCATAGCCCAGCACCGCCAGCAGCAGGTAGTAACGGGAAAATACCACCAACAGCACAGCAATAGCCAGGCCAACCCACGGGTCAGGCATGAAATACAAGGCTCCAAAAGCGCTGAAAATAGGGTCTATCCATGAACCCAACAATTCTGTTGGCGCGCTGTACGGGTTAAACCGCAAGGTAGACAGACTGGCGCCAGCCGCTGTGGTCAGCATGGTGACCAGAGCAAATGGAAGACTCAAAATCGGCATTTGCACCAGCGACCAGGCAAGCCGACCCAACACCACGGTGAGCCAACCCGAGAAAACGCCACCCATGACTGCCAGGGCCAATACCCCGAGCCCGCTGGTCCATACAAAACCCACAAACAAGCCGCATAGCAAACCGTTAAAAACGCAAACCGGGCGCTCTGATGCGTCTGCGCCTGCAAGCCAGCCCGAGTACCAAGCTAGCAGCGCAGCTAGCGCACCAGTCAGTCCCATGGCGGGCTGCACAAAGGTCAGCGCTGCCAGCAGTACGCCGGCCCGCCACGACGGCAAAAGTACTATCCATGCGTAGCCCAGGGCCAGCTCTTGCAGCATCTTCTGGAGATGCTTTTGAAGATACCGCTGAAGACTTTTTGGCGCGATGCTCAAGATCTCGTTCATGCCAGTTCTACCAGCAGGCTGCACTCTTCAAAAAAAGCGAATGACTGGTACATGCGCATGTGGTTGGGCCAGCGGTATTCCATGGCGCGTAGTTGCGGGTTGTAAATCGCGGTGTACAGCGTGCCAAACCCCTGTCGGTAGTTGGTGGCGCGCAGAGGGCTGTATTCAAAAGCGTTGGCAAAAGACTCCAGGCTACTCAGTGGGTCAAACAGCCGGGCCTGTAAAAACTGCTGGCGCTCGTAGGACTGCGAAAACATCGCATAGTTGTTCAAGGTGAAGTCACCCTGGTGGTTAACCGCCAAAGGCATGCTGGTCACCCGTGGGCTTGAGAACGGATCGAGCTCCACGGTGCGCACCTGCCCGTAGCCATCGAGCAGCGTGACGTTGTTGGCCATATTGACCGGTACGCGGGCCAGCACTTTCAAAGCCTCGTCAACCGTAGTGCAAAACTCCAGCACGTAGCGCAAGATGATGGAAATACCAAACCCCGGAGCGGTCGCTTCTTTGCCGCCAAACGCCAGCGACACCGACAGGCCATGCTGGTTCATGCCATCGAGCAAGCCCCACAGGCAGTCGGTTGATGCGATGACGCTGGTCTCATGCCAGCGGGTTTTCAAAATACGCCCTTCGCAGTATTCAGGCGAATAGTCGTAGTTGCGTATCAGCGCTGGCGTGTAGCGTGACCACACGGCTTGCGAGCAACCTGCCAAGTGTGGCGTTGGGCAGTAAAAACTCAGCAAGCGTGCGTCATCGTCGCTGGCTTGGGTCAACTCCACCAACGCCTCCCAAAAGGGTACAAACTCAGGCATGTGCTCTTGCATGGCTTGGCGGCACTCGAACAAATGCGGCCGGTGTATTTCGCCTGCGCTGGCAAACCAGCGCTGGTAGCTTGGTAGTGCTGCATGGTAGTGGGCCAACCACTTGGTAGCAGGTTTGGTTTCTTCGATGGCCTGAAACCGCATGAACAGACCTTGACTCATTGCGTGGGCCCGCTTTTGACGTTTACCGGGTTGTGTACCAGCTCTATTGCCGAGCGCTCTTCGGCAGTCAAATTGCGAAAGGCAAAACTACTTTTCAGGGCCGCTACCCAGGCAAGTCCCGTCAGGTTGAGCTGGCCGTCGCTAGCGCGAATCGCCTGGTTAAGGAATAGGATGGCCAGGTCGCGCCCCTTATCAGCGTAGTCGCCCTGCTGCATGATGCGCAGCACATAGACTTGGGTCTCTGCCAGTGCCTCCAGGCGGTCGGTGCTGGCTTTCTCTAGCACCAAGCGGCCCTGCTCCATGCGGTAGACACCGGACACCGGGGCTTGGGTGATCACACACAACGGCGCTTCGGTATATTTCAAAATCAGTTGGGATGCCGTCCCAAGCGCGCCTTGTTCTAGTTGCAACTGGTTGAATGCTTCGATATCCAGCGCCAAGTGAACGCTGGGGTCGTACTCGAGCAGGTGAAATAGAAACAGCGGCAGGTGCTTTTGGCTAAAGACCGACATATTGGTTATGGCGGTGACGCCGCTAATGCGTGCGTTCAGCTCGCCAAGGTAAATCTCTTGCGTGTCCGTATCAATCAGGTAGTCCAGCTCAAAGTAGCCCCTGTAGCCGCGCCGGTAAAGCGCATCGCCCATGGTTATTGTCTTTGCAAAAACCTGCTGGCGCTGATGAAAGGTAAATGCCGATTCATACAGCTCGTTGCCGCACCAGCCGCCCGCGTAGGGTGTCAGCTCTGGAGCGCCAATCAGCTCGGTTAGTAGCGGGCCAACCAGCGTACCCCAGCGGGTTGCGCAGGCCTCTATGGCTGTGCCGGTGCAACATACCCAACGCATGATTTTGACACTGTCCTCACGCTCAATTGAGCTGGAAACCAAGTCATAGTCGGCCTCGCTGGCGACGAAATAGGTGGTCTTGCCAGAGTCGCCATAGGCCGATTGAATCACCCAGCGCTCACCCAAACCGGCACGCGCGGCAATGGCCTTGAGGGCCGCGTAAGAGCCGACGAGCGCGACGGCGTTGGGCACGCTGAAAACACCCACTTGATTGCCGATTTCCGTGGTGGTGATTTTGCTGTCAACTTCACGAACCAGCGCGTGTGGTGGCAGTATGAGTTCTAAGCCTAAATCGTTTTTGCAGAGGTCTTCGAGGTAAGCGTTGAAAAACAAAAACAGTACCTGGCTGGGGTTGGTACCTGGATTAGTACCTGGGTTGGCGCCTGCCTTGAAAAGTGCTCGGGCAGCGGGCGCCAGCGCCAAGTAGCGGTTGATGTCTTCAGCACTGGTTAATACCTCCGTGTGATCGTCTGGAATAACCAGCGTGTCGGGATGCTGCCCATCAAAGCAATCGAGTAAGTTGATGTTTTTCCAGCCTTTTACCCAGTGGTGCATGTCCATCATGTTGAAGTTGGTCGGGCTGATGAAGTACAGCGGCCAGTCGCGCTTGGCGAAGTAGTCCTTGATGTCGGTAACGCTATGCAGCGTTGTCAGCGCGTTGTTGGCTATTTGTTTTATTTTGGTTTTCATATCGATATGGCGCCCATTTTTTGCTGTAGATGGGCATCAGAAAAGACCTTGAAACCACGCTCTGCATCAAAACCGTGTATTTCTTTGACCTTGATGTGCTGGAAGAACTCAAGAATTTCAGTCGTGATGAGCTGACCCGGAACAATCACCGGAAAACCGGGCGGGTAGGGTGTCACAAAACTGGCAGATACCCACTGACGGCCCGCTTGCACTTGTGCCAGGGTGTCAGACGACAGTTTGATGTACGTCACCATGGTCTCGTTAGCACCTTCAAAGTACGCTGTGCGCAGATCGCTAGGGGGGAACTCGCCGCCTTGAAATGCGATAAATGCCGGGTGAAAAAAGCGTTTCTCGGGCAGTGTGGGGTGCTGCCGCGGTGCCGACAGTGCACGCATACGCTGGTCGCTGCTCAATTTGTTGGCTAACTTACTGGCAACGTCGTGCAGCACGTCAACAAGATAGTCGATGGTCGCTTGCGTCGTACCAATATGGATGAGAAATAAAACCGTGTTGCGCGACGTTTTGTTGACCTGGATGTCATAGCGCGTCATAAGCAGTTGTCTGAAGCCGCTGCCATCCATGCCGGTTAGGCTCACGTTCAGGGTTACGCGTGTGGGGTCCACCACAAAGTCAGATTGGCCCCAACTGTTACTCAGTGTTGTGAGGCCGCATGCAGTCAACTCTACTGGCCCATCGCGGTAGCGCTCTGGGACCATTGCTTGGTCATCGAGCACAGCGAAATAGGGACCCAGCTCAGCAGAAGCAGCTAGGCGTGCGCGCAACTGCGTGGCCAATAAAAGGGTTTCTCGTACTTTATGAAAACCCTCTAAAGAGGCCTGCCGCCTGGCCACATCCAGAGACGCAATGATCTGGTAGTTTGGCGATGTCGAGGTATGGATGCGAAAGGCTTCTATAAACCCGGACGGGTTAAAGCAATCGTCAGCAACATGCACCATCGACGCTTGCCGGAATGCCGTCAGTGTCTTGTGCGTGGACTGTGTGGAATACACCCGAATTTTGACCAGGGCGGGGTCTGGGTATAAGGCGAGCAGCCATTTGTCAGGAGCGTCGCTGGCCTCAAACGCTTCAATCCACTGCGCATAAAACTGCTGATACTCTGGGCTTTGCATACGCAGCCGGATCTTGTAGGCTGCTGACATGGCGGTACGGCTGTGGTACAGCGGGTGAAAGTAGGCAAATGCAAACCAGGCTTCGTCCCAATGAAAAATCACATCGGGTTTGATAGCCAAAATCTCCATCATGAACTTTTCGCAGTTGTAAATCAGTCCATCGAAGGTCGAGTTGGTCAGGCTGATTTGCTTGAGCAGGTGCAAGCGACCTTGCTGCTTCAAGTCCAGCATCACGGCCTTGATTTGCGCCAGCTCAATGCCGCCGTACAGATCGTGCTCTGCCAGCGGATAGGTTTCCAAGAAAATCGGGTGCGCGCCCATCAGCATGACGGAGTAGGCGATTGATTTATGGCAGTCGGCAGAAATCAGCACGATGTCGCCAGGCTTGACGTTGGCCTGGAAAATAATTTTGTTGGATGTTGATGTGCCGTTGGTCACAAAGTAGCTGGCATCAGCGCCAAAAGTTTCTGCTGCCTTGGTGTGGGCTTGTTTGATGGCACCTGTGGGGTCTAGCAATGAGTCGAGCCCGCCTTGGGTGGACGAGGTTTCTGCCAGAAACAGGTTGTCGCCGTAAAACTCCAGCAGGTCGTTGATCCACGGCGAGCCTTTGACTGACGCACCGCGAGACAGTGGAAGCGCATGAAAAACGCCTTTGGCCTGACGGCTGTAGGCGCGCAATGCGTCGAAAAACGGCGTCGAAAAGCGCTGCCTGAGACCATTCAAAATTGCCGCATGAAGTTCTTGAAAAGGGTCTAAATGAAACAAAACGCGGTCAAAGTGGCGACGTACCTCCTGCGGCAGTTCGGCAGCGGTTTGCTCGCTGATGAGGTAGTGGCCTAGCTCGGGGCGAACGTGGCGAATCGTGCGGCACAGGTTGACTTCAACACTCTGCGCCATTTGCACGGGCGGCGTGGTCTTGAGTAACGGTTTTGTATGCGCCGCAAACACGTCGCCTGAAGCCAGCGTAGCGGCAACCACATGGTTGAGGTAAATGCAAGCTTGCAGGTCGGTGTTGGCCAGCACAGCCGTCAGCGCGTCTTCGGCCGAGTTCACCAACACAATGTCGTAGATAAACTCGTCAGACTCGGCTTTGAATACAGCCAGCTTCTGTCGGTACAGTGCCTCGTAGCTCTCGGCAAACGGATGAACCAGTAGCACCTCGCAATACGGTTTGCTGCGTTGCACGGCTACTGGTTTAAGTTGCTTCGAATCGACCAGCGCAGGGCGGTCAAGTAGCTCCAGATGGGTATGAAAGGGTCTGAAGATCTGTTGCCGGTAGCTACCAGTTTGCATTTGCAGGTAACAGTTTTTGACCAACTGCGAAAATGAGGTGTACTGCCCATTCGCTAGGTAGTGCGTCAACTGGATTTGTACGCCGCGACCAGGGTAGGTCCAGAAGCGATCAATAGCCGACAGCTCGGCCAGCGCAGCGTCGCACTCTTTAAAAGCAGTGGAAACCCACGGGTTATGTCGTGTCAAGTCGTAGAGCGCTTGCCACAGATCATCGCGCCTGTGCTTCAAGTCGAAGCAGGTCATAGCGGTGTGCCGTTATTTTTTTGCCAGGTAGGCAGTGGCTTCTAGGTGGCCAGGGAAGCGCACCAGAACAGAGCTATAGGCTGTTGCGGCATCTGCGTTTCTACCGAGCCCGGCGTTGGCTCTTGCCAAATACACATAGCCTGTGGCATTGCTGGGGAAACTTGATACCAGGAGGCCAGAAGTCTTCATCATGGCTGGCCAGTCGAGCTGGCCTTCTTGCGCCATGGCCATGCGTATAAGCGCGGTGGAGTTGATAGGGGCAAGGTCTAGCGCAGCCCTAGCGACCTGCTCGGCTTCGCGCCAACGCTTGGCCGCCAGTAGTGGCCAGGTGAGACCTAGGCGTGCGTCAACCGATTTACTGTTACGGTCTACGGCTAGGCGGTACTCTCGAATCGACTCATCAAGCCGACCATTGAGGTAAAGCAGCCAGCCGCGGCGTAGCAGCTTGAATTCCGCATCACTGCCACTGACCGATATGCTGTCTATGACAGCCATAGCCTCGGCGTACTTGCCAGCCGCCTCCAGTTGGTAAGAGCTTTGCCAGCCACCATCCTGGGCGTAAGCGGGGAGCAAGGACGTTGAAATCGTCGCCACTGTAAGCAGTGAGGTAAGCAGTGGCTGCACGATGAGCTTCTTGATGTGCATGGTTTTTGCCTAACGGTGTTGGAATTAGAGAGATGTAAGTTCGCCAGAGTATGTTACAGGATGCTAAAGTTAACGGGTACCGTCAAGCCCACGATACTTTTTCTCACTGTATTCAACAGTGAATGTTTTTTCTCAAAAAAGGGATTTGTATGAAAATTTATTCCGCAATGTATGCATCGAAAAAACTTCACCTGACAGTTTTAGGTGCCCTGCTAGCGTTTTCTCCCATGGCCCAAGCGCAGACCAGTCCGTGGGTGGAGTCCTACCGACTGGAGGTGGCGGGTAAATACGCCGAGGCGCAGGCCCAAATTGATCAGATCGCCTCCGAGCTTGCTGTGCTGCGCTCTGCGTGGCTCATGGCACTGCAAGGTCGATTTGCCGACGCAGAGAAGCGTTACCTGAAAGTGCTGGACATGAATCCCAAATCGATTCCAGCGCTTTACGGTGTGATGAACCAGCAGATGGCGCAATTGCGGTATGTAGATACGATTGCAACCGGCCAGCGCGTGCTGAAGCTCAGCGCGATGGATTACACCGCACAAATCAATATCATGTTTAGCCGCTGGAAAATGTCCGCCTGGGCCGACTTGGCCAAGCAGGCGGCGGAAGTGTCCCCGCACTATCCCAATGACTTTGCGGTTCTGGTCTATCGGGCACGTGCCGAATCGGCTTTGGGCAACAAAAAAGTGGCTCGTGACCTGTACGCTCGCGTAGTTGACCTGTTCCCGGAGCATATCGAAGCCACAAACTACGTCAAAGGTCCTTTGTGATCTAAGGCAGCGTTATGCGATTCATGTTTCCAATCAAAAAACACGCAGGCTCGCCAACTGCACCTGCGTCATGGCTCACCGTGACTCTTCTGCTGGGCTGGCTTTTGGCGCTCAACGTGTCGGCACAGTCACCGCCGGATCGCGTTGAAAAACCCGATTTTAAGGTCGGTGACTACTGGATTTTTAACAAAATAGATGGGCACAACGGCAAGCTGGTCGACGTCACGTCAGAGACCATCACCAAGATTGAAGAGTCTGGCTATCGTCTGACTGGGACAGAAGGGGCGGGAGCCTTCGTCAACACTACCTTGCGCAACAGTCATTTCAATTTGCTACGTACCGATGGCGGTCAAGGGTACCCGAATGCGTATGTTCATATTCCAAAACCGTTTTATCCCCACTTTGTCTTTCCGCTCACCAAGGGAAATGGCTGGACGCAAAAAGTGGAGTTGACCTGGAGTAGCCACCCCAGCGTGCTCATCACCTTCAATGGTCTTCAAGCCAAGGTGCTCGGATGGGAAATGGTGACCGTGCCCGCAGGAAACTTCCAAGCGCTGAAAATTCAGTTGAGCGGCTGGAACAATGGCAAGAACGGGGATGAAGAGTGGTCAGGACACGTCAAAGAAACCCTGTGGTTTTCTCCGCTGGTGCGCAACGTGGTCCGCACCGAGTATGTTGAAACGATTTCTTCCAGCCCCTACAAGCATGACATCACCGAGTTGCAGAGTTATGGCCTAACGCCTTGAAAGGCTAGCTGGCACGGTTGCAGCCCAGCACCGACCTGATCTGGTCGTCACTCGCCCCATCCATACCAACGTCAATGACTTTCGGGTGCTATTGATTTTGTAGCTACTTGACGTGTTCCTGGATGTCGCTGGTCGCTGCGACTCAGGGGACGACGCTGTACACCTCCAAGCTCAACTTTTATATTGCTGCTGCACAATATGTTGCTAAAATGCAATATATGCCAGCCCGATTGATCGCCAGAGCCAAGGAAGTCCGGGACGATGGGTCGGTGGTCGAAATTGTCATTTGGGAGCTGCCGCAGGCGCTGCCGCCATGTGGCCATTTCTACAAATACCGCCTGTACTTTGGCGCTGAAGGCGAATGCAGGGTTCGTTACGACAATGAACGCGGCAAGGGCGACCATCGGCACGTTGGCGCGGTTGAAATGTTCTACCGCTTTGAATCGATAACCCGGTTGCTGGACGACTTCCAGCATGACGTTCAAACCTGGAGCCAGGCATCATGAAAGCAATCATCGAAATCGCACCGCGCGGCAGCGTGTTCAAGGCGGCCCGGGGCCAGCTCAAGGCCGCGGAAGCCAGCGCAAAGCTCGGCGCCGACTACCACCTGAGCTTTGAATCTGCACGTACCTTGTTTGCCGAGCTGACACCGGCACGCATTGACCTGCTTGAAGCGTTGCGCCGCTGTGGCCCGTGTTCGGTGTATGCGCTGGCCAAGGCTGTGGGTCGCAACTATTCAAACATTCATACTGATATTGGCAAGCTCGAAGAGCACGGCTTGGTACGGCGCACGCCAGACGACACCGTGTTCGTGCCATTCGAGTCGGTGGAAATTCATTTGGCCCTGTTCAAACAGGCTGCATGACAGCCGGGGTAGTGCTGC
>JBCKMZ010000048.1:0-13527 GCA_038902975.1 Polaromonas sp.
CCCTTTTCTCACTGATAGCCTTGCTGCAATTGCTGCGCTTTACCCTTGGCTGGGAAGCTACGGTCAATGGAGTGACTGTTCCAGTCTGGGTGAGCGGAATTGCTTTTGTAATCGCCACAGGGCTTGCGGTCATGGTATGGCGAGAAACGCGTACGTGAGTCCACGGCCTAACCGCCCAGTCAACGCGGACGCGCGCGGTAGCACGGTGCCGTGCGTGAGTTCATGGGCGCGCGCCGGTTACGCTGGGAACGTTAGAGCAGCCTATCCCCGTGCGATGTTCGTAAACGGAGAGACTGTGCAAAGGGGAATGGCAATGCAGACACAAAATGCAGTCATCGTACTGGCGGACATCAGCGGCTACACGCGCTTCATTCATTTGCACGGCGTGGCGCTGGCGCATGCAGAGAGCATCATCACGGAATTGCTGGACGGCATTATTAACCACACTGAGCACCCTCTCATCCTGAATAAATTAGAGGGAGACGCTGCGCTGTTTTACGCGTTGTCTGACACAAACCCGCAAGCCGTGGCCGAGAGCGTCCTGCGCCAGGTGAATGGGTTCTTCCACGTCTTCAGCGTGCGCAAGCAAGAAATTGGATTGGATGGCCTGTGTAATTGCGACGGCTGCACCGAGGTCGTGCACTTGAATATCAAAGTAGTCTTGAATATCGGTCATGTCGTGGTGAAAAAAGTGCGGAAGTTTCAGGAGATTTCCGGTACTTCCGTAATCATTGCCCACCGCCTGCTGAAGAACAGCGTACCGCTGGACGAATATGTTCTGTTGACCGAAGCCTTTGAACAAGCCCTAGGCACTGCTCCGCCCGGTGGCACGCGGGTCACCGAGCAATGCGAGGGCATCGGCCCTGTCAACGCGGCATACTATGCGCCCACCCCATACACCACGCCGCAGCCGGCACCCAATCTCCTGCGCCGCATGCGCCTAGTGACACACGCTATCTCCTACATGGGCAAGAAACACATTAAGAAATTATTCGGCATCGCGCCGAAGGTAGCATTTCGGAATCTGAAGGAATAGAAGAGAAAAAAGTCGATAAGGGGCAGGTCTTGGTTGCGGCTTGGCAATGTCGCACAATCTAGCGGGTGTGAATCCCGCCTTGGTAACCGTTAGCCACGGGCCAAGTATCCAGCTTTGCAGGCTGTCCAGTAATGGGTCGCTCCGTTGACGCTGACCAGCGCGATGCCGTTGGCAAACAGAAAGTGGCGATGTCGGGCGGGCCGCGCCTGGAGCGATCAGCGCGGGAGCGCCGCGTAGGGTTCGGCACGCCTGGCATGGCCGCGCTGATGGATGTGGCAGTCTACTCGCAGGTGATGCCTGGTTCTGCGATGCGCAAGCGAGCCGACACCCTGTCCGCGCCACAGCGCGCTGGCTAACACTTGCGAAGCACTGACGATGTACCTCTCCAGCGCTTGCGCGTGGCGAAGCCGAGCCGCGCACTGACCAACACTGCGACGCTGGCAACGAATGCGGCTACTGCCCAGGCGGCTTGTAGGTCGGCAGCTTTTGGGTTGCTTGATCCATCTCTTCAGGCGTCATCAGTACGGTAGTGCGCGAGGTGGCGCCTCCACTCGCCGCTAGCGCCAATGAAATCGCAGCGACGCTTGCGTTGTCGGGCATGTCTGCGACTACGTACGCGTCAGTGTCGCCAAAGGCGAAGTACATCGATTCGACGCGCCCGCCTAGTGACTCGGCTGCCATCTGCGCCGCACTGCGACGCTTGGACCCACCGTCCTTGATCAATCCTTTGGCGCCCTCGGCTGTGTAGTTGACCTGCAGAAGATACTTGGCCATGACTCGCTCCTGATGATTGGGCATCAACTACGCGGGACCGAATGGTCCAGCAGAGACGCTCAAGCCATCTTACACCGCGGCACAGATGGCGAGTCATCGAACTTACCCGCGCGACAGCGGGATCAAGAACTGGGCATGCCGCGCTTGTGCCTCCCAACTCCTCAGCATCTGCGCGTGGCGAAGCCGAGCCGCGCGCACTGACCAACGTCGCGCTGCTCGTAAACAGAAAGCGGTGATGTCGGGTGGGCTGAACCGCAGCGCCAGCGCGGAAGCGCAAGCGTAGGGGCAGAACGCACGGCATGACCGCGCTGGTGGTGTGAAACTTGGCTTCATGCGGTTGAATTTCCTTATCCTTGTAAATACAGCGCAAAGCCAATGTGCGAGCCACTTTCAGGAGGATTGCATGTCCAGATTAAACCGCAAGTTCTGCGGTGTACATTACGTTGAGGCTGTAAAAAAATCCCTCCGCAACGATAGAAACATGAAAATGAAAAAATCGACCCCTCAGAACGCGCTGTATTCGACGATCATGACCTCGGCAAGGGTAAACGCACCCCCAAAATCGGAGCATTTCTCCAGGGGAGGAGTTTTTTACGGCCTCGTTATGCACCTAAGTATCTATAGCCACAAGTTTCGGAAGATTGGCTTAATGATCGACAGATTTATTTTCGACAAGACCAAATAGGAGAACATTAATGACAGCTAAAATTCATTCGGGTGGTTGTGCATGTGGCTCAGTGAAATACAAGGTATCAGGCGCTCCAAAGGCGACCATTTTTTGCCACTGCAAATATTGTCAAAAAAGGACTGGAAGTACAGAAGCGCTGTTAGTCTATTTTCATAAAGACGCGTTAGTAAGTCTAAACGGCCCGCTTAAAAAATACCGCCATCTCTCGGATGAAAGCGGGCGCTGGATTGACGCTGAGTTTTGCGAAAACTGTGGGTCTTCTATCACTTGGACTTTGGGGCTTGTTCCGAGTTGGCGGGGATTTGAGGGCGGTACGTTCGATAACAGCGCGAGTTTTCCATGCAGTATGCATCAGTGGACTGATAGTGCTCACCCTTCAGTTGTCATAAATCCCACCGACACATGTTTTCCAAAGCAAGCTCCATTTACTACAGAGCAACTTGAAAAGTTGTGAATGGGGATTTTGCTTCTTCCAAATATTTCGATTGCCCGCAGTAATGCATAACCGGCGCTCAAGCGGGACGCCGCAAAAGCGCGGCACCCCTTAGCTTTACGTTGAGCCTCTCTCATTACTCAAAGGTAGCGACAATTTAATGATAAGCGGTTGATGTTCGGTTTCGTCGAGGTGACCTGCTCCCCTTAAGCCGTACCATTTATTCTTCCAAGGAGTCCATTAACCCGGAGAATGATGGACATGAGAACAAGCAAATACAGCGAAGAGCAGATCATTGGCTTTTTGAGGCAGGCCGAAGCCGGTATGCCGATCAAAGAAATCGGACGCAAACACGGCTTCAGTGATGCCAGCTTTTACAAGTGGCGTTCCAAGTACGGCGGCATGGACGCCAGCGAGGCCAAACGGCTTCGGGAGTTGGAGCTGGAGAATGGCAAGCTCAAGCGGCTGCTGGCCGAAGCCCACCTGGACATCCACGCCCTTAAAAGCGTCTTTGGCACAAAGCGCTAGCCCCACAAGTCAAACGCGAGGCGGTTGGACGCATGGTGGCTGAACACCCAATGTCCGAACGTCACGCCTGCGCCCTTGAGGGGCTAAGCCGAGATGCATGTCGCCATGTGGACCACGCCAGCGCGCTCAATGCGGAACTGCGCGAGAAGATTGTTCAGACTGCGCATACCCGCAGGCGCTGGGGCTACCGCATGATTCACGATGTGCTGCGCCCGCAGTACCCCGGCATCAACCACAAACGGATCTACCGCCTCTACACAGCCGAGGGCTTATCCATCAGGAAACGCAAGAAGACCAAGCGAGTCGGCGTACGCGTGCCACTGGTAACAGCGCTGGCCGTCAATCAGACTTGGAGCATGGACTTTGTGAGCGATGCCATCAGCCGGCCTGGCGCCGTGTCACGGCGCATCAAATGCCTCACGGTGGCTGACGACTTCACGCGCGAATGCGTGGACATCACAGCAGACTTCGGCATTGGTGGAGAGTACGTGACCAGGCTGCTGGACAGGGCAGCCACATTTCGGGGCTACCCCCAGGCAGTCAGAACCGATAACGGGCCGGAGTTCAGCTGCCGGGCGTTCATGACTTGGGCGCAAAAGCATGGCATCAAACACATCCTGATCGAGCCTGATTGTCCGACGCAGAACGCTTACATCGAGAGCTTTAACGGCACCTTCAGGGATGAGTGCCTGGATGAGAACTGGTTTGAGTCCCTTGAGCAAGCCCGCACGAGCATTGCCGCATGGAGGACTGACTACAACGAGATAAGACCTCACAGCAGTTGTGGGCGTGTACCGCCTGCGACATTCGCCGCTTTGAATCGCCAGAATTCTGGCGATTCAAAGCAACACAGCAAAACCGATACAAGGATCAGTTAATCTTGCAACCCCGGACTTCTGGAATTTAGATTGGTACGGAGATTGGGGGCAGGTCACATCCACGGCAGCCACGGGCAAGTCACCGAAGACCGGATAGGCGTAGGTGGCGATGGTGTTCTCCCACTGCTGCGCGTGCTTTGGATTCTTCCATTCGGCCCTGTGCGCTGCGATATAGGCTTCAGCACAGGCTTTGAATGTCATGTGCCTGCGCTGGGTCAGTCGTAGCGCCAGGCGCGCCTGCTGCCGTGCTGCAAGGGGGTCATTGGGCGAAGTTGGGTGCTTGACTTGCTCGCGGAGAATGGCGGCCTGTTTGCGCGCTTCGGCCAGTGTCACCGAATACTGCGAACCCAACCCCATATTCCGGCGCTTGCCGTCCGGGGCAACGAAACGAAACACCCATCCACGACTCTCACCACGCACGAACAGATACAGGTTGCCGCCATCGGCGTGCCAACCATCGCCAAGCGACTTGAGTGCTACGGCGGCCAGCTTGCCCGGTTTGTGTGTTCTCTTCATCACCACCTCCAATAATGTATGCCATTGAGTATGCCATTATTGATGGGATAGAGTGGGGTGTCAAGAAGTTCCATGCGGTGCCGTATTTGGTTGAAACCTATGACTGGCGTGGCTTGCAGCCTGGTTTGTGGGACTGCATGGGACTGTGTGATAATGGCGAACGGCAGACGCCTCTTCCGCCAGTAAAGTAAATGAAAAAAGCCACCTCGCGGTGGCTTTTTCGTCAAGGCCGGGAAAGCTTATTCCAGAGCGACTTTCTTGCCGTCCTTGTAGGTGTACAAGCTGATGGAAGAGTTTTTCAGTTCGCCGTTAGGCAGGAACTCGATCGTGGTGGTTACGCCCTTGAAGCTGGTTTTGATCAACTCGGGGATGTAGACCTTCGGATCGGACGAATTGGCGCGCTTCATGGCATCGACCAGCACGAAGGTCGCATCGTAGGTGTACGGGCTGTAGATCTGGAACTGGCCCGGGTATTTCTCATCGTAGCGTTTCTTCCACTCAGCGCCGCCAGGCATTTTGGCCAGCGATGCACCACCTTCGGCGCAGATCACGTTGTTCAGTGTCTTGGCGCCAGCGGCGATCTTGGCGATCTCGGAGGTGCAGATGCCGTCGCCGCCAAAGTACTTGACCTTGCTCATGCCGAGCTGCTCCATCTGGCGCAGCATCGGGCCACCTTGCGCGTCCATGCCACCGTAGAACACGGCGTCAGGTTTCTTCGCCTTGGTGGCGGTCAGGATGGCCATGAAGTCGGTGGCCTTGTCGGTGGTGAACTGCTCGTCGACCACGGTCATGCCTTTTTCTTTGGCGGTTTTCTTGAAAATGTCGGCAACGCCCTGGCCGTAAGCGGTGCGGTCATCGATGATGGCGACTTTCTTCAGCTTGAGCGTGTCGGCAGCATAAACCGCCAGACCGGCACCTAAAGCCAGGTCATTGGCGATGACGCGGTAGGTGGTTTTGTAGCCGGGCTTGGTCAGGTCGGGGTTGGTTGCCGCGCCTGTTATGTGGGGAATGCCGCAGTCGTTGTAGACCTTGGATGCGGGAATAGTGGTGCCGGAATTGAGGTGACCGACGACGCCGGCTACTTTTGCATCGCACAATTTTTGTGCGGCTGCTGTACCCTGTTTCGGATCGGCGGCATCGTCTTCAGCGACGATTACAAAGGTGGCTTTTTTGCCACCTATCATGACGCCTTGTTTGTTCAGGTCTTCAATGGCCATGCGCACGCCATTTTCATTGTCCTTGCCGTAGTGGGCCTGGGCACCTGACATGGGGGCAACGTGACCGATTTTGACGACGAGCGTATCACCCGCAGCGACCGGGGCGGCAGGTGCGGGTGCAGTAGCGGCTGGCGCGGGAGTTTCTTTTTTGCCGCAGGCAACAACCAACATGGCGGCCAAAGCGACCGCAGTCCATTTCATTTGCATAAATACACTCCAATTAGGAAATTACCGTTAAGGGTTGAGAACAGTTTTTTTTGCTCAACGGCACAGAATATATCGCAATTTTCGCGCCTGCACCATAGCAACGTCCCTAATTTCTTTTTAATTCATCGTCCTTGCGGCGACAACTCCTGCGCCACAGCCTGACTGACCGACTCGCGCACCACCAGCTCGATTTCTTCGCGAAGTCGCGGCCCAAGGGCCTGGGTGTGCGCCAGAATCACCTGCCCTACGGCTTCCCGCAGTCGCCTCTCAAGCACCAGGTCCACTCGCTGCATCACGCGGTGTAGCAGCTGGTCTTCCAGCAATTCGATCGCCGCAGGCGTGGCGGCCGCAGGCATTCGCTGCTCCTGAGCCATGACGGGTTGGACAACATCCGTCAGGGTAGGCACAAAGCGTGATGGCATGGGCAACTGACTCATGCGGCTTGCCGGCTTGCTGACAGGTCGTTTTGTTTCAATGCGTAACCCCTGTCCTTGTAATGTTTCCAGCGCTGGCGACCGACAAGCCTGTCGTTTTCTTGCACTGAGACCACTTCAATGAAGCGCTCAAAGCGTTCAAAGTCATTGGGTACGCTTTGCCCGAGGTTGACCAAAACCCTGTCTGCCGGGCATCTTTCAAGCTGGTCGGCCAGCAGCACGGGGGTCGCCGCCAGCATCTGCCGGTTTGATGTTGCCATGCAATGCGCTACAAACTCGGTGGCCGAAAAGCGCCACAGCAACTGGTCAAGTTCGCTCAAAAGCTCAGGCTCTGCCGTCACCACGGCCTTGACACCTGTGCGGCAGGCTTTGCGCAACAGGCGGCAGGTATAGGCCAGCTTGTCGGGCACGTTGAAATGAAATTCAATCTCGGTCATGCAGCGCGCGGCTTGGTGGCGGTGGTCGGTTTGCTGACGGGTTTGATTCTGGATTGCCGGGATTTTGCCGGGGCCTGACCCAGCAGGTAGTCCACCAGCAGGCCAACTGGCCGGCCGGTCGAGCCTTTGGCCGTCCCACTCTTCCAGGCGGTGCCGGCAATGTCCAGATGCGCCCACGGGAATTTGCTGGTGAAGCGCTGTAAAAATTTGGCTGCAGTGACAGCGCCACCGGCACGGCCCGCCACGTTGGCAACATCGGCAAAATTGGTTTTAAGCCCTTCGGCATATTCATCATCCAGCGGCATGCGCCAGCACAGATCAAGTGACGTCTCCCCAGCTTCCGAAAGCGCCCTGGCCAGGGCATCGTCGCTGGAAAACAGGCCGCTGCGCACGCCGCCAAGCGCCACCACGCAGGCACCCGTCAGCGTGGCGATGTCGACCACCGCCTGCGGCTTAAAGCGCTCGGCATAGGTCAGTGCATCGCACAGCACCAGACGGCCTTCTGCGTCGGTGTTGAGGATTTCAATCGTCTGCCCGCTCATGCTGGTCACCACGTCGCCGGGCTTGATAGCGCGGCCATCAGGCATGTTCTCGCAGGCCGGAATCAGCCCCACCACGTTGATGGCCGGTTTTAATTCGGCCAGCACCCTGAAGGCGCCCAGCACGCTGGCCGCACCGCACATGTCGAACTTCATCTCGTCCATCTCGGCGGCCGGCTTGATGGATATGCCACCGCTGTCAAAGGTAATGCCCTTGCCGACCAGAACCACAGGGGCTGCGGTTTTGGCAGCGCCAGCGTAACGCAGCACGATAAAACGCAAAGGCTCTGCAGAGCCCCGAGCCACAGCCATGAACGACCCCATGCCCAGTTTGGCAACTTCTTTCGGCCCTAGGACTTGAACTTTGATTTTTGGCAACTTACCCAGTGCTTTCGCCGCACCTGCAAGCAGGACTGGTGTAGCGTGATTGGCAGGGCGATTACCCCATTCCCTGGCCAGCGCAATGCCTTTGGCCAGGGCCGCACCCTTGTCAAAACCTGGTTTGACCTTGGCCGCATCAGGAACCGCCACCACAACACGCTCAACCGGCGTGGCGGTCGCCTTCGACTTCGTGGCGCTATAGACATAGGCCCCATCGCCAGCAGCCACCACGGCTGCGCGCACCGCATCGGCAGACAATGCAGGCAAAGCGCCCAGACCCAGCAGCACGCGTTTCACGTTGCTTTTTTTGAGCGCTTCCATCGCCGCAAGCACCGCAGTCCGCACATTTTTTGTACTGCCATCACCAACCCCGACCAGCACCAGTCGCGTAGCCGCAATGCCTGCAGGACGGTAGCTGACCAGTAACTTGCCAGGCTTGGCTTCAAAATCCCCAGCCTTGATGGCCTGTGCCGCCAGTTGTGATGCCGGGTCATTACCGGCTATGGTTGGTGGAGCCAGTAGCACCAGCGCATCGCATTTTTCAGCGCAAACACGAGCAAAGGTGAATGTTTTAAGTTCAAAGTCCATAATTGAAGGTCTGGCCAATCAGAAAATTAGTGAAATCAAAGCAGCATAAAGCAATTTCCCAGTCCATGTTATTCCAATCTTCGATTCGCAGAGAACTAGCGCGCAGCTTTGGGGCCACGCTGGTGGTCATCATCACCATTGTTCTGACCATTGTGCTGATCCGCACGCTGGGTCAGGCATCAAGAGGCATCATCGACCCCCAGGACGTGATGCTGTTCATGGCCTATTCGGCGCTCGGCCGCCTGCCGACCATACTGACACTGTCGCTCTTCATCGCCATGGTCGGCACACTGACACGCATGTACCGCGACAGCGAAATGGTGGTCTGGTTCACCAGCGGGCAGAGCCTGACGGTTTTTTTGCGCCCACTGTTTCGCTTTTCATGGCCTGTTCTGCTCATCATTGCGCTGCTGTCGATGTTTGTCTGGCCCTGGACAAACCAGCAAACCAAGGACATGAAAGAACGCTATGAGGGCCGCAGCGACCTAGAACGCCTGGCACCCGGTCAATTTCAGGAGTCGTCAGACGGTCGACGAGTATTTTTCATTGCTCGGGATGCATCTGTTAGTGACAAATCAAGTAGTAAGGTCTTTATTGCAGCCAACGAAAATGGAAAAGAGTCCATCACTTCAGCGGCTTCGGGCAAAGTCGAAACTCGCGGCAAAAACCAGGTGATACTGCTTAAAAATGGAAAGCGCCTGGAAAATGAAATCGGCAAAACCGCGTTCAAAGTCACTGACTTTGAAGAATACGCTAGCAACACAGGGGATGCCACTGAAATCAATACCAATCCAGATGACTCAAAATTACTCTCTGTACCGGTCTTGATCAAATCGTTCAATCGAGCTAGTGCCAGCGAATTGGCCTGGCGAATCGGGCTTGCACTAGGTGCCATTAACTTCGTGGTGTTAGCCGCCGCACTTGCCGGTGTCAACCCGCGCGGTGGGCGCAGTGGCAACCTGATTTTTGTGGTGCTGACCTTTCTGGTCTACAACAACCTCATCAACCTCGGACAAAGCTGGATTTTTGGTGGTTCTGTGAGCTTTGCTGCCCTGCTGGTGATGCTGCACGGCGGCGTGTTGGTGCTGGCTTTGGCCTGGCTAGTCAAACGCAATGCAAACTGGACTCTGCGGTCAGCGCTGCGCAGGTCGCGCTGGCAGCGCAAACCAGACCGTAAAGCCACAGAAGAAAGCGCAGCATGAAGACCATTCGCCGCCTGATATACGGCGAGGTACTGGCCTCCATTGTGCTGGTGGCGACAGGTTTTCTGGCCCTGTTCTTCTTTTTTGACCTGGTCGATGAGCTGCAATACCTGGGTAAAAACAACGGCTTGCCAACGGCAAATGATATTTACCAGATCCGTCATGCGCTGGCCTATGTCGGGCTGCTGGTGCCCAACCATCTCTATGAGTTGTTGCCGATTTCGGTGTTGATAGGTACCATTTTTGTGATGGCCAGGATGGCGGAAAGCTCCGAATACACGATACTGCGCACCAGTGGCCTTGACCCCTGGCGCGCCCTGAAATTGCTGCTCGGCCTAGGTGCCTTTTTTGTGGTCTTCAGTTTTGTGATCGGCGACTATATTGCGCCTGCCAGTGAAAAGGCTGCACAGTTGCTAAAGGCCAAGTATCAAAACACCATCAGCGTCGGGCAGACTGGTGCCTGGCTAAAGGAAAAGCAGCCCTACAACAGCTATGTTGCGAATGTTAAAAAACTCTCGACCAGCAACGAGATGCTGGACGTACAGGTCTTTGAATTCAACAACAAGGGGGCGTTGGTGTCGGTCACGCGGGCCGCCATAGCCACTTTTGGTGATGACGACTCCTGGCTGCTCAAGAACGCGATACGTTCGGAATTTGATATTCCGATGACCAACCAGAGCGCGACCGACAGCAGTGAAAGACCGATCCCCAAAGGCGGGCAAAGTGCCGGGGTCAACCGCACCCGGACGGACAACTTTCGCTGGCCCACAGGCATCACGTCAGAGATGGTGTCGGTGGCGCTGCTCAAGCCGGAGCGAATGGCTACCTACGATTTGTTTACCTACATCCGCCATCTGGAGGCCAACGGCCAGGCCGCACAGCGCTATGAGATCGAGTTCTGGAAAAAGGTTTTTTACCCGCTCAGTTGCCTGGTGATGGTGATGCTGGCCCTGCCTTTTGCTTACCTGCACTTTCGCTCTGGCGGTATCGCCGCCTATGTCTTTGCCGGTGTGCTGATCGGTATCAGCTTTTTCCTGCTCAACAACCTGTTTGGCTATGTTGGCATCCTGCAAAACTGGCAGCCGTGGCTGGCAGCCGCAACGCCGGGCCTGCTCTACATGGCTATTTCGCTAGCAGCGTTTGGCTGGCTTGTACTAAGACACTAGCTGAGACGATAGACACCATGATAGACGCAATGACATCAGCCACCACCGGCATTATTCTTTTGGCCCATGGCTCGCGCGACGAGCAATGGCGTTTGCCCATCGAAGCCGTGGCCTTGCAGATAAAACAGCGCGAACCAGCTGCACAGGTACGCTGCGCCTATCTCGAACTGTGTACCCCTTCACTGCTAGACGCAGCCATTGAACTGATAGCTGGCGGTGCCCTGCAGTTAAAGGTTTTTCCGCTTTTTCTGGGTGTAGGCAAGCACGCCAGGCAAGACATGCCACTTCTCATCGAGCAAATTCGCACCGCTCATCCAAGTGTGCAGGTCGATTTACTCCCCGCAGCAGGTGAGTACGCGCAAATGACTGCTGTACTGGCAGATATCGCTCTGAATAATTAGCCTGGATTCGATATGAACCTTCATCAATTCCGCTTTGTGCAGGAAGCGGTTCGCCGCAACCTCAACCTGACCGAAACCGCCCGAGCGCTGCACACCTCTCAGCCCGGTATATCCAAGTCCATCATTGAACTTGAAGAAGAACTCGGCATTGAAATCTTCGCCCGTCACGGCAAACGCTTAAAGCGCGTGACCGAGCCCGGCGACCATGTGCTTAAAAGCATTGAGATCATCATGCGCGAGGTTGGCAACCTGCGGCGCATTGGCGAGCAGTACTCCGCGCAAGACAGCGGCACGCTGTCGATTGCCGCCACCCACACGCAGGCACGCTATGTGTTGCCGCAGCCAGTTACCAAATTGCGCGAGGCCTTTCCCAAGGTCAACGTCAGTCTGCACCAGGGCTCGCCCGATCAGGTGGCCAAAATGGTGATTGAAGAAGTGGCTGAAATCGGCATTGCGACCGAGTCGCTGACGCAATACACCGAACTGATTACCCTGCCCTGCTACGAGTGGCAGCACATGCTGGTGCTACCCGTGGCGCATCCGCTGGCTGGCAAAGACAACATCACGCTGGAAGACCTGGCTGCCGAGCCACTGATTACCTACCACCCGTCCTTCACCGGCCGTAGCAAGATTGACGCTGCCTTTGCCGCCAAGCGCCTGCACCCCCGCATTGCCCTGGAAGCGATTGACTCAGATGTCATCAAGACTTATGTGCGGCTCGGTCTGGGGGTCGGCATTGTGGCTGAAATGGCCGTCAAGGTCGATGGCACCAACAACGACCTGCTGGCGATTCCGGCGGGTAAACTGTTCGGTGTCAACGTCGCACGCGTGGCCTTCAAGCGCAGCGCCTACCTGCGCAACTTTATCTATACCTTTGCACAACTCCTGAGCGACAAACTTGAACGCAGCGTGATTGAAAAAGTCATGTCGGGGCATATCAGCGAAAACCATGAACACTAGCACCTTCACAGAACGCACACCGCATCTGCAAACCAAACTGCCTGCCGTCGGCACCACCATCTTCAGCGTGATGTCTGCACTGGCAGCAGAGAAAAACGCCGTCAATCTCGGTCAGGGTTTTCCGGACTTTGAATGTGACCCAGCCCTGGTCAATGCGGTCACCGATGCCATGCAGCGCGGTCTGAACCAGTACCCGCCCATGCCCGGTGTACCGGTACTGCGCGAAGCCATCGCCAGCAAGCTGCTCAAACTGTACGGACAGCGCTATGACCCGAACAGTGAGATCACCGTCACCGCAGGGGCTACGCAGGCCATCATCACGGTCATATTGGCAGTCGTCCACCCCGGCGATGAAGTCATCGTGCTGGAGCCCTGCTACGACAGCTATGTGCCGAACATTGAACTGGCTGGCGGCAAAGTTGTGCGCGTTCCCTTGACACCAGGCAGCTTCAGGCCTGACTTTGACAAAATCAGCGCCGCTATCACGCCCAAGACACGCGCCATCCTCATCAACTCGCCACACAACCCGAGCGCTAGGGTCTGGACTAAAGCCGACATGCTCAAGCTGCAAGACATACTTGCGCCCACCGACGTGCTGCTCATCAGTGACGAGGTGTATGAGCACATGGTGTTTGATGCCGACAAGGGGCAGCTGCACCAAAGCGCCGCGCGCTTCCCCGGCCTGGCGGCGCGGGCTTTTGTCGTCAGCAGCTTTGGCAAGACCTACCACGTCACCGGCTGGAAGGTCGGCTACGTTGCCGCGCCAGCAGCATTGACAGCCGAGTTCCGCAAGGTACACCAGTTCAATGTATTTACCGTCAACACACCGGTGCAATACGCACTAGCCAGCTACATGCTTGATGAACGTCCTTACATGGACTTACCAGCTTTCTACCAGCGCAAGCGTGACCTGTTTCGCAGTGGCTTGGCCAACACCCGCTTCAAGCTGCTGCCCAGCGAAGGAAGCTACTTTCAGTGCGTTGATATTTCGGCGCTGAGTGATCTGAACGAAGCCGACTTCTGTAAATGGTTGACGACAGAAATTGGCGTGGCAGCGATTCCGCTGTCGGCGTTTTATGGCGATGGGTTTGACCAGCGTGTGGTGCGCTTCTGTTTTGCCAAAAAAGACGAGACGCTGAATG
>JBCKMZ010000049.1:0-13318 GCA_038902975.1 Polaromonas sp.
GCCCTGATATACCAGAATGGCTTTTATGCACACAATCGGCCAGTGTTCTGCGGAAATGAAAGATAAGTTATCCTCAGACATCTATCATCATCCCAGATTGTCCATTAGCAAAAAACTCCGTCATACTCGCGCCCCCGTCGTCATCCTCGGGCTTGTCCCGGGGATCCATGGCTTCCGGAGCCCCTGGATTCCCGCCTTCGCGGGAATGACGAGCCTAATGGACAATCTGGGTTAAATAGGCATTGGTGTTTCTTACTATGAAAATTAAATTATCTAGCGCTTTTTTCTGCGTTTGTCTTATTTTGCTGAGTGTTGGCAGTCTACAGGCGCAAAATCGCCCGACTGAAAAAGTGCTGCGCTATGCTTTCGAGATTGCCGAAACCGGCTTCGATCCGGCTCAAATATCGGATGCGTACTCACGCGTCGTCGCCGCCAGCATTTTCGATGCGCTGTATGGCTACGATTACCTGGCACGCCCGGTCAAGGTCCGGCCCAAAGTGGCGTTGGGCATGCCGGTCATTACGGATGATTTCCGCACTTACACGGTCAAAATCAAACCCGGCATCTACTTTGCCGATGACCCGGCCTTTAACGGCAAGAAGCGCGAATTGACCGCGCAGGACTTCGTCTACAGCTTCAAACGCGTTTTTGATCCGAAGACCAAGAGTCCGAGCTACAGTGATCTGGAAGAGGAAAAGCTGTTGGGAATGGATGAGCTGCGGCGTGCAGCCGAAAAACCCGGCGCCAGCTTCAACTACGACAAGGATGTGGACGGCCTGCGCGCGCTGGACCGCTACACGATTCAATTCAAGCTGCAGGAGCCCCGGCCCCGTTTCATCTACCTACTGGCGGATTCCGGAAGTCTTGGCGCGGTGGCGCGCGAAGTAGTCGAGAAGTATGGCGACAAGATCATGGAACACCCGGTCGGCACCGGACCATTCAAGCTGGACCAGTGGAAGCGGTCCTCCAAGATGACCTTTGTGAAGAATCCCAACTACCGGGAAGAGTTTTACGAAGCAGAACCCCCGGTAGACGATGTGCGCTCGCAAGCCATCTACCAGCAAATGAAGGGCAAGCGCCTGCCGATGGTAGACCGGGTCGAAGTTTCCATCATCGAAGAAGTTCAACCACGCTGGCTCTCGTTTCTGGGTAATGACCACGACTTCCTGATGTTTTTGCCCGAGGCCTTTGCCTACCAAGCGATCCCCAACAATCGCGTAGCACCGCATCTGGCCAAGCGACACATCACGATGGAGCGAGTTGCCATTGCCGATGTGACGACGACTTACTTTAATATGGAAGACCCGATCGTCGGCGGCTACACCCCCGACAAGGTGGCCTTGCGCCGAGCGATTGCCCTGGCCTATAACTCGGATGAGGAAATTCGGCTGTCGCGGCGCAATCAAGCCATTCCGGCGCAGGGGCCGATACAGCCCAGCACCTATGGCTATGATCCCAAATTCAAAACCGAAATGAGCGCGTTTGACCGCGCGCGCGCCAGTGCCCTGCTAGACATGTATGGCTACTTGGACCGCGATGGCGATGGCTGGCGCGACCTGCCCGATGGCAAACCACTCACCCTGGAGTACGCCACAACGCCGACCGCCCGAGATCGAGAGTTCAACGAACTCTGGAAGAAGAACATGAATGCGGTAGGTATCAAGATTGCGTTCAAGACTGGTAAGTGGCCTGAGCACCTCAAAGCCGCACGCGCTGGCAAGCTGATGATGTGGGGCTTGGGCTTTGGCGCCTCTACCCCCGATGGGGCGGGGGCGCTGGGTCTGGCTTACGGACCGGCCAAAGGCGAGGGCAATCTGTCACGCTTTCAGCATGCCGAGTTCGACAAGCTGTACGACCAGTCGCAACTGATGCCCGATGGCCCCGTGCGCCTGGCCGCCATGCAAAAACTCGTCAAGATCATGGTCGCCTACATGCCCTATAAGTTCAATACCCACCGCATTCGCACCGACTTGATGCAACCCTGGCTGCTGGGCTACCGCCGCCATCCGGTATCGAATGCCTTCTGGCAATACGTCGACATCGACCTCGACAAAGTTCCCAAGCAGTAAGGAACACTATGCAATCTCACTTCAAAAGTGTCGCCACCATGGCGCTGTGCCTGGCGCTGGTAGGCCCTAGTCTGGCGGCAACCATTCCCGTCGGCACGCAACTGCACCCCACGCAAACCCTGGTTCGCAACAACGGCTCCGAGCCGGAAACACTGGATCCGGCGCTGGCCGAATCGGTGGGTGCCAACAACATCACGCGTGATTTGTTCGAAGGCTTGACCGCCAACGATCAGAACGGAAAAATCGTGCCCGGCGTGGCCGAGAGCTGGAAGCAGCTTGACACCACCACCTGGGTCTTCAAGCTGCGCAATAACGCTAAATGGTCCAATGGCGACCCGGTGACCGCTGACGATTTTGTGTTCGGCATCCGGCGTTTTGTCGACCCGAAGACAGCGTCCACCTATGCCGCCACCTTCGGCATCTTTTTGCTCAACGGCTCGGCCATCGTCAAAGGCAGCAAGCCCCCGGCCGAGATCGGCGTGCGCGCCATCGACAAATATACGCTGGAGATCAAAACCGCCTTCTCCGTCACTTTTCTGCCCGAATTGGTGAGCAACAACAACCTAGGCCCAGTGCATCGGGCCTCGCTCGAAAAGAACGGCCGGGATTGGACCAAACCCGGCAAGCTGGTGAGCAACGGCGCCTATACACTCAAAGAGTGGCAGGTCAACAACCGCATCGTGATCGAGAAAAACGCCCAGTACTGGGACGCGGCCAACGTGCAGCTCACCAAGGTGATCTATCTGCCGATCGAAGATGGTCATGCCGATGTCAAGATGTTCGAGTCGGGTGAGAATGAATGGGTCTATCAGTTGCCACCAGGCACCTACGAGAAGTACAAGGCTCAGTACCCCAAGGAAATCCGCAATGCGCCCATGCTGGGGCTGCGTTACTACTCGTACCAGACGCAAGACCCGGTGTTCAAGGATGTGCGCGTGCGCAAAGCCCTGTCGATGGTGATCGACCGCGACATCCTGGCCCAGCGCGTCACCGCCGATGGCCAGAAGCCGGCCTATGACGTGATGGTAGCGGGTATCAAAGGCGCCGATGTGTCAACCTACGATTGGGCGACGTGGACTATGGACAAGCGCGTGGCCGAGGCCAAGAGCCTGCTGCAGCTGGCCGGTGTCAAGCCAGGCGCCAAGTTTGTTTTCTCCTACAACACCAGCGAATACCACAAGAAGATGGCGGTGTTTGCGGCCTCGGAATGGAAGACCAAGCTGGGTATCAACATCGAGACCGAAACCATGGAATTCAAGGTGTTGCTGAAGAAACGCAACGACGGCGCGTTCCAGATGGCACGCAATGGCTGGATTGCCGACTACAACGATGCCACCACCTTTTTGGCCTTGGTGCGCTGCGACTCGGACCAGAACAACAATTTCAATTGCAACCGCAAGGCCGAAGATCTGATTAACCAGGGCTCGCAAAGCACCGACCCGGCCAAGCGCCGTGCGTTGCTCACGCAGGCCACCAAAATGATCATGGAAGACTACCCCATGATTCCGCTGCTTCAATACTCGCTACCGCGCCTGGTCAAGGCCTATGTGGGCGGCTATTCCCTTGAGAACGCCAAGGACCGCTTTCGCTCCAAAGACCTGTTCATCATCAAGCACTAAGCATGTGGTCTTACACCCTGCGCCGGGTTCTGGCAACGCTGCCGACCATGCTGGCGGTAATTACGGTTTGCTACCTCTTGTTGCACGCCACGCCGGGCGGCCCGTTTGACGGTGAACGCAAGGTGTCGGCGGCGGTGCTGGCCAACTTGCAAGCCAAGTACCACCTGGACTTGCCGCTGTGGCAGCAATACCTGCTGTATCTCAAGGGCTTGCTGCAGGGCGACCTGGGCGCGTCGTTTCGCTACGCCGATTGGTCGGTCAATGATCTGGTGGCCAACGCCTTGCCGGTCTCGTTGGTCATTGGTGGCGGCTCCTTGCTGCTGGCGCTGCTGATTGGCGTCAGCTTGGGCATCGTGGCGGCGCTGCGCCAAAACAGCGCGGTGGACTATGCAGTCATGCTGCTGGGCAACCTGGGCGGCGCAGTCCCCAGCTTTGTCTCCGGGCCGGTGCTGATTATCGTGTTTGCGATCTGGCTCAAGTGGTTGCCGGCGGGTGGCTGGAACGATTTTGAGCTGCGCTTCATGATCCTGCCGATGGCGCTGCTGACCTTCATCAACGTGGCCACCATCGGGCGCGTGATGCGCGGCAGCCTGATCGAGGTGATGCACAGCAACTTCATTCGCACCGCGCGCGCCAAGGGCTTGCCGACGCGCGTCGTGGTACTGCGCCATGCGCTCAAGCCCGCGCTGCTGCCGGTGGTGTCCTTGATCGGGCCGCTGGCCATTTCTTCCATTACCTCGGCACTGGTGACGGAGACGGTGTTCTCGCTGCCGGGTCTGGGCAGGCTGATCGTGAATGGCGCGGGCAACCGTGACTACACGCTGGTGCTGGGTCTGGTGGTGCTGATCAGCGTGATGACCGTGGCACTGAACCTGTTGGTCGATCTGGCTTACGCCTGGCTCGACCCGAAGATCCGTTATTGAGTGGCGCCATGTTGACACCGAAAGAAATGGATGGCCTGGTGGCCGGTCGCAGCCTGTGGAGCGATGCGCGCAGGCGTTTCATGCGCAACAAGGCGGCGGTCATCAGCCTGGCGCTGCTGCTGCTGATTTCGCTGGCCTGTGTGATGGGCCCCTGGCTTTTGCCGCACGCGTTTGACAGCGCCGACTGGGACGCCATGAGCATGCCCCCCAGCCTGAAGAATGCCCATTTCTGGGGCACCGACGAGGCCGGGCGCGACCTGCTGGTGCGCAGTCTCGTCGGCGGGCGCGTGTCGCTCACCGTCGGGCTGCTGGCCACGCTGGCGTCGGTGTCGCTGGGTATCGTGTGGGGCGCCACGGCCGGCTTCGTGGGTGGGCGGGTGGATGCGCTGATGATGCGCATTGTCGACATGATGTATGCGATTCCCTATTTGCTGATTGCGATTTTGCTGGTGACCATGTTGGGGCGCGAGTTCTACCTGGTGGTGCTCACCATCACGGTGTTTTCCTGGATGGACATGGCGCGTGTGGTGCGCGGGCAGACCTTGTCGCTGCGATCCACCGAATATGTGGAGGCGGCGCGCGCCATGGGCGTGTCGACGACGCGCATCATCTTTCGGCACATCGTGCCCAATTTGCTGGGTGTGGTGGTGATCTACACCACGGTGACGGTGCCCGGCGTCATTCTGACCGAGTCGGTTCTGTCGTTCCTCGGGCTCGGCATCCAGGAGCCGATGACCAGTTGGGGCGTGCTGATTCAGGATGGCGCCAAGGTCATGGAGGTCTCGCCCTGGATTTTGTTGTTCCCGGCAGGTCTGCTGTCGGTCACCCTTTACTGCTTTAACTTCATTGGTGATGGGCTGCGCGATGCGCTTGATCCGAAAGAACGGTAATCGACATATGGGCACTTCTAGAAATTCAGATTTTCGGGATGAAGTGCAAGGCGCACGGAGCGCAGCAACCGGAACGTACTTCAGGTACGTGAGGATTGCGAGCACCGCGCAACGCAGCAATTCGCCCGAAAAATGAATTTATAGAAGTGCCCATGTCCTTGCTTGAAGTCAAAAACCTAAGCGTGCAGTTTCAAACCCCCGATGGCCTCGTCACCGCCGTCAACGATATCAATTTTTCGTTGGACAAAGGCCAAACCCTGGGCATTGTGGGCGAAAGCGGTTCGGGCAAGAGTCAGTCGGTGCTGGCCATGATGGGCCTGCTGGCCAGCAACGGCAGCGCCAGCGGGCAGGCCCTGTTTGACGGGCATGACTTGCTGGCCATGCCCGCAAAGGCCTTGAACAAGATCCGTGGCAACCGGGTGGCGATGATTTTTCAGGACCCAATGACCTCCCTGAATCCGTACCTGACGGTGGAGCGCCAGATGACCGAGGTGCTGGAGTTTCACATGGGGCTAACGCGCCGGCAGGCTAGGACGCGCGCCGTGCAGGCACTCGATGCAGTCAAGATACCCGAGGCCGCACGGCGCTTGATGCAGTACCCGCATGAGTTCTCGGGCGGCATGCGCCAGCGCGTGATGATCGCCATGGCCTTGTTGTGCGAACCCGATGTGCTGATCGCCGATGAGCCCACCACGGCGCTGGATGTCACGGTGCAAGCCCAGATCATTGCCTTGTTGCGGGAGTTGCAGCGCGACCACGGCACCGCCATTGTGATAATCACTCACGATCTCGGCGTGGTGGCCGGTTTGTGCGATGAGGTCATGGTGCTGTACGGCGGGCGCGTGATGGAGCAGGGCAGCGCGGAGTCCATTTTTTACCAGCCCACGCACCCATATACGGTGGGCCTGCTGGGTGCCATCCCCCGGCTCGATCAGGGCGACCATGCGCTGGTCGCCATACCCGGCGCGCCGCCGAACATGGCCCGGCTGCCGCCCGGCTGCCCGTTCAGTGAGCGCTGTACGCTGGCGGAGCCGCGCTGTGTCAGCACCCGGCCTGAACTGCTTGCCATCGCCGATCGGCCAACGACTTTTCGGGCCTGTCACAAGAGCCCGGCCGAGGTGAGGCCATGAATAACCCTCTGTTGTCGGTTCGTGACTTGAAGGTGCATTTCAAAGTGCAGGGCGATTCGCTCCTGCCCTGGGCATCGATGCTCTCGCTCAAAGCGGTGGACGGTGTGTCGTTCGACATTTTTCCTGGCGAGACCCTGGGCGTGGTGGGTGAATCCGGTTGCGGCAAGTCCACCCTGGCGCGGGCCATGCTGAATTTGATTCCGGCCACAGCGGGCAGCATTGTGTGGCAGGGCCAGGAGATGCGCGGTGCGTCGGCGGATGCCTGGCAGGCGATTCGAAAAAGCGTGCAAATGATCTTTCAGGACCCCCTGGCATCGCTCAATCCGCGCATGACGGTGAGGCAAATCATCGCCGAGCCGCTGCGCACCCATTTCCCGAAGATGAGTCGCCAGGAGGTGATGCACAAGGTGCGCGCCATGATGGCCCAGGTGGGTTTGACCGAGCAGCAGATCAACCGCTACCCGCATGAATTCTCGGGCGGGCAGTGTCAGCGCATTGGTATTGCCAGGGCCTTGGTGCTGGAGCCCAAGCTGGTGATTTGCGACGAGCCGGTTTCGGCGCTTGATGTGTCGATACAGGCCCAGATCATCAACTTGCTGCAGGATCTGCAGGCCAAAATGGGCTTGGCCCTGATGTTCATTGCGCACGACCTGGCGGTGGTCAAACACATCAGCCAGCGCGTGATGGTGATGTACCTGGGGCGATGCATGGAGTTGGCCGAGAAGAATGCGATTTACCGCAACCCCGGCCATCCCTACACCCAGGCCTTGCTCAGTGCCATACCGCTGCCTGATCCGCGACGAGAACGCAACAAGACCCTGCAACTGCTGCACGGCGATCTGCCCTCGCCGATCAACCCACCGTCGGGCTGTAGCTTTCGCACCCGCTGCCCCAAGGCCGAAGCCCGCTGCGCGCAGCAGACCCCGGAGTTGCGCGCGCTGAGCCCGCAAACACAGGTCGCGTGCCTGTTGGCTTGACGCCTTGGACCCGGACGAAGCCACTGAAAATGAGGCTGAACTGGAGACATGACGCTGAAGTGAAAAAACGCTACACTGATTGCATCGCAACTGCAACGCAATGCCCATCATCATGAAAACTGCCACCTTACCTTCGCTCCGTGTTGAACCCCTGCTGCGTGCTGCCGCCGAAAGTGTGCTGCGCGAGGGGGAGACGCTCACCAGCCTGATAGAAACCGCCATGCGTGAGACGATCCAGCGGCGGCGCACACAAGATGAATTTCTGGCGCGTGGCTTGCGCGCTGGCCAGGATGCAAAGCAAACGGGTGTCTATTACTCTGCGCAAGCGGTGCATGGCGAGCTTGCGCAGCGGCTGGATGCAAGGCGTCGGCAGGTGCTGGGTTGATGGGGGTTTTTAAAGTCCGCTACACCGCAGCGGCGCGTGATGATTTGCTTCGCTTGTTCGATTTTTTGCTGGAGCGGGCGCAGACCATTGAAGAGTTTGACGCAGCACAGGGAACCATCGACGTGCTCCGCACCGCAGTGCAGGGCCATCTCAGCCGCACGCCGTTCATTTATCGCAAGGCAGGCAACAGTGCGTTTTTGCGCGAGTTGATCATTCCATTTGGCAACTCGGGATACGTCGCCCTTTATGAGATTGAAGGTGCTGATAGCGTCAACATTCTGGCTGTTCGGCATCAGCTTGAAGACGATTACCACTGAGCTAATCGCCGACAAACCCGCGCCTAATCTCCTCGATCTAAAAATGGAATGAGATGTTTATCGAGGCAATTTGTGTCTTTGGTATATGCCTTGGCACATGCCGAAATCAGCATATACTCTGATACATGCCAAGAAGGAGAAGTTTATGAATTTGCAAACCGCCCGAGTGGGAAAGAATAACCGCACCCAAGTGGTGACAATCCCTTTGGAATTTCGGTTTCCAGAAGGCATGAAGGATGTGTTTATCCGTAAAGTTGGGGAGGATGTGATCTTGTCACCGCGTCCAAAAGACTGGAGTGATTTTCTAGCCTCGCCGGTTCGTGCCAGCGACGACTTCATGCATGGCATTGAGGATTTGCCGGTGCAGGAGCGCAGGTTCGCATGAGTCAGATGTACATGCTCGATACAGACACTTGCGCGTTCATTCTGCGCAAGTCGTCGTCGGTGTTGTTGAGGCAGATTCAGTCGATCCCGTTGCAGCAGCAATCCATGTCTGTCATCACGTTGGCCGAGTTGTTGTACGGCGTACAGGTTTCGTCGAAGAAAAAAATGAACCGCGAGGGGGTTGATGCCCTAGTGCGGCACGTCAATGTTTTGGATTGGACCCATGAGGCGGCAGAGCACTACGCCGAAATTCGCGCTGACTTGAAGAAAAAAGGTCAGCTCATTGGTTCAAATGACATGCTTATAGCAGCCCACGCACGAAGCCTGAGTGCAATCATTGTGACGAATAATGTCAAAGACTTCTCTCGGGTGAAGGGGCTCCAGCTTGAGAACTGGATGGAAGCAAAAACCCGTCTATGACCCCGCCATCGACTCCCCAATCTGATACCGCAGAATCGCCCGACACGGCCGCCACGGCCGATGCGGCCCGTGCCTCTGGCCGCTGGTTCGCGTTGTCCAGCACCGACCTGCTGCGCGACCCGGTGTACCGCCGTTTGTGGGTGTCGATTCTGATCAGCTCCTTTGGCAACCAAGTGACCGTGCTGGCAGTGCCGCTCACGGCGGCCTTGCTGCTGCACGCAACGCCCATCCAGATGGGTTTTCTGGTGACCATGGAGCTGGTGCCGTTTGTGCTGCTGTCCTTGCCGGTGGGGGTGTGGCTAGACCGCGTGCGCAAGTTGCCGGTGTATATCGCAGGCGAGCTCGCGCTGGCCCTGGTGCTGGCCAGCATTCCTGCGGTCTGGGCACTGGGGTGGTTGAGTATGCCGTACTTGTATGGCGCCGCGTTTGTGATGGGTTGCGTGTCCGTTTCTTCCGGCACGGCGGCCCAAATCGTGTTGACCCAGATAGTGCCGCGTGAGCGCCTGGTCGAGGCCCATGCGAAGAATGTCCTGGCCACCTCGGGCGCTGCCGTGCTGGGGCCGGGCTTTGCCGGCATCCTGATCAAGCTGGTGGGCGCGCCGCTGGCGCTGCTGGCGGACGCCGTGCTGATCATGCTCAGCGTTTCATTCTTGCGCGGTGTGCGGGCCCGGGAAACAACGCCGGCCGTCGATCTGCAGCGGCAGTTTTGGCGCGACCTCAAACAAGGGTTGGGCTTCGTCTGGCAGCACCCCTTGTTGCCGCGCATGGCCCTGATGGTGGGCCTCTGGCAGTTGTTCCATCATGCCGCCATGGTGGTGCAAATATTGTTTGCGCTGCGCGAGCTGGGCCTGACCGAGCAGCAGGTCGCCTTGAGCTACACCGCGCTTGGCCTGGGCACCGTGTTGGCAAGCACGCTGGGGCATCGCATCTCGTATCACATCGGCCCTGGGCCCTGTCTGACACTGGGCGTGGCGATCAATGGCCTGGGCTGGCTGCAGCTTGCTTTGGTGCCGGCTGGCCGCTTTGCGGTCGCATCCTATGTGTTCATGCTGGTCAGTTTTTCCATTGGCGCCGTGCTGCTGTTCATTAACTTTCTGGCCTTGCGCCAGGCGGTCACGCCGGAGCCCCTGTTGGCGCGCATGACCAGCACCATGCGCTGGCTCATTCTCATCCCGGCCGGCCCCGGCGCCTTGTTGGGCGGCTATCTGGGTGAGCACCTGGGGCTTCGCTACGCCATGGGTTTTGGCGGTGTCGGTGCGCTGCTGTTGGCGTTAGCGATGTGGCGCAGTACAGTGATTCAATCCCTCAAGCGTTTGCCGCAAATCCACCTTGGGGATGCGAGCCCTTCATAAGGGCGCTTATCCATCAGAGGATCCACTTCGTGCTGCTTGGATAGCGCACCGGGGTGCGCGTCCCCCGCCTTGCCCTACCATCGGTGTTTTCAAGCCTTGTGATTTGGAGTGATTTTGATGCGCACACATTTACATCTATTTGCCGTGGCACTGACCCTCAGCCTGCTCGCCGCGGCGCCCGCCGTGGCCCTCGCTCAGCCCCTGCCTGCCGGCATGACCCAGGTAAGGTCGGTCGAAGGCGTGGACGAATACCGGCTGGCCAATGGCTTGCAGGTTTTGCTGATTCAGGACGACAGCAAGCCCACCACCACCGTCAACGTCACCTACCGGGTCGGCAGCAAGCATGAGAACTATGGCGAAACCGGCATGGCGCATTTGCTCGAGCACCTGCTGTTCAAGGGCTCGCCGGCGCACAGCACGGTGTGGGCCGAGTTCTCCAAGCGCGGGCTGCGTGCCAATGGCAGCACCGGGTTGGACCGCACCAACTACTTTGCCAGCTTCGCCGCCAACGAGGAAAACCTACAGTGGTACCTGGGCTGGCAGGCTGACGCGATGCTCAACAGCTTCATCGCCCGCAAGGACCTTGACACCGAAATGAGCGTGGTGCGCAACGAGATGGAGAGCGGCGAGAACGATGCCGGGCGCATCCTGTTCGAGCGTGTCATGAGCAGCGCCTACATGTGGCACAACTACGGCAAGAGCCCGATCGGGGCGCGCACCGATGTGGAGGGCGTCAACATCGAGCGCCTGCAGCAGTTCTACCGCACCTACTACCGACCAGCCAACGCCACCGTCATCGTGGCCGGCAAGTTTGACCCGGCCAAGGTGCGCCAGTGGATTGCCGCCTCGTTTGGCCCGCTGCAAAACCCGAAGACGGCGCTGCCTGCGCTCTACACCCTGGACCCGGTTCAGGATGGCGAAAAAAGCATTACCGTGCGCCGCTCGGGCGGCTCGCCCAGCCTGTACGCCCTGTACCACGTGCCGCCCGGCGCGCACCCGGATTTTGCCGCCATCTCGGCCCTGAACCTGATCCTGGGCGATACGCCATCGGGAAGACTGCACACGCGCATCGTCGACAAGCAACTCGCCGCGGGCGCCTTCAGCTTAGCGCAGGGGCTGCAGGACCCGGGCTTCACGCTGTTGGGTCTGTCGCTGGCGCCGGGGCAAGACATGGACAAAGCACGCCAAGCGATGCTTGACACCATCGAGTCCATCAGTACCGACCCGGTGACGCAAGCCGAGCTGGAGCGTGCCCGGCTTAAATACCTGACCGGCTGGGAGCTGCGTTTTACCAACCCCGAGCAGGTCGGCGTGGCCTTGTCCGAGTCGATAGCGCAAGGCGACTGGCGGCTGTTCTTCCTGAGCCGCGACCAGGTGCGCAAACTGACGCTGGCCGATGTCAACCGGGTGGCCACCAGCTACTTGCTGCGCGACAACCGCACCCTGGGCAGCTACATTCCCACCGACAAACCGCTGCGCGCCGGGGCCCCGGCCACGGTTGATGTGGCAGCGCTGGTGGGCAACTACAAGGGCGATGCGGCAGCGGCGCAGGCCGAGGCGTTTGATGCCTCCCCCGCCAACATCGACCAACGCACCCAGACCACGGTGCTGGCCAACGGCATGAAACTGGCCTTGCTGCCCAAAGGCGCACGCGGCCAGGCGGTCAGTGGCAGTATCAGCCTGTCGTTTGGCGACGAGAAAAGCCTGTTCGGGCAAGCTGCCATCGGCGCGGCCACGGCCGCCATGCTCAACAAGGGCACTAGTACGCTGACGCGCCAGCAAATTCAGGACCGGTTTGACCAGCTCCGGGCTCAGGTCGGCTTTGGCGGTGACGCCACCGGGGTCGGCGTGGGTATCAAGACCACACGCGACAAGCTCCCTGCCGTGATTGCGCTGGTGGCTGAGGTGCTGCGCAACGCCAGCTTTCCCGCGGCTGCGCTAGAGGAGTACAAAAGCCAGGTGCTCAGCGCCATCGCAGAACAACGCAAGGACCCCGAGGCCGTCGTCGCCAACGAGCTCAGTCGTTACGGCAACCCCTACCCCAGAGGCGATGTGCGCTACGCTGCCAGCTTTGACGAGCTGGTGGAGTACACCCAAAGCCTGAGCGTGGCGCAACTGCAGGCCTTTCACCGCAAGTTTTACGGCGCCCAGTTCGGGCAGGCCGCGTTTGTGGGTGACCTGGATGCAGCACAAACCCGCTCTGCAGTCAGCAGCGCTTTGGGTAACTGGAATTCGGCCTCTGGCTACACCCGTGTACCGAAACCGCTAGTGCCGGTTCAAGCCAGCCGCCTGGTCTTCAAGACGCCCGACAAGCAGAATGCTTTCATGCAAGTCAAGCAGGACCTGGCCGTGAGCGACAACGACGCCGATTACCCGTCCTTGGTGCTGGCCAACTTCATGCTGGGGCAGGGCGGCAATTCACGGCTGTGGGTTCGCATTCGCGAAAAGGGTGGCCTGAGTTATGACGTGGGCAGCGGCGTCAGCTGGAGCAACTACGAGCCCAATAGCGGCTGGTGGGCAAGCGCCATTTTTGCTCCGCAAAACCGGGCAGCGGTCGAGACGGCGTTCCGGCAGGAGCTGGAGCGCGCGCTGAAAGACGGCTTCGATGACAAGGAGCTGGCTGACGCCAAACAAAGCCTGATGAGTTCTCGCCGCCTCGCAAGAGCGCAAGACGCCAACTTGGCCCGCGGCATCAGCGCCAACCTGAGACTGGCGCGCACCTTTGCCACTTCGCAAAAGGTCGATGAGCAGTTGGCCGCAGCCACGCTAGCGCAGGTCAACGCCGCCCTGCGCAAACACCTCCAACCCGCCTCGTTCGTGTTTGGCTTTGGCGGGGACTTCAAGGATTGATT
>JBCKMZ010000050.1:0-12825 GCA_038902975.1 Polaromonas sp.
CATTTGGCGTGCTGCTGTCGCTGTTTAGCTTGGGTGTTTTTCAGGTCGGCTGGCTGGCGCTGATCGTCTGCTCCGTGCTGGTCGGAGTAGGTGTGCATGACCTCAGGCAAACCCGCCACGCGATTCTGCGCAACTATCCGGTCATCGGCCACCTGCGCTTTCTTCTCGAGTTCATACGGCCAGAAATACGCCAGTACTTTATTGAAAGCGACAGTGATGCCGCGCCGTTTTCTCGCGCGCAACGCTCGCTGGTATACCAGCGCTCCAAGGGCGAGCTGGACACCCGGCCCTTCGGTACGCAGCTCGATGTGGGGGCGCAGGGCTATGAGTGGGTCAATCATTCAATGTCGCCAACCAAGCTGGCCACGCATGACTTTCGCGTGTGGATTGGCGGCACGCCGGATGCCCCATCGCCGTCAAGCGAGCCCTGCACTCAACCCTACAACGCCAGCGTGTTCAATATTTCTGCGCTGAGTTTTGGCGCGCTCTCGGCGAATGCCATCATGGCGTTGAACAAGGGCGCAAAGATGGGCGGCTTTGCACATGACACGGGTGAAGGCTCCATCTCATCGCACCACCGTCTGCACGGTGGCGATTTGATCTGGGAAATCGGTTCAGGCTATTTTGGTTGCCGTAACCCCGACGGCAGTTTCAACGAAGAGCGCTTTGCAGCCAACGCCACAGACCCGCAGGTCAAGCTGATTGAAATCAAGATGAGCCAGGGTGCCAAGCCGGGGCACGGCGGCATACTGCCCGGCGCCAAGGTTACTGAAGAAATTGCAGCGGCGCGCGGTGTGCCGGTTGGCAAGGATTGCATCTCGCCATCCAGCCACAGCGCATTTAAAACCCCGATCGAGATGATGCATTTCGTCGCTAGATTGCGTAAACTCTCGGGCGGCAAACCGACCGGCTTCAAGCTGTGCATTGGCCACCCGTGGGAGTGGTTTGCGATTGTCAAAGCCATGCTGGAAACCGGCATCACGCCCGACTTTATTGTGGTCGATGGCGCTGAAGGCGGTACCGGGGCGGCCCCGGTCGAATTCACTGACCACGTAGGCACGCCGTTGCAAGAAGGCCTGCTGCTGGTTCACAACACGCTGGTAGGCGTTAATTTGCGCAGCCGCATTTCAATTGGTGCAGCAGGCAAAGTGGTCACCGCTTTTGACATAGTGCGCCTGATGGCGCTGGGTGCCGACTGGTGCAATGCGGGCCGCGGCTTCATGTTTGCGCTGGGCTGCATACAGGCACAAACCTGCCACACCGGAACCTGCCCGACGGGCGTGACCACCCAAGACCCGATACGCCAGCAGGCCCTGGTGGTGCTAGATAAAGCCGACCGCGTGCGCAACTTTCACCGCAGCACGCTGCACGCCCTGCAAGAGCTGGTGCAAGCCGCCGGACTGGAGCATCCGCAACAGGTCAACGCCCACCACATCGTGCGGCGGCTGTCTGATACCGAAGTGCGGCTGCTCAGTAATCTGATTTTGACGGTCGAGCCAGGGGCCTTGCTAGGTGCGCTGGATAAACAGGCCAACGTGTTCAAACAGTACTGGCCGCTGGCGAATGCGCATAGTTTTCGGGCTCATTCAGTGGCGATGGTGCAAGCTACCGCTACAAATTAAATAGCTGGTTGCGCTCGTACTTCAAGGGCTAGCAGCCTTTTTTTCATTGAAAGTACGGCTTTATCCTTGCTTAAAAGCATGGCTTTGTGGGTGACGGCAAGGTCAATGAACTTCTGGTCGTCTGCATCGCTGCAGGTCACGCTGGCTTTGGGGGCGCTAGCCACGATGCGCGCCTGTTTGTCGAAAGCTGTCAGTATGTCGTCGGCAAGCAGTTTACAAAAAACCAGTCGCGTCACGATTTGCGGATAGGCCAGCACCCGGGCCAGCTCGTCGCGCATCGGCTGGGTGGCTAGCCAGTTGAGCTGGTTTGCGCCTGTTGCGTCTAGCGCGTGTTGCAGCGGTATGGTTGCTGGGTCTTTGAAAACGAGCAGGTCTAGGACTATGTTGGTGTCTATGACGATGCGGGTCATTCTGCAACCGTTTTTCGCCGCGCCGAACCAGCCACCATGTCAAAGCGGAACAGGCGGCATTCGATCGGGCCGTTCCACATGGGCACGCGGCGCGATTCTTTCAGGCGCATCTTGTTCGGCAGCTTGAGGTCTGGCGTGAGCACGTGGGCGGTCCAGCCAGCGTAGTTTTTCTTCCAGTGCGTGGCAAGTTGCTGAAAGAAGTCGGACACCTCTTCACCGGTTTCTGTGACCGCTCGCTCGCGTGCGGGGTTCTGGCCACGCTGTGAAGGTTGTGAGGGTTGTGCGGAAACACCCGCAACACCGGCCACCTCCATACGCTCGCCATACGGCGGATTGAGCAGCATCACGCCCGCGCTGCCATCAGCAGTGGGCGGCAACCGTTGCAAGGCATCACCACCCCTGAACTGCACGGCGTTGGCCACGCCCGCGCGCTCGGCATTGCGCTCGGCAAAGTCCACCATCCGGAAAGACACGTCGCTGCCAAACACCGGAGCGGTCGGCTCCGTGATGGCGGCCTCGGCCTGGACTAACAAGCCTTCCCAGACATGCGGCTGGAAGGGTAAATACTTTTGAAAGGCAAAGCGGCGGTTGATGCCGGGTGCGATGTTGCAGGCAATTTGCGCGGCTTCAATCGCAATCGTGCCGGAGCCGCAGCACGGGTCATACAGCGGCACGCCTTGCTTGCATAGTTCGTTCCAGCCGCTAGCTGCAATCATGGCGGCCGCCAGTGTTTCTTTCAGCGGCGCATCGCCCTTGTCTTCACGCCAGCCGCGTTTGAAAAGCGGCTCGCCCGAGGTGTCGATGTAGATGGTGACGCTATCGACCGTCAAATGCACGTAGATGCGCACATCGGGCCAGCGCGTGTCAACGTCGGGACGCACATCGTTGAACTTGGCGCGAAAGCGGTCGGCAACCGCGTCCTTGATTTTGAGAGCTGCAAAGTTCAGGCTGGTCAGCGGGCTGTGCTGCGCGGTGATTTCGACCTTGAAGGTCTGTTTGGGCGTAAACCAAATCTCCCACGCCACGCTGGCTGCGGCGTTATAAAGGTCTTGCTCACTGCGGTACTGGTTGTGCGCCAACTCAATCAGCACGCGCTGGGCCAGGCGGCTGTGCAGATTGAGCTGCAAGGCTTCACGCCATGAGCCCTGCAACTGCACACCGGCCCGCCAGGCTTTGCCGTCAATACCGGTGATGCGTTTGACCTCAGTGGCTAGCAGTGCCTCAACACCAGCGGCGCAGGGTAAAAATAATTGGAGTTGATTCATAGAGGGGCAGCTACAAAGATTTACGCAAATTGGTGGGCGCGATACGCAATACTTCACGGTATTTGGCCACTGTACGCCGCGCGCATTCAATCCCCTGCTCTTTCAGCATTTCAGAAATCTGGTTGTCGCTGAGTGGTTTTTTCAAATTCTCTGACAAGACAAATTGTTTGATAAGTGCCCGCACTGCCGTGCTTGATGCGTTGCCACCGGTTTCGGTGTCAAGAGCTGATCCGAAAAAGTATTTCAGCTCAAACGTGCCGAACGGCGTGTTCATGTATTTGGCTGTGGTGACACGCGAAATGGTGGACTCGTGCAGGCCCAGCTCGTCGGCAATCTCGCGCAGCACCAGTGGGCGCATGGCTAACTCGCCATGGGCGAAAAAGTTTTTTTGCCGCTCGACAATCGCCGTACTGACGCGCAGTATGGTGTCAAAGCGCTGCTGGATGCTCTTGATAAACCAGCGTGCCTCCTGCAGGCGCTGCTGCAACGCCTGCCCGCCCTGACCCTTATGCTGCTTGAGCGCATTGGCATAAATGTCATGTACCCGCAGGCGCGGCATCACGTCGCTGTTCAGCGTGACCTTGAAGCCCCGGCCTGCCTTGACGACAATGACATCCGGCACGACAAGGTTGCGCTCAACATTCACAAAGCGGCGGCCCGGCTTGGGGTCGAGCCGACCTATCACGGCAATCGCGCCCTTGATGACCGTGTCGCGGTAGCCGCACAGTTGCGACAGGCGCTTCACATCGCGCTTGGCAAGCAGCTCTATGGGCTGCTTGCAGATCGCCATGGCGGCGCGCGTTTCATCACAGTCCTTGCAGTCGAGCAATTGCAGGCCCAGGCATTCAGCAAGATTGCGCGCGCCCACACCGGCAGGCTCCATGTGGTGCAGCAGCTTGAGCGCCATGGCAAAGTGTTGCTCCAGCTCTTCAAGCTGGGCCGTGTCGCCCTTTGCCTGATTGACCAGGCCGGAGGCCAGAGATGCCAGGGCGTCTTCAAGGTAGCCATCATCGTTCAGCGACTCGATCAAAAAATGCAGGGCTGCGCGGTCAATGCTTGACAGGCGCAAACTAAGCGACTGCCGATGCAGGTGGTCTTGCAATGACTCGTGGCTGCGGGCCAGATCAGATGCCTCGGTATCGCCCTCATCGTTGTTATTTTTGCGCGCCGGTGCTTCGCCACCCCATTCGCTGTCGTCGGGTGCGGACTCGACCGAGCCGTCACCTTCCCAGCTGTCTTCCAGTTTGGGCTCGGAACTTATTTCAGGCGTGGTTTCAGGCTCATTTGAGGCCGTAGTGCTTGATTCATACGTCGGGCCAGCTATCGAATCAGTAGCTGACTCGAACTCCTGAATGGCCTGGCTAACAGGTGTGTTGACATGCTCCAGTCCAAACTCTTCCCGCGCCGCAGCCTCTTCGGACAATTCGAGAAACGGGTTTTCGTCGAGCATCTGTTCGACCTCCTGGCTGAGTTCCAGCGTGGAAAGCTGAAGCAAACGAATCGACTGTTGCAACTGCGGCGTGAGCGCCAGATGCTGCGAAAGGCGTAGCGATAGACCCTGCTTCATTAGGGCACTTCTATAAATTCATTTTTCGGGCGAATTGCCGCGTTGCGCGGTGCTCGGAGGGTTATTGGGGTCAGACGCCAATTTCATGACGATGCAAAGCATCGCACCCGAAGGGCGTGCCAAGGGCACGATGAATTTGGACTCTGACCCCAAAAACCCTCCTCCGTGCGCCTTGCACTTCATCCCGAAAAGCTGAATTTCTAGAAGTGCCCATTACATTCGAAAGTGTTCGCCCAAATAGACGCGGCGCACATCAGCGTTATTCACAATATCGGACGGCGTACCTTTGGCCAGCACATGGCCGTCGTTGATGATGTAGGCGTGGTCGCAAATGCCCAGCGTTTCGCGCACGTTGTGGTCGGTTATCAGCACGCCAATACCACGCGATTTCAGAAAACCGATGATGCGCTGGATCTCGATCACGGCAATCGGGTCAATGCCGGCAAAGGGTTCGTCGAGCAGAATAAAGCGCGGCTGGGTCGCCAGCGCGCGAGCGATTTCGACGCGGCGGCGCTCACCGCCTGACAGTGACAGCGCGGGCGAGTCACGCAGATGGTCTACCCGCAGGTCTTTCAGCAGCGCATCAAGTCGCTGGTTAATGACGACTAGGGCCAGCGGCTTGCCCTTATCGTCCAGCTGCAGCTCGAGTACAGCGCGCACGTTTTGCTCAACCGTGAGTTTGCGAAAAATAGATGCCTCTTGCGGCAGGTAGCTCAGGCCGAGACGGGCTCGGCGGTGAATCGGCATGTGCTCAATCGAATTGCCGTCAATCGTGATCTCGCCCGCATCAGCCCGCACCAGGCCCACAATCATGTAGAAAGATGTTGTCTTGCCCGCACCGTTGGGGCCGAGCAGGCCCACCACCTCGCCGCTTTGCACGGCCAGCGAGACATCCTGCACCACCTTGCGGCTGCCATAGGATTTTTGCAGACCGGTGACCACCAGTCGGCTGGGCGCTGGCGTTTCGCTGGCGGCGAGAATGGCCGAGGCCTCTGCTGCACCCATTGCGGCGCTGGCGTTTGAAAATCCCGGTTCCATTTCAGCCTTACTTCTTGTCGCTTGTGCCCAACGCGGGGCTTGAGCGCAGGCTGGGCGAAGAGCCGACGGCTGGCGTTGAAACCGGAGCACTACCAGCAGCCGGCGCCGCATTGCGCGGCGACAGCAGCGTCCGGACGCGGCCAGTCGGGTTGCTGAGCGAGCGGTTTTGCGGCCCGCCATCGACCGTAAACACATCGGTCACGTTGTCGTAACTGATCTGCGAGCCGCTTGACTCATCCGCCAGTACCGCACCCTTGTAGCGGCGCAGCACCGCCTGGCGGATGAATTTGACAACGTCAGTACGGCTGTCGTATTCAATCCGCTCACCCTCGCCTTCAATAAATTCGTCCAGGCCTGCGCGCTTTTTACGGTAAAAAGCCAGCTTCCCGGGGGCCGCCAGCACGCTGGCCTTCTGGTAGCCCTCGGGGTCTCGCTCCACAGTGACGCGCTCGCCGCGGATGATGGTGCTGCCCTTGGTAATGACCACGTTGCCGGTAAAAACGCTGGTTTGCTTCAAATCGTCGTAGCGCAAAGCATCTGACTCTGCGTTCATGGGCATGTCCCGATCCGGCGTTTCGGCCTGGGCGGAACCCAGGGCAAACGCTGCAGCAGCGCAGGCGGCGATCAATAGGGACTGTGGGTATTTCATAAAGGCACGAATCTTGCTGCTTGTAGTTGTTTTTGATTGTAGCCACCCAATAACTCATAGCGGTCTTGCCAATAAAAAACCCGCCCATCGATTCGGGGGCGGGTTTTGGCCGCAGTCGGGAGCCCGCGGAGGCGTTCTGGCCACGCAGAGGCTCGGCTTCAGCCTTTGCGCGCCTGGGCAACCAGGTAGTCGGTGACCAGCAGTGCGCGCTCCATGCTTTGTGCCAGTGCGCCCGAGGTGAAGTAACGCCCGGCGATACCCAGCGCCGGAACGCCGTCGATCTTGTAGGCATTCTGCAGCTGCGTGGCCTTGCGGGCCTTGGTCGCGACTGAAAACGAGTTGTAGGTTTCAACAAATTTCGCCTTGTTGATGCCCTGCTTTTCAGCCCAGGCGGCAATCACCTCAGCCGTATTGAGCAACTGCTTTTCCACATGAATCGCGTGATACACTTTTTTGTGGAGTTCTTCGACCTTGTTCATGCTTTCAAGCACGTAATACAGGTGTTGCTGCGGCTCAAATTCTGGCCTGAACGACACCGGCACGCGGCGAACGACCACGTCTTTCGGCACTTTTTTAATCCACTCTTCCAGCGCAGGCTCAAAGCGGTGGCAATGCGGGCAGCTGTACCAGAAAAACTCCACCACCTCCACCTTGCCGTCCGGCGCCTCGACCGGTGCCCGCTTGTCGAGCACCACATAGTCGCTGCCCGCCTGTGGCGGTTTGCCCTGGGCCTGCGCCGCGGTGGCGAGGGCCCCCATGGAAGCGGCGGCAGCCACCGAAGCGGCAGAAATCGAAAACTCACGTCGTTGCATTGATTTATCTCCTGAATATTTCAAACATTCTATGAGTTTTTGGGGTCAGAGTCCAAATTCATCGTGCCTTTGGCACGCCCTCCGGGTGCGATGCTCTGCATCGTAATGAAATTGGCGTCTGACCCCAATAACCCCGATGCACCGCAGCGAAATTGGTGTCTGACCCCAATAACTCCAAAAGTTCAAAGCCGATTTATCAGCGCTGCACCCGCACTAGCGCAGTTTCAATCGCGTTGCTGTCGAGCTTTTCCTTGGTTTTATCGGCATCGTCTTTTTTATCAAATGGACCAAGGCGTACGCGGTAAACGATTCTGCCAGATTGCTCACGCTCGCTCACCTTGGCTTGATACCCCATCAGTGACAACTTGGCGCGCTGCTGCTCGGCATCTTCAGGCGTGCGGAAAGCACCCGCCTGAATGAAGTAGATGAAAGGATAGTCACCAGCGCTGGCCACGGCATTTTCTGGCTTGTCTGGCTTGGGGGCTGACTTGGCCTTTGCCAGGTCACCCAGCGGGTCGTTTGAAACCGCTGCCTTGGCAGTACTCGGGGCGGCCTCTGCTGCTGGCGCTGCACTTTCTGCCGGGGGCGCAGTGCCTACCGATCCAGAGGCCACAGCAGAAGGGCGGGCCGGATTTTTACCCGCCAGCGGGGTGTTTGGGTTCCAGTCCTTGTTCTTTTTGGCTTCAGCGGCATCGTTTTCAGCGCTATGTGACTGGCTTTTGTTCGAAAATGGTGAGGGCATCTTGGTCACGTAAATCGCCACTGCCAGCGCCGCACCCAGGCCCAGCAGCCCGCCAATGATGATGCCCAGCAGCGTGCCGCCGCGTTGTTGTTTGTTCATAATCAGCATGGTGATTTTGGTCGAGTGCGTCATTCTGAGGTCATCTTTTGTGGATTCACATTTTGCGGGGCGCGCTAACACCCAGCACAGCCAAGCCATTGTGCAACACCTGCGCGGTCGCCGCGACCAACGCCAGGCGCGCGGTTTTAAGCACCGCATCGTCGACCAGAATGCGCTCGGCAGCGTAATAGCTGTGGTAGCAGGCGGCCAGCTCGCGCAGATAAAAGGCCACGTCGTGCGGCGCAAACCCGCTGGCGGCGTTGCTCAGCATGTCGGGGTATTTGGCGATCAGCAGCATCAGCGCTTGCGCCTGCGGGCTGTCCAGGGGCGACAGGTCAGCGCCCTTCAGGTCTGCCACCTCGCCGCCCCAGTTTGACAACACCGAGCAGATGCGCGCATGCGCGTACTGCACGTAATAGACCGGGTTCTCGTTGTTCTTGCTAAGGGCCAGGTCGATGTCGAAGATGTATTCGGTATCGGGCTTGCGGCTGAGTAAAAAGAAACGCACGGCATCGGTGCTGGTCCATTCGATCAGGTCGCGCAGCGTCACATAGCTGCCAGCGCGTTTTGAAATTTTGACTTCTTCACCGTTGCGCAGCACGCGCACCATGGTGTGCAGAACATAGTCGGGGTAGCCCTCGGGCACGCCTTCGCCAGCAGCTTGCAAGCCAGCACGCACGCGCGCGATGGTGCCGTGGTGATCCATGCCCTGGATGTTGATGGCGCGGCTGTAACCGCGCTCCCATTTGGCAAGGTGGTAGGCCACATCGGGCACAAAGTAGGTGTAGCTGCCGTCGCTCTTTTTCATCACCCGGTCTTTGTCGTCGCCATAGTCGGTCGACTTGAGCCACAGCGCGCCGTCCTGCTCGTAGGTCTTGCCGGCGGCCTTCAATTTGGCGACGGTGGCTTCGACGCGACCTGAGGTATACAAGCTCGACTCAAGGTAATAGTTGTCGAACTGAACCGAGAAGGCCTTCAAATCCAAATCCTGCTCGTGCCTCAAATAGGCAACCGCGAATTGGCGAATCGAATCAATGTCATGAATATCACCTGATGCGGTGAACTCACGGTCATCAGACTTGACGGTTTTTTTAGCCAGAAAATCGTCTGCGATGTCGGCAATGTAGTCGCCGTTGTAGGCCGCCTCCGGCCAATCTTTGTCGCCCGGTTTGAAGCCTTGCGCACGTGCCAGGGTGCTGATTGCCAGTGTATGGATTTGCACGCCCGCATCGTTGTAATAAAACTCGCGGTACACCTGCACACCTTGTGTCACAAACAGCTTGCAAATCGCATCGCCCAGCGCGGCCTGCCGGCCATGGCCCACATGCAACGGCCCGGTTGGGTTGGCCGATACAAACTCGACGATGGTTTTTTCATCGCTGATGGGTTTGACCCCGTATTGCGCACCAGCGTGCAGTACTTCACGTACTGTTTCCTGTTTAGCAACCGCCTTGAGTTTGATGTTGATAAAGCCCGGGCCGGCAATTTCAATCGCCTCAACCCAGCGTTCAAACACCGGGCTGGCGAGCAATATCGCCTTCAAACCCTCGGCGACCTGACGCGGGTTCTGATTCAGCCCCTTGGCCAGTTGCATGGCGGCGGTACAGGCGAAATCGCCATGCGCAACCACCTTGGGTGATTCAAACACGGCCTTTTCACCAGCACCGGGGGAAAGCTGTTCCAGCCCTTCGGCCAGCGCCGAGAGCAGTTCATTTTTAATCGAGAGCATGACCTGATTTTACGGTTAACGCAGTCAACCCAAGGTTATCCACCTTGCGCATCGAATAAAATATGCGGCAGCAGGGGTAGCAGCCAGCGCCCGTGCCATCCACCGCCATCTACCGAACAGGACGGCCATGACCAGCCCCACCACATCAGCCGTAACCACCACACCGCGCACCCCCTGCCACCGCCTTCAGGTCGCCACCAACCTGTATCAATTCATAGAAGACAAGGTGTTGCCGGGCACCGGGGTTGACAGCGCCCCTTTCTGGCAAGGGTTTGACCAGATCGTGCATGATCTCGCGCCGAAAAACATCGCCTTGCTGGCCGAGCGTGACCGCCTGCAAACCGCGCTGGATGCCTGGCACAAGGCAAACCCGGGCCCGATCAGCGATATGCCGGCTTACCGCGCTTTCCTGAAACAAATTGGCTACCTGGTCCCGACTGCGGGCAGGGTGCAATGCGACACCCTCCAGGTAGACGAAGAACTGGCCAAACTGGCGGGCCCACAACTGGTGGTGCCGCTTCTCAATGCCCGCTATGCCCTCAACGCCGCCAATGCACGTTGGGGCTCGTTGTACGACGCCCTGTATGGGACCGATATGATCAGCGAGACGAATGGCGCAGAGAAGGGCTCGCGCTACAACCCGGTTCGCGGCGCCAAGGTGATTGAATACGCCCGCTATGTTCTGGATCGCATCGCCCCCCTCGCCAAGGGCTCACATATTGATAGCACGCTATACAGCGTTCAAAGTGGAAAACTCTGTGTCCGTCTCAAAGACGGCGCGACCACCGGACTGGTTCAAAGTAGCAAGTTCATAGGCTACCAGGGCAGTGCAGCTGGACCGTCGTCGATCTTGCTGCGCAACAACGGTATTCATATCGACATCCAGATCGACCGTAGCACGCGCATTGGGAAAAGCGACGCGGCCGGTGTCAGTGACCTGATTGTCGAGGCGGCGCTGACCACCATTTTGGACCTGGAAGATTCGGTAACTGCCGTCGATGCCGATGACAAGCTACTCGGGTATCAGAATTGGCTGGGCATCATCAAGGGCACGCTGACCGAAAAAGTCGCCAAGGGCAGCAAGACCTTCACTCGCTGCCTCAACCCCGACCGCAGCTACCACCGCCCTGCTGGCGGTGAGGTCACCCTGCCCGGACGCGCATTGCTGTTTTTACGCAACGTCGGGCATTTAATGACCAACCCGGCCATTTTGTATGCCGATGGCTCCGAGATTCACGAAGGCATCATGGATGCCGTCATCACTGTGGCCATTGCCCTGCACGACCTGAAACCAGCCAAAGGTAAGGCCATTCGCAATTCGCGCAAGGGCTCCATTTACATCGTCAAACCCAAGATGCATGGCCCGGCCGAAGTGGCCTTCGCAACAGAACTTTTCAGCCGGGTTGAAGCGCTGCTGGGGCTGAAGGAAAACACGGTCAAGCTTGGCATCATGGACGAGGAACGCCGCACCAGCGTGAATCTGGCAGCCTGCATCGAAGCCGCCAAACACCGCGTGGCGTTCATCAACACCGGCTTTCTGGACCGCACCGGCGACGAGATTCACACCGCCATGCATTCCGGGCCCATGATCCGCAAACCACTGATGAAGAACTCAAACTGGCTTCGCGCCTATGAGTTGAGCAACGTCCTGGTCGGTCTGGCCTGCGGGCTACGGGGCCGTGCCCAGATCGGCAAAGGCATGTGGGCCATGCCTGATTTGATGGCCGACATGATGAAGCAAAAACTTGCGCACCCACAATCCGGCGCCAACACCGCGTGGGTACCCTCACCCACGGCCGCCACGCTGCATGCACTCCACTACCATCAGGTCAATGTGGCCGCACTGCAGGCAAGCATGGAAAAATATGTCCATACCGCAAACGCCAAGATGCATGAAGGAAACATCCTGGATAGCATTCTGCAGATTCCGACAGCGTTAGTTCCTTTCTGGACAGCGGCCGAAATTCAGCAGGAACTCGACAACAACGCGCAGGGCATTCTGGGCTACGTGGTGCGCTGGGTCGACCAGGGCGTGGGCTGCTCCAAGGTGCCGGATATCCACAACGTCGGCCTGATGGAAGATCGCGCCACGCTGCGCATCAGCAGCCAGCACATCGCCAACTGGCTGCTGCATGGCGTGACCAACCGGAAACAGGTGAACGCCACTTTCCAGCGCATGGCCGCCGTGGTGGACCACCAAAACTCGGGCGACCCGCTCTACAAGCCGATGGCCGGCCACTTCAAAACCTCAGCCGCGTACAAGGCCGCGTGTGATCTGGTCTTCAAGGGACTAGAGCAGCCTAGCGGCTATACCGAGCCGCTGCTGCACGCTTGGCGCTTGAAGGTGAAGGCGGGGACAGCTTGATTGACACTCTTCCGCTGCTACGCGGGCGCGTTCGGTTTTGAGCTGGCTGGCTACCTTATCCGCAACCTGTTCTTCAAGATCGCGTTTGGCGTCTGCCAGGACTTTTTCCCTGTCGCGAATGTCCTGTTCGCGCTGGGCTACCTTGGCGTCTTTTTCGGCGATTTGTTTCTCAAATTGCCGGCGCGTTGACTCCAGTAATGGAGCGGCCAGTGATTCAGTGAGCTTGATTTCTGTTTTGCAGTTGGGGCAAACAATGGTCGGTTCAGTCATGGCTTTTCCTTGCCACCAAGTAGCCCACTCGCTTCGCGCTCATTCAAGGTTAATTTCGGCATCGATTTTTTGATGCGCCTTTCAACTTCCTTGATGTGCTCGGCAGGCGAAATATTTTCAGGCAAGGTGCCCCCGATGCGCTTGATGGCATCGCGCACTTCCTTGCCAACTTACCCATGCGTCTGGATGGCCTGAGCCTGACCGCTTACACCGCGCGCCAGCTTGTCGCGGGCCTGTGTCATCCGAAACTGGTTTGC
>JBCKMZ010000051.1:0-12790 GCA_038902975.1 Polaromonas sp.
TTCAACGATGCGGGCGGTCAGCACTTTGAGCGCCTGGGCCTTGTTGCTGTGCTGGCTGCGGCCGTCCTGGCATTCAGCCACGATGCCGGTGGGCAGGTGCGTGATGCGCACGGCAGAATCGGTTTTGTTGATGTGCTGGCCACCCGCACCGCTGGCGCGGTAGGTGTCTATGCGCAGGTCTGACGGGTTGATCTGTATCGCCACGGCTTCGTCCGGCTCAGGCATCACGGCCACCGTGCAGGCACTGGTGTGAATGCGGCCTTGGGTCTCGGTGGCGGGCACGCGCTGCACGCGGTGGCCGCCAGATTCAAAGCGCAGCTTGCCGTAAACGCCCACGCCCGTTCCATCGAGTGCGCCGTCAATTTTCAGCACCACCTCCTTGTAGCCACCCAGCTCGCTTGGTGATTCGCTGATGATCTCGCAGCGCCAGCCGCTGCGCTCGGCGTAGCGCGTGTAGAGGCGGTGCAAATCACCGGCAAACAGTGCAGATTCATCGCCACCGGTAGCGGCGCGAATTTCAACAAATGCGGCACGGCTGTCGTCCGGGTCTTTGGGGATCAGCATCAGTTGCAGGGCTTCGTCGATGTGTGTAATGTCTATCTTGGCGCTGCCGATTTCTTCTTCAGCCATCGCTGTCATCTCAAGATCGCCCTTGCTCTCTTGTCGCATCTGCTCGGCGCCAGCCAAATCGGCTTCGCGGCTGGTGAGCTTGCGGTATTGCTCGGCCACCACGCTGACTTCCGAGTGCTCACGCGTCAGACTACGAAAGCGGTCCAGGTCGCTCACCACGTCGCTGGCTGAGAGCAGCGCGTCGAGTTCGTGGAGTCTTAAAAGCTGGCGTTCCAGGGTCTGGCGTAAGAAGGGTTTCATGGGCTATTGCCCGGCAGCTTGCCGCGCAAAAACAGCCTGGACACCGTTTGCGCCGTCGCTTCACGGCTGCTTGCATCGCCGGTATGTAACTCAGCCAATGTGCCGTGCAGCATTTTCTGGCTCAGGCCGCGTGCCAGGGCTTCGAGCACTGCGTCAATCGTTTCGCCCCTTGACAGCAGCTTCTTGGCCCGCGTAATTTCAAGCGCGCGCCATTCGTCGGCCTGCGCATTGATCTGCTGGATCAAAGGCACCGTGCCACGTTGCTGTAGCCAGTGCATGAAGTTTTGCACCCCTGCATCAATGATGACCTCGGCCTCTGCGACGGCGGCCTGGCGGCTGTCTTTGCCAGTCTGCACCACCTGGGCCAGGTCGTCCACGGTGTAAAGATAAATGTCGGGCAGCGCCTTGACTTCAATTTCAATGTCGCGCGGCACCGCCAGATCGAGCATGAACATCGGCCTGTGTTTGCGCAGCTTCACGGCACGCTCCACAGCCCCGAGGCCAATGATGGGCAGTGTGCTGGCCGTGCAACTGATGACGGCATCAAACTCATGTAGGCGGCTGGGCAGGTCACCCAGGCGCATCACTTCGGCACCAAAGCGAGTGGCGAGCCGTTCGCCACGCGCCAATGAGCGGTTGGCAATCGCCATGGCTTTGGGTTTGCGTGCCGCAAAATGGGTGGCGGCTAGGTCAATCATTTCGCCCGCGCCCACAAACAGCACCTTGATCTGACCCAGATCTTCAAACAACTGGCTGGCAAGCCGCACCGCTGCTGCTGCCATGCTGATGCTGTGCGCGCCAATCTCGGTACTGCTGCGCACCTCTTTGGCGACGGCAAACGAGCGTTGAAACAGCTGGTGCAGGGTCGAGCCCATGGCCCCGGCTTCCTCAGCGGCACGCACCGCGTCTTTCATTTGCCCCAGAATTTGCGGCTCGCCCAGCACCATCGAATCAAGCCCGCTGGCAACCCGAAAGGCATGGCGTGCGGCCTCATCGCCTTCAAGCGTGTAGACGTGCGGGCGCAGCAGGGCGGGGGACACGCCGCCGCTGTGGGCCAGCCATTCGAGCGTGCTGTCCACCTCAAGCTGGTCGCCGGCGCAATAGATCTCGGTGCGGTTGCAGGTTGAAAGAATGGTGGCCTCGAGCTGGCGTGCCAGCGACTGGCGTAAGCCGTTCAGGGTGGGCTCCATCTGGTCCATCGAAAACGCAAAACGCCCGCGCAAATCGAGCGGTGCAGTGTTATGGTTTAGCCCAAGGGCCCAGACAGACATCCTGTGATTATAAAATCCAAAACTATGACCGCCTATTTACTCACTGACCACCTGCTAAACCTGGTAGCCCCTGCCGCCGTGGTGGCGTTGCTGTTGCTGCTGTTAGCCAGCTTTTTTGGCCGATTTTCAGGCGTTAAAAGGCCTGTAGCCCCATCAATATGGGCGCGACTAGCTATTATTTTTATAGTGAATTTGATGGTGCTTGTCGCCGGGCTGGTGCTGTTTGGCAACGACGGCAAGATGGCAACCTATGCCGCGCTGGTGTTGGCGGCTGCTACTTGCCAGTGGGTTTTGGGCAAAAACTGGAAGTAGGGCTGGAAGGTTTGAACAAATCTACCCGGTCAGTGATGATGCCGTCCACACCCAACTCAAGCAGGCTATGCACCGCAGCCTCGTCATTGGCGGTGTAGGCCAGCGTCCGCAGCCCGGCTTGCATGGCGGCGCGCACCGTCACTTCGGTCCATAGCCGGTAATTGCAGACCACCGCTACGCAGTCGAGCTCAAGCGCGGCATCAACCCAACCAGGGCTTAATTTGTCCAGCAGCAAGCCGCGCGGCAGTTGCGGTTGGGCCTGCTTTGCAGCGCGCAACGAGGCCGGCTCAAAGGACGACAGCAGCGGCGGTATCGCTGAATTTTCCCATAGCCTGGCTGCCGCATTGGCCACCGCCGTAGCGGTCTCGGCCTCCAGCCCTGGTGTTGGCTTGATCTCGATATTCAGGAAGAAGTTGTTGTCCAGGCAATAACGGGCAATGACTTCAAGGCTGGCCAGTGGCTCGCCTGCATAGCTGGGTGAATGCCAACTGCCCGCGTCGAGTTTTGAAAGACCTTCCCAGCGCATGGCTCTGGCATCACCCTGGCCGTTACTGGTGCGATCAAGCGTTGCGTCATGCATCAGAAAGGGCACGCCGTCTGCGCTCAGCTTCACATCGCATTCAAACATCCGGTAGCCGTGGCTGGCGCCCAGTCTGAACGCGGCCAGCGTGTTTTCAGGTGCGAGTTTGCCTGCGCCTCTGTGGGCTATCCAGCGGGGGTAGGGCCAGTTGTCGTGGCTCACCCGCATCATGGAAGCGTCTCCCGGCGTTGGCCGGTGGCCGCGTCAAAGCTGTGTCGCTTGCCGTGGCGTGGCGTGGCGTGGATGGTGCTGCCCAGGGTGGGGACGGGGTGTGATTCTTCGGTGCGGATAATGACCAGCTCGTCCCGGCTGCCGTGTGACCAGCGGCCGTACACCAGCCGCTCTGCACCCAGCATTTCGACGGCCTCCACTTGCAGTGCCCAACCGGTGGCGGTGATGTCAAGGTGTTCGGGGCGTATGCCGGTGATGGTGCCGGGTTGGGCGTCCGGGGCATTTTTCAGCAGGTTCATGGGCGGCGAGCCGATGAAACTCGCTACAAAGGTGGTGGCCGGGCGGGTGTAAACCTCTTCGGGCGTGCCGAACTGCTCCATGCGGCCCGCGTTCATCACCATCATGCGCTGCGCCAATGTCATGGCCTCGACCTGGTCGTGGGTCACGAAGAGCGAGGTCACGCCGAGCTCGGCATGCAGTTTGCGTATCTCGAGCCTGGTTTGCGCGCGCAGCTTGGCGTCGAGGTTGGACAGCGGCTCGTCGAACAAAAACACCTGCGGCGAGCGCACGATGGCGCGGCCCATCGCCACACGCTGGCGCTGGCCGCCCGAGAGCTGACCCGGCTTGCGTTCGAGCAGGTGCGAGATCTCCAGCATCTTGGCCGCCTTCTCGACACGGGCCTTGATCTCGTGCGCCGGCAGTTTGCGGATGCGCAGCCCATAGGCCATATTGTCAAAGACATTGAAGTGCGGGTAGAGCGCGTAGTTCTGGAACACCATGGCGATGTCGCGCTCGGACGGGTCGACGTGGTTTACCACCTGCGCGCCGATGGCGATCTCGCCCCCGCTCACCGATTCGAGCCCCGCCACCATGCGCAGCAGCGTGCTCTTGCCGCAGCCCGAGGGGCCGACGATGACGACGAACTCGCCGTCGGCGACCTCGGCGCTCACGCCATGTATCACCGGCACCGCGCCGGCGCCGCTGCCATAGACCTTGAAAAGATTGCGCAGGGAGATCGAAGCCATGGCTATTTTTCCGCGTCCACCAGACCCTTGACGAACCAGCGCCGCATCAGCACCACCACCAGCACCGGCGGCAGCACGGCCAGCAGCGTGGTCGCCATGACCAGATTCCAGTCGGTGGCGGCGACGCCCGAACCAATCATCTTGGTGATGCCGACGACGATGGTGTCAAGGCGGATGTCGGTGGTGATGAGCAAGGGCCACAAGTACTGATTCCAGCCGTAGATGAACATAATCACGGCCAGCGCGGCGATATTGGTGGCGCTCAGCGGCAGCACCACGTCTTTGAAGAAGCGCAGCGGGCCGGCGCCGTCGATGCGCGCGGCCTCCACCAGCTCGTCGGGGATGGTGAGGAAGAACTGGCGGAACAGCAGCGTGCCGGTGGCCGAGGCGATCAGCGGCAGCGTCAGCCCGGCCATGCTATTGATCAGCCCGAGGTCGCTGACCACCTCGTAGGTCGGCAGTATGCGCACCTCGACGGGCAGCATCAATGTCAGGAAAATCATCCAGAACAGCAGGGTGCGGCCCGGAAAGCGGAAGAACACCAGCGCATAGGCCGAGAGAATCGACACCACGATCTTGCCGCCGGCGATGATGAGCGCCATCAGCAAGCTGTTCCACAGCATCAGCCACACCGGCGGCGACAAATAAGTGCCTTGCAAACCCTGCACCAGTGTCTGGCGGTAGTTGTCGAGCAGATGTGGCCCCGGCAACAAAGGCATCGGCACCTGGGCGATGTCTTGCGGCGTCAGCGAGCTGGCGACGAAGGCGATGTAGAGCGGAAACACGGTGATGGCGATGCCCAGCCACAGCACGCCATGCGCCAGCCAGTCGATGCCCGACTGCCGTGGCGCGCTGTTGTGCGCTGCGTTCATGCGTAATGCACCCGGCGCTCGATGAAGCGGAACTGAATCATGGTCAACGCCACCACGATCACCATCAACACCACGCTTTGCGCCGCCGAGCCGCCCAGATCGAGGTTGTGGATGCCGTCCTGATAGACCTTGTAGACCAGGGTTTGGGTGGCCGCTGCCGGCCCGCCCTGGGTGACGGCGTGGATCACGCCGAAGGTGTCGAAAAAGGCATAGACAAGCCCGACCACGAGCAAAAAGAAGGTGGTTGGCGAGAGCAGCGGAAAGACAATGGTCCAAAAGCGCCTGAAAGGCCGCGCGCCGTCGATGGCCGCCGCTTCGAGCAGGCTTTTCGGAATCGCCTGCAAGCCGGCCAGGAAGAACAGGAAGTTGTAGGCCACTTGCTTCCAGGCCGAGGCCAGAATCACCAGCCACATGGCGTCGCTGCCGTCCAGCGTCGGGTTCCAGGCCACGCCGGCGTGTTTGAGCCACCAGGCCAGCACGCCGATCGACGGGTTGAGCATGAACAGCCACAGCACGCCGGCCACCGCCGGCGCAATCGCATAGGGCACCAGCATGGCGGTGGTGTAGGCGGTGCCGCCCTTGACCACGCGGTCGGCCATCACCGCCAGCGCCAGCCCGGGCACCATGGCCAGCACGGTCACGGCGGCCGAGAAGTAGGCCGTGCGCCACACCGCCTGCATATAGCCTTCGTCGGCGAACACCTGGTGGAAATTCTCCAGGCCGACGAATTGCACGCTGTGGCCGAACGGGTCTTGCAGCAGCAAGGACATGTAAAGCGCCTGCCCGCCGGGCCAGAAGAAAAAGACCAGGGTGATCGCCAACTGCGGCGCCAGCAGCCAGTAGGGCAGGCCTTTTTGCGGGAAGACTACTTTGCGTTCCATCTTGTGCAGCGAGGAAAGAAAGGGCGACCGCCTTGGCAGCCGCCGTCACTGGCCAGCCAGTCGACTCAGTTGGCCGTGCGCTCGAAGGCGCGCAGCAGCGCGTTGCCGCGGCGTTCGGTGTTGCGCAGCGCGTCGGCGGCGCTTTGCTTGCCTTGCAGCGCCTTTTCGACTTCCTCATGGTAGACGTCGCGGATCTCGGTCCAGCGGCCGAAGCGGTAGCCATTGGTGTTCTCGCCCTTGGCGGCGGTGATCAGCGAGAGTATGGGCACGTCGCGGCCCGGGTTCTTGGTGAAGAAGCCCTCGTCCTGCATGGCTTTGAAGGCGCTGTTGGTGGCGGGCAGAAAGCCGGTGGTCTTGGCCCATTCCATCATCACCTTGTCCGAGCGCAGGAAGTTCAGGAACTGGGCCACGCCGCGGAACTCCGCGTCCGAGCGTTTGGGCGCGTTGAACACCCACAGCGAGGCGCCGCCAATGGTGGTGGCGTAAGGCGCGCCCTTCACCTCGGGCCAGTGGGGCATCTGGCTGACGCCGAACTGGAACTTGGCGCCGCTCGCGATGGCGCCCAGGCCGCCCGAGCTTTGCGTCAGCATCGCGCATTCACCGGAGATGAACTTGGCCGCGGCGTCGTTGCTGCGCCCGCCGTAGTCGAAGCTCTTGTCTTTTTGCATGTCCACCAGGGTCTGCACCTGGCGCGCCAGCAGCGGGTTGGCCGTCAGCGTCAGCGCGGCGTCGATGCCGGCGCGGCCATTGCCCTTGGTGCCGAAAGCGATGTTGTGGCGCGAGCTGAACTGCTCCAGCATGACCCAGGCCAGCCAGGTCGTGGTGTAGCCGCAGGCGGCGGCGTTGGTGCTGCGAATTTTGCTTGCCGCGCTGATCAGCTCGGGCCAGGTCTTGGGCGGCTTGTCGGCGTCCAGGCCGGCCTTCTTGAAGGCATCCTTGTTGTAGAACAACACGGTGGTCGAGACATTGAACGGCATCGACATCAGGTCGCCGCTCGGCATTCCGTAATAGCCGCGCGCTGCCGGGATGAAGTCGGCCGGGTTGAACGGCAAGCCGGCGCGCTTGAACACATCGGACACCGACACCACGGCGCCCTTGGCGCTCATCATGTCGCCCGAGCCGGCGTCGAACATCTGCAGGATGTGCGGCGGGTTGCCGGCGCGGTAGGCAGCCACCGCGGCGGCGCGCTGCTCGGGGTACTGGCCCTTGAACGAGACCACCACGCGGTAGTCGCTCTGGCTCTTGTTGAAGTCCTCGCCGAAGCGCGAGAGCAGCTCGCCGCTCGCAGCGGTGAGGCCCATCCAGAACTGGATCTCGACCGGCGCGCGCGCTTGCGCCAGCGCCGGGACGCCGGCCGCCGCGAGCGCAACCCCGGCAGCGGCACTGATTAGCAGTCTTCGAAGGTTCATGGCTAGTTTCTCCTGTTGGGATGAGTTAGTTAGGGCAGTATAGAAACTGTTTGTGACAGTCTAACGACTGACTGATTTAAGCGCTTTGGTGTCTTCATGACAAGCGGGTTTTCCATTAGGTCATTGGCCTGTGTCCGCGACAAATGCTGCGCTGCGGTAATAACAGGACAACAGCGCTGGACGTGGGTTCGAAGCCGCTGATTTTCTACGCTGAACGCCCCGATCCAGATACTGACCAGTTGCCCAAGCTGTCTGCAAGGTTGATTCACCCACACACCTCTTGTGGCAGCCACTGATTTTTTCAGTGAGTGTTGTTTTTCAAGCATGAAACCCGATATATCGTTGTAATGCCCTGAACCACCAAAGGGTTGTCACCATCAATCAGGGCTTTGGTCTCTAGCATTGCGCTTATGACGAGTACGCATTTCGGTTTTCAATCGGTTGACGAGCAGGACAAGGCGCGTCGCGTTCGCGGCGTGTTCGATTCAGTCGCGCCCAAATACGATGTGATGAACGATTTGATGTCGCTCGGCCTGCACCGTGCGTGGAAGGCTTATACCGTGCTGGTTGCCAACGTCAAACCGGGCCAAAAAGTACTGGATATCGCGGGTGGTACCGGCGATTTGGCTATGGCGTTTGCGCCCAAGGTCGGTGACTATGGTCTGGTGGTACATACCGACATCAATGAAGCCATGCTGCGCGAGGGGCGTAACCGCCTGCTTGATGCCGGGGTCAGCGTGCCGACACTGGTTTGTGATGCCGAGCATCTGCCTTTTCCGGATGCGCATTTTGATCTGGTCACGGTAGCCTTTGGCCTGCGCAACATGACGCACAAGGAAGATGCCCTGCGTGAAATGAATCGCGTGCTCAAGCCTGGCGGCAAGCTGCTGGTGCTGGAGTTTTCAAAAGTCGCCAAGCCGCTGGCCAAAATTTACGACTGGTATTCCTTCAAGGTCTTGCCCTGGCTGGGCAAGCTGGTTGCCAATGACGACTCCAGCTACCAGTACCTGGCCGAGTCGATCCGTATGCATCTGGGGCAGGAAGAATTAAAGGCTCTGATGCACAAAGGTGGTTTCGGCCATGTGGACTATCACAATATGTCTGGCGGTGTGGTCGCTTTACATGTTGGAATCAGGTGTTGAAAGTCGTTAGGGCACTTCTATAAATTCATTTTTCAGGCAAATTGCTGCGTTGCGCGGTGCTCGCAATCCTCATGTACCTTAAGTACATTCCGGTTGCTCCGCTCCGTGCGCCTTGCACTTTATCCTGAAAATCTGAATTTCTAGAAGTGCCCATTAGCTTTAGTTAAAGACAGTTTGTTTAAGGAGATATCATGAAAATCTGGTCTATCATTTTTTCCGCCATGCTCGCGCTCACGCTGAGTTTTGCGGGTTTAAACGCCGAAGCCAAGCGCCTGGGTGGTGGCGGCTCATTCGGCAAACAGTCGTCTAACGTGACGCAGCGTCAGGCGGCTCCGCCAGCCGCCGCTCCCGCCGCGCCTGTAGCTGCTACAGCCAAGAAGCCTTGGGGTGCGGGTGCGATGTTGGGCGGTCTTGCCGCTGGCTTGGGCCTCGCATGGCTAGCCTCTTCGCTAGGCCTCGGCGAGGCCTTTGGCCAGATCATCATGTTTGGCTTGCTGGCGTTGGTGGTGATGCTGGTCATCGGCTTCGTGATGCGTAAATTCAAAGGGCAAGGTAATGGGCAAGGCAACGGCGGCCAGTCTGCCAGTCCGTTTGCTTTTCAGGGTGCGGGTGGCGCAGCTTCAGCAACCACGCCTAAAAACTACAGCCCTGAAAACGTTGGCAATGACGCTTCTGCCCGGCCATGGGAGAGTAACAACATGGTTTTTGATGCCAACGCTGCGGGCGCAGCCAATACGGGTTCGATGATCGGTTCGGCTTTGGGCGGTTCGCAGTCCTGGGGTGTGCCGGCCGGCTTTGATGCAGAAGGTTTTCTGAAGGCGTGCAAGGTCAACTTTTTGACGCTGCAAGACGCCTGGGATCGTTCTGACATTCAGAATCTGCGCGCCATGATGACCGACGAAATGCTCGGGCAGATCAAGGTGCAACTCGCTGACCGTGAGTCGCACACGGGCGGTGGCAGCAACAAGACCGACGTGGTCATGCTGGAAGCGCAGCTTCTGGGTATTGAAGAACTCAGCGACGTGTATATGGCCAGCGTCGAGTTCTCCGGCATGATCCGCGAAGACGCATCAGCCGGTGCCAGCCCGTTCCGCGAAGTCTGGAATATGACCAAGCCACGCAATGGCGGCGGCTGGTTAGTAGCTGGCGTACAGGCATTGCAATAATCGGGGTTTGGAGTCTAGATAAAGCGAAGTTCGGTTTATCGAGGAAAATCGGGGGCGTATGACTACTACGTCCCCTTTTTCATTTTTAGAATCCATCGCCAGCCGCTTCCAACCGCCTTCGTGGGTGGTTGATGAGGGGCAGCAACGCCTGGTGCTGTTCTTGAACCACGTCCTGATGCAGGAAAAAGAAGCCCAGGATCGTCTTGCCCGAAAAAAAGGCCATGTGATTCACGTTCGCTGGGGTCTGTTCGGGCTTGACTTGCTCATCACCCCTGCCGGGCTTCTGGATCGGGCATCTTCCGCCGCAAAGCCCGATTTGCTGGTGACAGTGGCTGCCGATTCACCCCTGGTGGTGCTGCAATCCGTTCTGGCCAGCAAGCCGCCACCCGTCAAGATTGAGGGCGACGTACAGCTCGCCGCTGAACTCGGCTGGCTGACTGAAAATTTGCGTTGGGATGTTGAAGAAGACTTGTCGCGCGTCGTCGGCGACATACCGGCCTATGCACTGGGTGACATGGGTCGGCGCGTATTTGAAGCTTTGAAGCAGTTCCTGGCACCACAGCCGGCACCTGCGGGAGGCACTACGTCATCAGCCACGCCATCTGTCACACCGTTTGCCACGTCTGATAACAGCAAGGCCGCTACATGAGCCGGATCTTCAGGGGCTTTTTCATCATCTGGACGGTATTGCGCTTTGGTCTGGACGAGTTGCTGCTATCGGGTTTTCAAAAGCCGTGGATCAGGCTTTTGCGGCGGGTTGTTTCAGTCGGACGCAATTTGAAAGTGCCGCGTGGCGAGCGCCTGCGCCTAGCGTTAGAGAGTCTTGGTCCTATCTTCGTCAAGCTCGGGCAAGTGATGTCTACCCGTCGCGATTTGCTGGCCCCTGACATCGCCGACGAGCTGGCCCGCCTGCAAGACCGCGTGCCGCCGTTTGATTCCGCAATAGCCATTGCCATCATCGAGAAAACTTTTGGCAGGCCGCTGGCGCAGATTTTTGCCACCTTCGAGTACACGCCTATGGCCAGCGCATCCATTGCGCAGGTGCATTTTGCGACCTTGCCCAGTGGCCGTGAAGTGGCCGTCAAGGTTCTGCGCCCCAACATGTTGCCGGCGATTGAAAAAGACCTGGCCCTGATGCACATGATGGCGGGCTGGGTTGAAAGCGCCTCGGCAGATGGCAAGCGCCTGAAACCGCGCGAGGTGGTGGGCGAGTTTGATAAATACCTGCATGACGAGCTGGACCTGCTGCGTGAAGCCGCCAACGCAGCCCAGCTGCGCCGCAACATGCAGGGCCTTGATCTGGTGATGATCCCCGAGATGGTGTGGGATTTTTGTATGCCTGACGTGCTGGTGATGGAGCGCATGAAGGGCGTGCCCATTAGCCAGATGCAGCGCCTGCGCGATGCGGGCGTGGACATGAAAAAACTGGCGCGTGATGGTATTACGATTTTTTTCACTCAGGTTTTTCGCGACGGGTTTTTTCATGCCGACATGCACCCCGGCAACATTCAGATCAGCCTGGAGGCGGCTACCTTTGGTCGCTATATCTCACTCGACTTCGGCATCGTCGGCACGCTGACGGAGACCGATAAAGAATATCTGGCGCAAAACTTCAGCGCGTTTTTTCGCCGTGACTACAAGCGCGTAGCCGAGCTGCACATTGAATCCGGCTGGGTGCCTGCCAGTACCCGCGTGGACGAGCTGGAAGCCGCCATTCGCGCCTGCTGCGAGCCCTATTTTGACCGTCCGTTAAAAGAAATTTCGCTGGGCCTGGTGCTGATGCGGCTATTCCAGACCTCACGCCGCTTTCATGTCGAAATTCAGCCGCAACTGGTGCTGTTGCAGAAAACCCTACTCAACATTGAAGGCCTAGGTCGTGAACTTGATCCCGACCTGGATCTGTGGAGCACCGCCAAGCCATTTCTTGAAAAATGGATGATCCAGCAGGTTGGGCCTGAAAAGCTGTTTGCGCAACTCAAGGCCGAAGCCCCGGCCTATGCCAAGCTGCTGCCCGGTTTGCCGCGTCTGCTGTCGCAGTACCTGAAAGACCGGCATGCTTCAAACCAGCGCGAACTACTGGAATTGCTGGCTGAACAAAAGCGTACCAACAAACTGTTGCAAAGCCTTATTTACGGTGGTTTGGGCTTTGTTTTGGGCTTGATTGTGATGCAGGTGGTTTTGTGGGTGCGGCTTTTTTAAGCGACCCCGGCAACGCCTATAATTAAAAGTTTTGCCTCTTACGCCATTTGCGAGTGGCGCCTTACCTGAAAAACCTCCAGAACCATGCCAATCTACGCCTATAAATGCGAGTCCTGCGGTCATGCAAAAGACGTTTTGCAAAAAATGTCCGACGCAGCGCTGACTGACTGCCCACAGTGCGGCGCACCAGCCTTTAAAAAGCAGCTCACCGCAGCCGGTTTTCAGCTCAAGGGCTCCGGCTGGTATGTCACAGACTTTCGAGGCGGTACGCCCTCGGGTGCACCGGCTGCTGAATCGAGTGGCGATGCTAAGTCTGGCGAATCCGCGCCTGTTGCGGCCGCTCCCGCAACACCTCCCGCTGCTGGCTCGACTGCGGCCGCGCCATCACCATCACCAGTACCTGCTCCCGCACCTGCGGCAGCCCCAGCCCCAGCCGCCGCACCAAAGGCCAACTCGTGATGGCGGCCGTCCGCAGATGGCTGCTGGCTGGCCTGCTGGTTCTGGTGCCTCTGGGTATCACGATCTGGGTACTGGAATGGATTATTGCCACGCTGGACCAGACCTTGCTCATCCTGCCTGGCTTGTGGCATCCAGACAAACTGATTGGTTTTCATATCCCCGGCTTTGGCGTGTTGCTGGCGCTTTTTATCGTGTTGCTGATCGGTGCCATTGCCAGCAACTTTTTCGGTAAAAGACTGGTGAGCTGGTGGAATTTACTGCTTAACCGCATTCCTATCGTTCGCTCGATTTACTCCAGCGTCAAGCAGGTCTCTGACACGCTTTTCTCGGAGAACGGCAATGCTTTTCGCAAAGCGCTGCTGGTGCAGTGGCCACGCGAAGGGGTGTGGACGATTGGTTTCCAGACCGGTACACCGGGCGGCGACGTGGCCAA
>JBCKMZ010000052.1:0-12680 GCA_038902975.1 Polaromonas sp.
TTTTGACACGCTGACAACGACCTTTGTGCTGATCGGTTTTGCGATCCCCGGCTTCGTGCTCGGCGTGCTGTTAATCGTCATTTTTGTCGGCGGCACTTTTCTCGACTGGTTTCCGCTGCGCGGCCTGGTGTCGGACAACTGGGCCGAGCTGTCCTGGCCGGCGCGTATCACGGATTACTTATGGCACATGGTGCTGCCGCTGAGCTGCCTGATGATCGGCAGCTTTGCCGTCATCACGCAACTGACAAAGAACACCTTCGTCGAGGAAATCCGCAAGCAGTACGTGCTGGTGGCTCGCGCCAAGGGCCTGAGCCAGCGCCGTGTGCTGTACAAGCACATCTTTCGCAACGCGCTGATTCCGCTGGTCACCGGTTTCCCATCGGCCTTTGTCGGCGCTTTTTTTGCCGGTTCGGTGCTGATCGAAACCCTGTTTTCGCTCGACGGCCTGGGTCTGCTCGGGTATGAGGCGGTGATCCGGCGCGACTACCCGGTGGTGCTGGGCTCGCTCTACGTCTTTACCTTGATCGGCCTGGTGGTCAAGCTGGTGTCCGACCTGTTGTACGTGGTGGTTGATCCCCGGGTGCAGTTCGAGGCGGTGGCACGATGAACCAGAGCCCACTGCATCCGGCCCAGCCTGGCGCGTCACCGCGCACTGCGGCAGCTGCGCAAGCTCCCAAATCACCGAACCAACGCGGCTGGGAGCGCTTCCAACGCAACCGCCCGGGCTACCGCTCGCTGTGGCTGTTTATCGCAATGCTGCTGTTGGCGACACTGGGTGAGCTGGTCTCCAACGACCGACCGTTCGTCGCGCACATCGGCGGCAACACCTACTTTCCAGTAGTTAATAATCCGAGCGATCAAGCACTTGGCGGCGACTTTTCAACACCGGCTGACTGGAAAGATCCGTTGATCATCGAGTTGCTCGGAAAACCCGGCAACTGGACGCTGGGAACGATCAATCCGCACTCGGCCAACTCGACCGATTACTTCACCAAGCAGCCGCCACCGGCCGCGCCTTCCGCGGCGAACTGGCTGGGTACGGACCGGTTCGGGCGCGACATGGTGGCGCGCCTGCTGTACGGGTTTCGTGTCAGCATCTGGTTTGCCATTGCGCTGACTTTTACCGGCACCTTGATCGGCATCCTGATGGGCGCGATCCAGGGCTATTTTGGTGGCCGCATCGACCTGACGCTGCAGCGCCTGATCGAGGTCTGGGGCGCGGTGCCCGAGCTCTATTTGCTGATCATCGTGGCATCGATATTCGAGCCCTCTTTGTTGCTGCTGCTGGTGTTGCTGTCGATGTGGGGCTGGATCGGCCTGTCCGACTACGTGCGCGCCGAGTTCCTGCGCAACCGTTCGCTCGAGTTCGTCAAGGCGGCACGCGCGCTAGGCCTGTCGAACGCGCAGATCATCCGCCGCCACGTGCTGCCGAACTCGCTGACGCCGGTGATCACGTTTCTGCCGTTTCGCATGAGCGGCGCGATCATCGCCCTGACCGCGCTCGACTTCCTCGGCCTGGGCGTGCCGTCCTCAGTGCCGTCGCTGGGTGCCTTGCTCAAACAGGGCACCGAGAGCCTGGATGCCTGGTGGATCATCGTGCCGACTTTTCTGTTGCTGACCGTCACCTCGCTGTTGCTGACCTTTATCGGCGACGCGCTGCGCGACGCCTTCGACACGCGCAAATCATGAGCGACGAGCTGTTACTCGAGATTGAGCACTTGAGCGTGCGCTTTGGCGCCTCGACGGTCGTCGATGACGTGAGTTTTTCAATCCGCCAGGGCGAGAAGTTTGCGCTGGTCGGTGAATCTGGCTCCGGCAAGTCGATCACCGCGCTGTCGGTGTTGCGCCTGGTCGATGCGGCCATGACCAGCGGCACCATCCGCTTCAATGGCGCGGATCTGATGCGCAACAGCGAGCCGCAGATGCGCGCCCTGCGCGGCTCTGAAATCGGCATGATTTTCCAAGAGCCAATGACGGCGCTCAACCCGCTGTACACGATAGGCAACCAGATCGGCGAAGTGCTGGAGCTGCACGAAGGCTTGCGACCCAAAGCGGCTCGGCTGCGCGCGATTGAGCTGCTGGCCAAAACTGGCATACCGGAGCCGGAGCGCCGCGTTGACAGCTACCCGCACCAACTCTCGGGCGGCCAGCGCCAGCGCGCGATGATTGCGATGGCGCTGGCCTGTCGGCCCAAGCTGCTGATTTGCGACGAGCCGACGACGGCGCTCGATGTCACGATTCAGGCGCAGATTTTGGTCCTGCTTGACGATCTGCAGCGCGAACTCGGCATGGCACTGCTATTCATCACGCACGACCTGAATCTGGTGCGCCGTTTCACGCACCGTGTCGGAGTGATGGAGCGCGGCCGGCTGGTCGAGTGCGGCGACACTGCGGCGGTGTTTGCCGACCCGCAGCACGCCTACACGCAAAAACTGCTGGCCAGTCGCCCGCAACGCGTGGTGCAAGCAGTCGCCGATGACGCGCCGGTGCTGGTCAGCGCGCGCGACGTCGGCGTCAGCTTCACCACCAGCAAGGGCTGGTTTAGCAAGCGGCATTTTCAGGCGGTGCGCAGCGCCACGCTGCAACTGCGGCGCGGCGAAACGCTGGGCATCGTTGGCGAGTCGGGCTCCGGCAAGACGACGTTGGGCATGGCCTTGCTGGCGCTGCAGAATATCTCGGGCGGCCAGATCGAGATCAACGGCAAACGCATAGACAACGCCAGCCGAAAGGACTTGCGCGCCATGCGCCGCCACATGCAGGTCGTGTTCCAGGACCCGTTTGCCTCGCTCAGTCCGCGCATGACGGTGGGCCAGATCGTCGGCGAGGGCCTGGCATTGCACCGCAGTGAACTGAGTGCCGCCGAGCGCGAGCAACTGGTGCTGCAGATGCTCGACGAAGTGGGGTTGAACGAGCGCAACGCCATCTTCAATGTACTGCAACGCTACCCGCATGAGTTTTCCGGCGGGCAGCGCCAACGCATCTCGATCGCGCGTGCCGTCGTGCTGCGTCCGCAGGTGCTGGTGCTGGATGAGCCAACTTCGGCGCTCGACGTCTCGGTGCAGCAGCAGGTGCTGGCGCTGCTGGCTGAGTTGCAGGCGCGCTACGGCATGAGCTATATCTTTATCAGCCATGACCTGGCGCTGGTACGGGCCATGTCGCACCGGGTGCTGGTCATGAAGGACGGTGACGTGATCGAGGAAGGCGAAGCGCAGGCGCTGTTTGACGCGCCACGCCAGCCCTATACGCAGGCCCTGCTGGCAGCGGCGCAACTGGGCTGACAGCGGCCTGGGCCGTGCGACAATCAAACGCACGGAGAACAATTCTGACAGCACAATCCACAGCGGCAGCTGGCGCCAAGCGCGTAGCGAAACAACACAACGACTTGACTGGAGTAGAACAAGCATGCCCTTTCTAAGCAATAAAAAACTGTTGATTACCGGTGTTTTGTCGAATCGCTCGATTGCCTACGGCATAGCCAAGGCCTGCCACGCACAGGGCGCAGAACTGGCCTTCAGCTACCAGGGCGAGCGCTTTAAAGATCGCATCACAGAATTTGCCGCCGACTTTGGCAGCCAGCTGGTGTTTGACTGCGACGTCAGCAGCGACGAGCAGATTGCGCAGCTGATGACTGACCTGAGCCAAACCTGGCCCACCTTTGACGGCTTTGTCCACGCCATCGGCTACGCCCCGCGCGAAACCATTGCCGGCGACTTTCTCGACGGCCTGTCGCGCGAGGGCTTCAAGATTGCCCACGACATCAGCGCCTACAGCTTCCCGGCCATGGCCAAGGCTGCCCTGCCCTACCTGAACGACAAATCGTCGGTGCTGACACTGACCTATCTGGGCGCTGAACGCGTGGTACCCAACTACAACACCATGGGTCTGGCCAAGGCCAGCCTGGAAGCATCGGTGCGCTACCTGGCCGAATCACTCGGCAGCAAAAACCGCGGAATGCGCGCCAACGGCATCAGCGCCGGGCCGATCAAAACCCTGGCTGCCAGCGGCATCAAGGACTTTGGCAAGCTGCTGAGCATGGTGGCGGCCGCATCGCCGCTGCGGCGCAACGTCACGATCGAGGACGTGGGCAACGTGGCCGCTTTCCTGCTGTCGGACTTGGCTTCAGGCGTCACCGCTGAAATCACTTATGTGGACGGTGGTTTCAGCCAGACGATTGGCATCAGTCGCGACAGCGAGGCGGCTTAACCCGCAGGTAGCTACAAAACTAGTAGCAGTCAGGAATTTGAGCTATATTTCACTCCAAGCTTGTGCTTACCCCCCCCCTAAAAAAAAATTGTGATAAAAATGTGACCAGGAGATATCACCTATGAGTGCCAAGGAAAATGCCGCTGTCGGCCAGCTGTTTGAACTGCTTGAATCGCGCTATGCACTGCGCGTTTTGTGGGCCCTCAAAGACGGCCACCCCCAGACATTTCGCCTGCTGCAAGACAGCATCGGACGCATCACTCCCAACACACTCAACACCCGTATCAAGGCGCTGCGCGCCGCCGGGCTGCTGACGCACGGCAGCGCTGGTTATACCGTCACCACACTGGGCGCAGATTTGCTCAAGCGTCTGGCCGAGGTGCAGACATTCGCAAGCAAGTGGTCGGCCAGCCTGATCAAGAAAAAATAAGGGCACCTCTATAAATTCATTTTTCAGGCAAATTGCTGCGTTGCGCGGTGCTCGCAGGGTTTTTGGGGTCAGAGTCCAAATTCATCGTGCCTTTGGCACACCCTCCGGGTGCGATGCTCTGCATCGCAATGAAATTGGCGTCTGACCCCAATAACCCATTCCGGTTGCTCCGCTCCGGGCGCCTTGCACTTTATCCTGAAAATCTGAATTTCTAGAAGTGCCCATAAGCTGCCATCGAGGCCCCCAACCGAATCTCCCTGCCCTTGAAAAGGCCTTTGCGGGCCTCAAGTGCATCGCTTGGCTGCAAAAACCCCACTTTTTACTTGATCGACTTTACCTGTGTTGAAGCATGTCTGAAAACTCGCAACCCGAACAAAACCAATCCACCAACGACATGAACGCCGGCCTGACGGGTGCGCCCAGCCCCGAGGAGCTTGAAGCAGCGCAGGCCGCCAACGAGTTTGATGCGCTATGCGTGGCGCAGGCTGAGGTCGCCACGCTGACGGCCAAAAACACCGAACTGACTGACAGCTATCTGCGTGCCAAGGCCGAGGCTGAAAACGCCCGCCGCCGCGCCGATGATGAAATCAGCAAAGCCCGCAAGTTTGCAGTCGAGAGCTTTGCCGAAAGCCTGCTGCCGGTGATGGACAGCTTAGAAACTGGCTTGGCAATTACCACCGCCACGCCAGAGCAAATCAAAGAAGGCGCGAACGCGACGCTCAAGCAACTCAAAAACGCGCTGGAGCGCAACAAAGTCATCGCGATTGACCCGGCTTCGGGCACCAAATTTGACCCGCACCAACACCAAGCCATCAGCATGGTGCCGTCTGAACAAGAAGCCAACACAGTGGTTACCGTGCTGCAAAAAGGCTACCTCATTACTGACCGCGTGCTGCGCCCCGCCTTAGTCACGGTGAGCGCAGCCAAATAAATGTTGTCTTGAAATACTTCAACACAGCCACACCTCTTAAACAGCATTATTTTTGAATCGAACGGAGTACATCATGGGAAGAATCATCGGCATCGACCTGGGCACGACCAATAGTTGCGTAGCCATCATGGAAGGCAACACGCCACGGGTGATTGAAAACTCCGAAGGCACGCGCACCACGCCGTCCGTCGTTGCTTACCAGGAAGACGGCGAAGTGCTGGTCGGCACCTCGGCCAAGCGTCAGGCCGTGACCAACCCGAAGAACACGCTGTACGCCGTCAAGCGTCTGATTGGCCGCAAATTCACTGAAAAAGAAGTCCAGAAGGACATCGCTCTCATGCCTTACACCATCGTGGCAGCCGACAACGGCGACGCATGGGTTGAAGTGCGTGGCAAAAAATTGTCTGCCCAGCAGGTCAGCGCCGACATCCTGCGGAAGATGAAAAAAACCGCTGAAGACTACCTCGGCGAGCCTGTTACCGAGGCCGTCATCACGGTGCCTGCGTACTTCAATGACGCGCAGCGCCAGGCCACCAAAGACGCAGGCCGCATTGCCGGCCTCGATGTCAAGCGCATCATCAACGAGCCTACCGCTGCCGCCCTCGCCTTTGGCCTGGACAAGCAAGAAAAAGGCGACCGCAAAATTGCCGTCTATGACCTGGGCGGCGGAACGTTTGACATCTCCATCATCGAGATCGCCGACGTTGACGGCGAAAAACAATTTGAAGTGCTGTCCACCAATGGCGACACCTTCCTCGGCGGCGAAGACTTTGACCAGCGCGTGATCGAATACATCGTCAGCGAGTTCAAAAAGGAAAGTGGCATTGACCTGAGCAAAGACGTGGTCGCCTTGCAGCGCCTGAAAGACTCGGCTGAAAAAGCAAAAATCGAGCTGTCCAACAGCGTAGCAACCGAAGTCAACATTCCCTACATTGCGCACGACCCGGCTTCCGGCCCCAAGCATTTGCTGGTCAAGCTGACCCGCGCCAAGCTGGAGAGCCTGGTTGACGAGTTGATCGAGCGCACGATTGCGCCTTGCCGCACCGCGATGAAGGACGCAGGCCTGAGCGTGTCAGATATCCATGATGTGATTCTGGTTGGTGGCCAGACCCGTATGCCCAAGGTGCAGGAGAAGGTCAAGGAGTTCTTCGGCAAGGAGCCGCGCAAGGATGTGAACCCCGATGAAGCGGTTGCCGTGGGTGCTGCGATTCAGGGCCAGGTGTTGTCTGGCGACCGCACCGACGTGTTGCTGCTTGATGTGACACCGTTGTCCCTTGGTATCGAAACCATGGGCGGCGTAATGTCCAAGATGATCAAGAAAAACACCACCATCCCGACTAAATTTGCACAGACCTTCTCGACCGCTGAAGACAACCAGCCGGCCGTGACCATCAAGGTCTTCCAGGGCGAGCGCGAGATTGCATCGGGTAACAAGGCGCTGGGCGAGTTCAACCTTGAAGGCATTCCGCCGTCAGCGCGCGGTACGCCGCAGATTGAAGTGTCCTTCGACATTGATGCCAACGGCATCCTGCACGTAGGCGCGAAAGACAAGGGCACCGGTAAAGAAAACAAAATCACCATCAAGGCCAACTCCGGTTTGTCCGAAGCCGAGATCCAGCAGATGGTGAAAGATGCCGAGCTTCACGCCGAAGACGACAAGAAAAAAGTCGAATTTGTGCAGGCCAAGAACAATGCCGAAGCCATGGTTCACAGTGTGAAGAAATCGCTGGCTGAATACGGCGACAAGCTGGATGCCGGCGAGAAAGAAAAAATCGAAGTTGCCATCAAGGACATGGAAGAAGCCCTCAAAGGCGAAGACAAGGCCGCCATCGACGCGAAGAACACAGCGCTCATGGAAGCCAGCCAGAAGCTGGGCGAAAAAATGTACGCCGACATGGAGGCATCCAAAGCCGCAGCGGCAGCGGGCCCGGCAGGTGGCGCAGCCCAGCCAGAAGCCAAACCGGCAGACGACAATGTGGTTGATGCCGAGGTCAAGGAAGTCAAGAAGGGTTAACCAACCCCGACTGTTCAACCGACCCTACATGGCTAAAAAAGACTATTACGACACGCTAGGCGTTGCTAAAAACGCCAGCGATGAAGACATCAAAAAAGCCTATCGCAAGCTCGCGATGAAGCACCACCCAGACCGCAACCAGGGTGATGCCAACAAGGCTGCCGAAGAAAAATTCAAAGAGGGCAAAGAAGCCTACGAGATGCTTTCCAACGACCAAAAGCGCGCCGCTTACGACCAGTACGGCCATGCGGGCGTAGACCCGAACCGCGGCGGCCCGGGCGCTGAAGGTTTTGGCGGTTTTGCGGAAGCCTTTGGCGATATTTTTGGTGATGTGTTCGGTGGCCAGCGCGGTGCTGCGCAGCAGCGCGGCGGCAGACAGGTCTTTCGTGGTGGTGATCTGAGCTACGCGATGGAGATCACGCTTGAAGAGGCCGCCAATGGCAAGGAAGCGCAAATCCGCATCCCCAACTGGGACGACTGCAGCACCTGCAAAGGCTCAGGTGCCAAGCCCGGCACCAGGGTGGCCACCTGCACCACCTGCCACGGCCATGGCGTGGTGCAAATGCGCCAAGGCTTTTTCAGCGTGCAGCAAACCTGCCCGCAATGCAAAGGCACCGGCAAGCTGATTCCCGAGCCCTGCGTGGCTTGCCACGGCGTTGGCAAAACCAAAAACAACAAGACGCTTGAAGTCAAAATCCCCGGCGGTATTGACGATGGCATGCGCATCCGCTCAACCGGTAACGGTGAGCCTGGCACCAATGGCGGGCCGCCAGGCGATTTGTACATCGAGATTCGCGTCAAAAAACACGCCATCTTCGAGCGCGACGGCGACGACCTGCACTGCACTGTACCGATCAGTTTCACCACGGCTGCATTGGGCGGCGAAATTGAAGTGCCGACGCTGGCAGGCAAAGCCGCCATCGACATCCCCGAAGGTACGCAGGCCAGCAAACAGTTCCGTCTGCGCGGCAAGGGCATCAAGGGCGTGCGCTCCAGCTACCCTGGCGATTTGTATTGCCACATCACTGTGGAAACCCCCGTCAAACTGACTGAACAGCAACGCAAACTGCTCAAGGAGTTTGATGAGTCTTTGAAAAAAGGCGGGGCCAAGCACTCACCCAGCGAAGAAGGCTGGGCAGACAAACTGAAAAACTTCTTCAGCGCTTGAGTTTTTGGGGTCAGAGCCCAAATTCGCCGAGCCTTCGGCTCGCCCTCTGGGAGCGGTGCTTCGCACCGCTGCAAAATTGGTGTCTGACCCCAATAACTCATTTCACACAATCCGCGTAATAGCGCATCTTGCCCTTGGTATCCACCTGCTCGACCAGGCCGTGGATGTCAGTTTCAAAACCCGGGCACTGGGAGTTGAATTCGCGCGCAAACTTCAAATAATCAACAATCTTTTTGTTGAACACTTCGCCCGGAATCAGCAGCGGAATTCCCGGCGGGTATGGCGTGACGAGGCCAACCGTGATGCGGCCTTCAAGCTGGTCAATCTCGACCCGCTCGGTCTTGCGCTGGGCAATGTGGGCGTAGGCATCGCTGGGCTTCATGGCCGGGATCAGGTCGCTTTGGTAGACCTCGGTGGTCAGGCGGGCGATGTCGTATTTAGCGTATAGCGTGTGGATGTGCTGGCACAAATCAGCTAAGCCCATGCGCTCGTATTTCGGGAACTTCTGGCAAAACTTGGGTAGGATGCGCCACATCGGCTGGTTCTTGGCGTAATCGTCCTTGAACTGCTGCAAGCCCGTCAACAGCGTGTTCCAGCGGCCTTTGGTGATGCCGATGGTGAACATGATGAAGAAGCTGTAGAGGCCGGTTTTTTCAACAATCACGCCGTGCTCTACAAGGAATTTCGTCACGATGGATGCCGGAATACCCGTTTTTGCAAACTTGCCGTTCAGGTCCAGCCCCGGTGTAACGATGGTGGACTTGATAGGGTCCAACATATTGAAGCCAGTCGCCATCTGGCCAAAACCGTGCCAGTTGTTGGCCCCGTTTTTAGCGGTCTTGGCGCTGCGTGACTCGCCCTTGATGATCCAGTCTTTCGACTCGCCAATGCCTTCTTCCACCAGCTTGTCGGGGCCCCAGACCTTGAACCACCAGTCGTCGCCGTACTCATCATCAATCTTGCGCATGGCACGGCGGAAATCGAGCGACTCGGCAATGCTTTCTTCCACCAGCGCGGTGCCGCCGGGTGGCTCCATCATGGCGGCGGCCACGTCGCAGCTGGCAATGATACTGTACTGCGGCGAGGTCGAGGTGTGCATCAAATAGGCCTCGTTGAAGAGGTGCCGGTCGAGCTTGACCTCCTGCGAGTCCTGCACCAACACATGGCTGGCCTGGCTGATGCCGGCCAGCAGCTTGTGGATCGATTGGGTTGCATACACCACCGTCGTCTTGGGGCGGATGCGGTTTTTCCCCATAGAGTGGTAGGTGCCGTAGAAGGGGTGAAACGCGGCGTGCGGCAGCCAGGCTTCGTCAAAATGCAGGTTCTCGATGTAGCCGTCGAGCATGCCTTTGATGGTTTCGGTGTTGTAGAGCACGCCGTCGTAGGTGGACTGCGTGAGCGTGAGCACGCGCGGCTTGACCTTGGCTGCATTAAACCCTTTAACCCCTTTGAGCAGCGGGTGGGCCTCTATCTTGGCCTTGATGGCGGCCGGTTCGAACTCGCTCTTCGGGATCGGTCCGATGATGCCAAAGTGATTGCGCGTGGGCTTCAGGAATACGGGAATCGCCCCAGTCATAATGATCGCGTGCAGGATGGACACGTGGCAATTGCGGTCAACCAGCACCACGTCATTGGGCGCCACCGTGTGGTGCCAGACCATCTTGTTGCTGGTCGATGTGCCGTTGGTGACGAAAAAGCAATGGTCGGCGTTGAAGATGCGGGCCGCGTTGCGCTCGCTGGCTCCAATCGCACCATCGTGGTCTAGCAGTTGGCCGAGTTCTTCCACCGCGTTGCAAACGTCGGCGCGCAGCATGTTCTCGCCATAAAACTGGTGGTACATCTGCCCGACCGGGCTCTTCAAAAACGCCACACCACCAGAGTGCCCAGGGCAATGCCATGAATACGATCCGTCTTCGGCGTAATCAAGTAGCGCTTTGAAAAACGGCGGTTGCACGCCTTCAAGATAACTTTTAGCTTCACGCAAAATATGCCGCGCCACAAACTCCGGCGTGTCCTCAAACATGTGAATGAAGCCATGCAGCTCGCGCAGGATGTCATTCGGGATATGTCGTGAAGTTTTTGTTTCGCCATAAACGTAAATCGGTACGTCCAGATTTTTACGCCGCACTTCTTCAATGAAGGTGCGCAAATTCAAAACCGCCGGGTCAAGATCAGGGCCGGGGGTGAACTCCTCGTCGTCAATCGACAGTATGAAAGCGCTGGCCCGGCTTTGCTGCTGGGCAAACTGCGAGAGGTCGCCGTAGCTGGTAACGCCCAGCACTTCAAAGCCTTCGGTTTCTATGGCCTGCGCCAGCGCACGAATGCCGAGGCCGGAGCTGTTCTCAGAGCGGAAGTCTTCGTCAATGATGACGATGGGGAAACGAAATTTCATAATGATTCTGTGACGCGATGAAAAACAATCGAGCGCTTGGAAAGCGCAGCGGAACTGGCAGAGCCAAGCCGAATCAGCGAAGTGTACGAAAATAAAATGGCAACCCGCCGTCTGCAGCTTGTAATTGCCTCAAAATGTAGCGCATCATCAACAAAAGGACGAAACATGAGTGAACCAACCATCTGGTGGCTGCTGGCAGGCGGCGCAATTGTCGCCGAGCTACTGACCGGGACTTTTTTCCTGCTGATGATCAGCCTGGGAATGGCGGCCGCGGCGCTGGCCGCACACGCCGGTGCCGGTACTGTGGTGCAGTTGCTGGTGGCTGCGGTCATCGGCGGAGGCGCCGTGGTCACCTGGTATCTAATCAAGAAAAAACGCCCGTCCGACCCTTCCACCCGTGCTGATCGCAGTGTGAATCTGGACATTGGCGAGACGGTTTTCGTCGAGGAATGGAGAGCCGACGGGACGGCCACGGTAAAATACCGCGGTGCCAACTGGACGGCGATCCAGCGGCCAGGCAACACCCCCTCGGCCGGACCTCACCGGGTCGCAGAACTGGTCGGAAGCCGGTTGCTGGTCGACAAACTTTAGGGCACTTCTAGAAATTCAGGTTTTCCGGATGAAGTGCAAGGCGGACGGAACGCAGCAACCGGAACGTACCTCAGGTACGTGAGGATTGCGAGTACCGCCCAACGACGCGATTCGCCCGAAAAATGATTTTATAGAAGTGCCCTTTAACCCTCAGTATAAGAAAGATTCATCATGGAAATCGCCATCCTCATTCTCGTCATCGCCGTGATCTTCGTCAGCCGGTCCACCAAGGTGGTGCCGCAGCAAAACTCCTGGGTAGTCGAGCGCCTGGGCAAATACCGCGCCAGCCTGGCGCCGGGCCTCAATTTCCTGATTCCCTTCATCGACCGCGTGGCCTACAAACACAGCCTGAAGGAGATCACGCTCGACGTGCCCGTCCAAGTTTGTATTACCCGTGACAACACGCAGTTGGAAGTTGACGGCGTTTTGTATTTTCAGGTCACTGACCCGATGCGTGCCAGCTACGGCTCGGCCAACTACATCGTGGCCATCACCCAGCTTGCGCAAACCTCGTTGCGCAGCGTGATCGGCAAGCTTGAGCTCGACAAAACCTTTGAAGAGCGCGAGGTCATCAATGCCCAAGTCGTTGCAGCGATTGACGAAGCAGCTACGAACTGGGGTGTGAAGGTGTTGCGCTACGAGATCAAGGATTTGACACCGCCCAAGGCAATCCTGCTTGCCATGCAGTCGCAAATCACCGCTGAACGCGAAAAGCGTGCGCTGATCGCCGCCTCTGAAGGCCGCAAGCAGGAACAGATCAATATTGCCACCGGTGAGCGGGAAGCCTTTATCGCCCGTTCCGAAGGTGAAAAACAGGCGGCCATCAACAATGCGCAAGGTGAAGCTTCAGCCATCATGGCGGTGGCTGAGGCCAATGCGCGAGCGATTGAAGTCGTCGCCGCAGCGATCCGCCAGCCCGGCGGCGAGCAGGCCGTGCAGCTGAAGATTGCT
>JBCKMZ010000053.1:0-12442 GCA_038902975.1 Polaromonas sp.
CCACCAGCGCCATGCGGATTCGCCCCGCACCGGGGTTGCTGCCCCGGGCATCTCTGGCCAGGTAGCTACCCGGCAAAACCACTACATTGTAAAGAGCGAAGAGTTCGCGCGAGAAGTCGGCATCGAGACCTTTGAACGCAGCCGGGATAGCCGCCCACAAATAAAAGCCTGCATCGGGCAAGGCCACGTCCATCACAGCGGACAGCATGGGCGTGACGGCTGCAAATTTTTCGCGGTACAGCGCGCGGTTGGCCACAACGTGCTCTTCATCAGCCCAGGCCGCCACGCTGGCCGCCTGCACGATGGGGCTCATGGCACTGCCGTGGTAGGTGCGGTAGAGTAAAAACGGTTTGATAAGCGCTGCATCACCGGCTACAAAACCGCTGCGCAGGCCGGGCACGTTGCTGCGCTTGGACAGGCTGGTCAAGGCAATCAGGTTTTTAAAGTCATGGCGACCGAGCTTGGCTGCAGCTTCCAGCCCGCCTAGCGGTGCTTCTGCACGAAAGTAGATCTCGCTGTAGCACTCGTCCGAGGCAATCACAAAACCATGGTGGTCGCTCAAGTCAAACAGCATCTTCCACTCGGCCAAATCCATCACTGCACCAGCGGGATTGCCGGGCGAGCAGACAAACACCAGTTGCGTCTTGGCCCAAACGTCAGGTGGTACGCTGGCCCAGTCCAGCGCGAAGTTGCGTTTTGCGTCGCTGGCCACAAACCACGGCTCGGCACCGGCCAGCAGCGCCGCGCCTTCGTAGATTTGGTAGAACGGATTAGGGCAAATCACGGTGGCGTTGGGTTTAGTGGGGTCGATGACCGTCTGCGCCAAAGCAAACAGCGCCTCACGCGAGCCATTGACGGGCAATATCTGCGTCGCAGGGTCAACCGTGAGTGCATAGCGCCGCTTCAACCAGTCGCTGATGGTCTGGCGCAGCTTCGGTTCACCCTGCGTGCTAGGGTAGCCTGCAAGCCCTGCTAGGCTGCCAGTCAGCGCATCCTTGATGAGCTGTGGCGTAGCGTGGCGCGGCTCGCCTATGCCCAGGCTGATCGGCCTGTAAGTCGGGTTGGGGACGATGCTGGCGTGGAGTTGTTTGAGCCGCTCAAAAGGGTAGGGCTGTAGGCTTGAAAGCAAAGGGTTCATGCTGGGATTATCTCGCCTTGACTGGGCGCAACTCAAACGTACTGCTCAGGCAAAAGGATTAACGATAGTCAAGCCACCGTATTGCTGACCGGCATTCATGTCTTCGCTGTACAGCGTTTGCGCACCCGCCCGCAAGGCGGCTTCTACAACCATAGCGTCCCAGATCGACAAGTTACTTTCAGCAGAACGCGCCATCGCCAGTATGACCAACGACATATCGCCGTCTACTACTACCCACTCTGCAAATGCAGCCGCCATCAAAGCAGCGGTTTTACGGCTTACTTTGTATTTTCGGGTCAAGTTAGCTACATATTCCAGCAGCACCTGGCAACTGAGCACGCCTGATTGTTGTTGGCCGCACGATTCGATTAGCTCCCGTGCAATGCGCTGTTTGCGCATGTCGGCATCGTCAATGGCATAGAGAAGGATGTTTGTATCCAGAAAGTTAAGCGGCTTACTCACAAGCGGGGAGTGCCATTTGCGTTGGTCCAAGCGCCTGCAATCCTGTCACGGGCGCGGTAGTCGCCTTCGTACATTTCTTCGCGCAGCGTCCGTGCTTTGGGTGCGCTTGCTGTGTCAGTCGTGGCCCCGCTGGTTTTGTTTTGTGCGATTTCATTGCGCACATCGCTCATCATGCGCATCAGGTCTGTAGTGGCATCGCCCGACGTGCGATCGGCCGCGCCAGAGGCATAGCTGGCCAAAAACTCGCGTACCTTGGCACTCAGCGATGTGCCTTGTCGGATCGCCCGTATGCGCGCATTGCGCACAACAACTTCGTCCAAAGAAATGGTTAGATTGGTCATGATTTTCTCCAAAAGTAGCAGTCAAAATTATAAACACGAAAACAGGTGAAATACGAGTTTACGTGAATCATGGGGTCGGTACTTTTAGGCGGGCTAGAGTGGCATCGGCGGACATCCGAAATTTGACCTGTTTCAGGAATTCGTCTGGCTGCACCCGATCAAGAACGGGTACACGTTTCTATGCGGCGACGGTCGGTTCATGGCAGGGAGCAATCAGTCGCGCCGTTCCTCTATAGCAGTCATTGGCTTTGATTGGCCAGGATATCCGACAGGTTTGTAGAATGGATGCCATGCAAAAGTACACCGCAACGTTGACAAGAATTGAGCGCTCATACGGATTAGCCGGTGGCCGCTGGTGGACACTCAATACTGCGGGCCAGCTTATTGCGCGGGATAAACTGGAGTCCCAGGATATCCGACGATCTACATTACGTTAGATGGAAAGATCATTCCCGGACGTTGAGACGCTAAAGGACCTGCGGCAGAGCATTGTCCGGGCGGTGTCGCGTATGCGCGTCACCGCAGACACTACTGGAATGGCAGAAACGCTGTTTCGGAACTACGTGCAACCGATCATCCAACATTACAATCCGATCGTTTCGTCGTTGGCAGACCACTACGGATGCCGGTTGTTACGTGCCAGAAAGTGCGCGGGGCATACCCCTTTTACCGAACTAACGGAACTCCTCAATCCGCCCTTTCCATCCGGAAGAGCGTTCACTTCCGAAGACGTACCAATACTGTACGCATCAACGTCCATGCAAACGTGTCTTTCAGAGACTGATCCCAAAATCGGCGACGTAATCAATGTGGTCGGGCTCAATTACTCTGAAATTCGCGGCAGGTCGTTTTGGTTCGTTGGCCAGCTCGCGTCATTCTACAAGTCGACTGAGCCATCGCATTACGTGGCCGATAGGAACGCTCTTCATTTGCCTGCCTACTTTCCTGAAGAGGCACGGCATTCGTTTCTTTTTCAAGATGCGCTGCTAAATGAGGTTTTCTCACGCTTTTCCTCTACGGAAGATGAATATGCTCTGAATCGACTTTTGATAAGCGCAATTCGGGAGCAACTTGCTCCAGCCACAGCACTTGATGGCGTTGTGTTTCTCAGTACTAAGGATGCTCCGGGAGTGAACTTTGCTATATTTGGTGAGGTGATACAGAAACTCGAGGTTGGCCAACTGAATCTGATTCAAGTCGTGGACATCGACGACTATGGCTACGTAGCTTATAAACTCCTGCAAAATGGATCGCTTCACGATGGCAAGATCACGTGGCGAGACTTGTAGGCTGTCACATTTGCTGTCACCCGTCTACCTTAAGGCAGAGCGACGCACCAAGAATTCCATCTAACAATCGGTTCAACCGGAGCCGCGGGCCGCGCGGTTTCTGAAATCCATGTCGGTTGACCGCGGCCCGGTTAACCGTGGCGTTAAGGCGTAGGCGGTGACGACGGGTAGAACGGCTGCTTTCCCCTTTTGGCTACGTCGGCTGTCGCAGCATTGGAGTCATAGATGTTGACGCCGACCGAAAACTGACCCACCTATAGGCCGCGTGCGGATCAAAAAATGCCTGATAAACGCCTTCCAGAACCTGAAAAGCACAAAATTGGTCAGCGATGGCTTTTTCGGGTGCGTCGGCGGCATAGGCTCAGGTAACATTACCAGCCGAGCGCTGGAGGGTTATTGGTGTCCGACCCCAAAAGCCCTCTTAAATCAACAATTTAGCGCCAAAAAAATCCAGGGTAAGCCGTGCGTCTCAATTCAATCAAGCTAGCAGGTTTCAAGTCATTCGCCGAGCCGACCCACTTCGTGCTGCCGGGCCAGCTTGTGGGTGTGGTCGGGCCTAACGGTTGCGGCAAGTCCAACATCATGGACGCGGTGCGTTGGGTGCTGGGTGAAAGCCGCGCATCGGAGCTGCGCGGCGAGTCGATGCAGGACGTGATTTTTAACGGCACCACGACGCGCAAGGCGGCCAGCCGCGCCAGCGTCGAGCTGGTGTTTGACAACGCTGACCATCGGGCGGGCGGCCAGTGGGGCCAATTTCTTGAAATCGCTGTCAAGCGCGTGCTGACGCGCGACGCCACTTCAAGCTATTACATCAACAACCAGCCAGTACGCCGCCGTGACGTGCAGGACGTTTTTTTGGGCACTGGCCTCGGGCCACGCGCTTACGCCATCATTGGCCAAGGCATGATCAGCCGCATCATCGAATCAAAACCTGAAGAGCTGCGCCTGTTTCTGGAAGAAGCGGCGGGCGTTTCAAAGTACAAAGAGCGCCGCCACGAGACCGCCAACCGCTTGTCAGACACGCGTGAAAACCTGACTCGCGTTGAAGACATCCTGCGCGAGCTGAATGCCAACCTGGACAGGCTGGAAAAGCAGGCCGAGGTTGCGCTGCGCTACAACGCGCTACAGGCCGATGGCTCGCTCAAACAGCAGCAGTTGTGGTTTTTAAAACGCTCTGATGCCGAGGCCGACCGGGCTAAGGTCAAGGTTGAAGCTGCAAGCGCCGTCAATGCACTGGAAAGCCGTGTGACCGATTTACGCCACATTGAGGCTGATTTAGAAACCATACGTCAGGCGCATTACGCATCGGGCGACCATGTCAACCAGGCGCAGGGCAAGCTCTACGAGGCCAGCGCTGAAGTCGGGCGGCTGGAAGCTGAAATCCGCTTTGTGGTCGATGGTCGCATCCGTGTTGAACAGCGCTTGACGCAGCTGAAAGAGCAGACGACACAGTGGGCCACGCGCAAGCAAGATGCTGCGCTTGAAACCGAGAGCCTGTCCGCACAAGCCCTTGACGCTGAAGAAAAATCCACACTACTGGCAGCGCAAAGCGAAGAGCAGCAAAGCCAGTTGCCTGCGCTTGAAGATTTGCTGCGCAGCGCACAGGCCAAAGCCAACCAGAAGCGTACAGGCGTGGCGCAGGTGCAGCAGCAGATTCAGGTGCTGGCGGCTGACCAGCGCAACATTGAAGAGCAGTCGCGCTCGCTCAATCTTCGCCTTGAGCGTTTGACTGCCGACCACAACGCGCTGAATGCGCCTGATGAAGCGCGTCTGGTCAACCTCACCAGCCAGTTCAACAGCGCGCAAGAGGCCCAGCTTGAAGCGCAAGCGCGACTCGACGAATTGAGTGAAAGCGTGCCGCAACTCGACGAAGACCGCCGCACCAAGCAGCAGGCTGTCAACCTTGAATCGGCCAAACGTTCAGACCTGTCGGCCCGTACCGAGGCGCTCAAGACGCTACAAGAAAAAGTCAAAACCGACGGCAAGCTCAAGCCCTGGCTGGTCAAGCACGGGCTTGATGGCTTGCAAGGTTTGTGGACGCAGATTCACATTGAGCCGGGTTGGGAGAGTGCGCTTGAAGCCGCCTTGCGCGAGCGCATGGGGGCGCTTGAAGTGTCGCGTCTCGATATGGTGCGCGGCTTTGCCGGTACCGATGGGCGGGACACACCACCTGCCAAGCTGTCGTTTTATTCACCCCCCAACGCTGTAGCGCCAGTCCGCTCGAATAGCAGCAGCAACCTCAAGCCCCTGGCAGAGCTGCTGCGTTTGAACGATGCCGGCTTGTTGGCGCTGTTGGGCGACTGGCTGCACGGCGGCTACACCGCAGAGAAGCTTGACGATGCGCTTGCTGCACGCGAGACGCTGCAAGCCGGTGAAGTGATTTACGTCAAAAGCGGCCATGCCGTTACGCAGCACAGCGTGAGCTTTTACGCGCCCGATTCCGAGCAGGCCGGTTTGCTGGCTCGCGCACAAGAAATTAAAAATCTCGACAAGCAGCTCAAGGCCCAGGCGCTCATCAGCGACGAAGCCCGCGCTGCATCGGTGCGTGCCGAATCCGCTTATGCCGATGCTGCGCAGCGCCTGGGCAGCGCCCGGCGCGCGGCTGCCGAGGGCCAGAGCCGCAGCCACGAGCTACAGGTTGAAGTGCTGCGCTTGACGCAACTGGCCGAACAAACCAAAGTCCGCAGCCAGCAGATTCAGGCCGACATGGGCGAGATTGATGCGCAGCTTCGCGACCTGCAAGAGCGCAAGGTCACAGCCGAGGGCCGCTTTGAAGAGCTGGACATGCAACTGGCCGACAGCCAGCAGCGCCACGCCCAGCTGGATGACCGCGTGATGGAAGCCGAACGTAAGCTAGGTGAATCGCGTGAGCAGCAGCGCATACTGGAGCGCCAAGTGCAGGAAGCGCAGTTTGCCCTGCGCAGTTTGGCATCGCGTCGGCAAGAGCTGGCACTATCCATCAGCATCGCAGCCCAGCAGGCCGAAACCATCGCTGAAGAAGAGCAGCGGGCCAAAGCAGAGCTATCGCGCCTGTCGGATGCCGAGGCACAGGCGGGCTTGCAGTCCGCCCTGAGCGTGAAGCTGGAGTGCGAAGCCGATCTGGGGGCCAAGCGCAGCCAGTACGACGACCTGACGAACCAGCTGCGCGCCAGCGACGAGCGACGCTTGGGCCTGGAACGCGAGCTTGATCCGCTGCGCCAGCGCATCACCGAGTTCCAGTTGAAAGAGCAGGCCGCGCGCCTTGGTTTTGAGCAGTACGAGCAGCAACTGCTTGCCGCGCAAGCCGACCTGGCTGCGTTGCAGTTGTCGATTCAGACTGGCAATGTACGCTTGACGGGTTTGCCGGGCGAGATAGAGCGCATCAACCGCGAGATTGCCTCGCTGGGCGCAGTCAATCTGGCGGCACTCGGAGAGTTGAGCACTGCGCGCGAACGCAAGCAGTTTCTGGACGCGCAGTTGGCTGACCTTAATGAGGCCATGTCAACGCTTGAAGCCGCCATCAAAAAGATTGATGCCGAAACCCGTGACCTGCTGGCCAGTACTTTTGCTACCGTTAACGAGCACTTTGGCAAGATGTTCCCCAAGCTGTTTGGCGGCGGCAACGCCAGGCTGATGATGACGGGCGAGGAGATTTTAGATGCCGGTGTGCAGGTCATGGCCCAGCCGCCGGGCAAGAAAAACCAGACCATCCATTTGCTGTCGGGCGGCGAAAAAGCCCTGACAGCGATTGCGCTGGTGTTTGCCATATTCCAGCTCAACCCAGCACCGTTTTGCCTGCTTGATGAGGTCGATGCCCCGCTGGACGATGCCAACACCGAGCGCTACACCAAGCTGGTAACCAGCATGAGTAAGGAGACGCAGTTTTTATTCATCAGCCACAACAAGATCGCCATGGAAATGGCCGAACAGTTGATCGGCGTGACCATGCAGGAGCAGGGCGTTTCGCGCATCGTGGCGGTGGACATGGAAGCTGCGCTTGGCTTTTCCGAGGGCGTGGGGGCCAACTTTAGATGAGCAATCTTCAAATTGGTCTGGCAATCGCGGGGGGGGCTCATCCTCGTCGGCATTGTGGCGCACAGCACCTGGTCGGCACGCAAAAACCAGCCCAAAAGAGCCACACAGAAAACCCCGCTAGACGCCGAAGCAGTGCAAGGCAGCGGGACGAGTCTGCTTGCTGAACGGCAGGAGCCGCGGTTCGAAAACGATGGTTTTGGCCATGCCGACCTAGCTTCACTAAGCACGATGATGGCGATTGAAAAAAAACCAGGTCTCGATGCCCTGATTGACCTTATCGTGCCGGTCGTGGTTGAATCAGTGGTGTCGGGTGAAGCGGCGCTTGCGGCTATGCCCGCTACCCGCCGCGCAGGCAGCAAGCCCCTCGGCGTTGAAGGCCTGAATGCGGCGAATGACGAGTGGGAACTACCTGCCGCAGGCCAGCGTTACAGCGCGTTTCAGTGCGGCGTGCAACTGGCCAATCGCGTCGGTGCACTGAGTCAGATCGAGTACTCCGAATTTGTCATGAAAGCGCAGGCTTTTGCCGATGTGATGGGCGGTGAGCCGGAGTTTCCCGAAATGCTTGATGAGGTGGCTCGCGCCCGTGAACTGGATCAGTTTGCAAGCGTGCACGACGCACAACTGAGCTTCACGCTACGCGCCATCAACACCGCCTGGAGCCCCGGCTACGTGCAGCAAAGTGCGGCCAGGCTGGGGTTTGTTGCAGGTGGGATCCCTGGCCGCATGGTGCTTCCCGCCTCGATTGCAGGCAGCGCACCGCTACTGGGACTAACGTTTGATACCCAGGCCGCGATGGCCGAAGACCCCGAGCAGACGGCGCTGCGTGAAATCACCCTTTCACTTGACGTGCCGCAGGTAGCGCGCAGCGAACAGCCATTTGCACGTATGTGCGAATCAGCCTTGAGTCTGGCCCGTAGCATGGACGGTGCCATCATCGACGACAACGGCAAGCTGATACGCGCCGAGGCCATGGACCTGATTGCCTCCGAGCTGGAGCAGCTCTATGACACGCTCGACGAGCGTGATTTGTCGGCCGGGTCAGTGCTGGCGCGGCGGCTGTTTTCGTAAGGGCACTTAGCCACCATGCCTGACTTATTCGCACAGCCCGAGCCAAGCCAGGCTCTGTCGCTCAATGCCGAACGCGCTACGCTGCTCAGGCAACAGCTGAACCATCATGCCCACTTGTATTACGTGCGCGATGAGCCGCAAATCCCCGACGCTGAATACGACAAACTCTTCAAGGAGTTGCAGGCGCTCGAAGCGGCTCATCCCTCGCTTCTAAGCGCCGACTCTCCAACCCAGCGCGTGGGTGGAAAGCCGCTAGCCCAATTTTCCAGTGTGCGCCATAAGGTGCCGATGCTGAGTATTCGTACCGAAACTAATACCGAAGCCACAGGCGCAGAAAATTTCGACACCCGTGTGCGAAAAGAGCTTGGCCTGGGCGAGGCTGATGCGCCAGTGGAATACGTGGCCGAGCTCAAGTTCGATGGCCTGGCGATGAACCTGCGTTATGAAAACGGCGTGCTGGTGCAGGCTGCAACCCGTGGTGATGGCGAAGATGGCGAAGACGTGACGCAAAACATGCGTACCGTCAACCAGATACCACTGCGTTTGCCGAGCCGTAGCGATGGGCCGTCCCAAGCAAGGCTAGCCCCACACATTGGGCAAGGGGCAGCGCGCCGCAGGCACGAAGTGGCGAGCGTGGGGGCCATTTTTGCTCCAGCTGTGCTCGAAGTGCGCGGCGAGGTTTATATGCGGCGGGCCGATTTTGAAGCGCTTAATGAGCGGCAGCGCGAAAAAATTGCGCAAGGTATGAAAGGTGAAAAAACTTTCGTCAACCCACGTAACGCCGCAGCAGGCGCGGTGCGCCAGCTAGACCCGGCTATTGCCGCCAGCAGAAAGCTCAGTTTTTTTGCCTATGGCTTGGGCGAAATCACATCTCCTGAGTCAGGGGGCCCAGTGTTTGAAACCCATTTTGAACTGCTTCAGACCCTAAAGAAATGGGGCTTTCCGGTCGCAGCCCAAACAAAACTGGCGCGAGGCGCTACGGAATTAATAGCGTTTCATAAAGCCATGGGCCAGCAGCGCGATGCCTTGCCTTACGACATTGATGGCGTGGTCTACAAAGTCAACAGCCTCGCCTTGCAAAGGCAGCTTGGTTTTGTCACGCGCGAACCGCGTTGGGCGGTGGCCCACAAATATGCAGCACAAGAGCAACTCACCACCGTACTTGCCATTGATGTGCAGGTTGGCCGCACCGGCAAGCTGACACCAGTCGCAAAGCTTGCTCCGGTATTTGTAGGTGGCGCAGTCGTGACCAACGCCACCTTGCATAACGAAGACGAGGCGCGCCGTAAAGACGTACGCATCGGCGACACGGTGATCGTGCGACGTGCTGGCGATGTGATTCCTGAGGTCGTCAGCGTGCTGCTTGAAAAGCGCGTGCCTGACGCATCCATATTCACGATGCCGCGCCAATGTCCGGTTTGCGGCTCGGATGCCGTTCGCGAAGAGGGCGAGGCGGACTACCGCTGTACCGGCGGCCTGTTTTGTGGCGCGCAGCGTAAGGAAGCGATTTTGCATTTTGCGCACCGGCGGGCAGTAGAAATTGAAGGCTTGGGTGACAAGCTGGTCGAGCAACTGGTGGACGCCAACCTCATTCGTACCTTGCCTGATCTCTACAAACTCGGGCTAACCGCGCTGGCAAGTCTGGACCGCATGGCTGACAAGTCTGCGCAGAACCTTTTGCAGGCCCTCGAAAAATCCAAAGCCACCACGCTGCCACGCTTTTTGTTTGGCCTTGGCATACGCCACGTTGGCGAAGCCACCGCTAAGGAACTGGCGCGCCACTTCGGCAAGCTGGATGCCATCATGGACGCGAGCGAAGAACAATTGCTCGAAGTCAGCGATGTCGGCCCCATCGTCGCCAAAAGCCTGCGCACTTTCTTCGACCAGCCGCACAACCGCGAGGTGGTCGAGCAATTGCGCGCTTGTGGCGTGAGCTGGACAGAGGGCGAGGCGGCCGCGCGGACGCCGCAGCCACTGTCCGGCAAAACCTTTGTCATCACCGGCACGCTGCCCACGCTGAGCCGCGACGAAGCCAAGGACATGTTAGAGGCAGCAGGTGCAAAAGTCGCTGGCAGTGTGAGTAAAAAAACCGATTATTTGCTCGCGGGTAGCGACGCGGGTAGCAAGCTAGACAAAGCGCGGGAGTTGGGTGTGGCGGTGATTGATGAGGGTGTACTCGCCGATTTGCTTAAAAATTGATATCATTGCGATATCAATAAAACATCAATAGGAATCAAACATGACGATGACCGCTAGCATTTCGCCCGCCTCAGACGCGCTACTGATGCGCTTTCAGCCCACTGACACCGCCACCAAAGTCTCACGCGCCACACTCACCAAACTGGCCAAGCAACTTGGCTATAAGCGCGAATCTGAAGTACTCCACTACGCTGTGCGCAAGCTGGCTGACGAGGTGCTGCCGACGTATGAACCAGATGATGGGTTGCTGACAGCCAAGCAGATGGCGGCTATTCGCAAAGCTGCTGGCCCAGCAGGTCGTGGCAAAGTTATCTCCAGCTTGTTCTGACGCATGACACAAGACACCAGCCTATGGTGGCCTAAACCTGAGGCTGGGGATATTGTTTGGTGTCACTTTCCGCATCTACCTAAGCTTGATCCAGGCCCCAAACCGCGCCCGGCGTTAATCGTCAGGGTTAAAGAGCTTGTTGGGTCGCAGCGGGGCTACCGGGTTTTTGTGGCTTATGGCACCAGCAAAAAAACAATGGCTTTACACAAGGGGGAGTTTTTGTTGCGCAATGACCAAAGTTCAGCATTTCAGCTTTCAGGCTTGAGCTTTGACACCAAGTTTAGTTTCACCAACTCTGTTGAGTTGGATTTTTCCAGCCATTGGTTCAGAATTCCCTCCGCTGCGGCAAATGCACAGACACCAAAAATTGGCATTCTTCATTCGGTGTACGCCAAAGCCGCCTACGCCGCCTACCTTACGATTTACCCATGACTATCCACAACATCCTCAAAATGGGTGACCCGCGCCTGCTGCGGATTGCCCAGCCAGTACCTGAGTTCGACACAGACGAGTTGCATCTACTGATATCGGACATGTTTGACACCATGCACGCGGCAAGCGGTGCTGGTCTTGCCGCGCCGCAAATTAGTGCTGATTTGCAGTTGGTGATTTTCGGCACCGACGCGGTCAATCCGCGCTACCCCGATGCGCCGCTGGTGCCGCGCACCGTGTTGCTGAATCCGGTCATCACGCCCTTGTCGGGCGAGGAGGAAAACGGCTGGGAAGGCTGCCTTTCAGTGCCGGGACTACGAGGCTTGGTGCCCCGTTTTTCGCACATTCGGTATACCGGATTCGACCCATATGGCGGTCCGATTGACCGCACCGTCGACGGTTTTCATGCGCGGGTGGTTCAGCACGAGTGTGACCACCTGATGGGCGTGCTTTACCCGATGCGCATCCGGGACTTCACGCAGTTCGGTTACACCGAGGTCCTGTTTCCGGGGCTGGATGCCTCAGCCGACGACTGACGCTGACCCGCGCACTACGCCGCGCGGGTCGCTGGCCGGTCCGCCGGCAATTTGATGCTGTGGTCTGTGGGTCGCTGAGACCTGACCCCTTCATTCGTCACCGATACTTCCATGAAGTGCCGTTGGATTTTCTTATCCTTAGCCGTCTTGCAGAAGCGGCGCCAGCTAAACTAGATCATGCTGTTTTCCGAAGATCGTCACGAACCCGTCTCCGCGTTGCCCTGGGACGAGGGTCGGGCCCGCCAGGCCATCCAGAAAATCGTCGACGACACCGAGCGGCGCTTTTCGCCGACGACACTGTGGCCGATGCATCCGCTCGATTCGAAAGACCCTTCACCGGCGTATCCGCTTTACATGGGCGCATGCGGAGTCATCTGGGCATTGCGCTACCTGCAAGCGCAGGGTGCTGCATCGCTTTCGAAGGACTACGAGCCGTTCGTGTTGTCCTCGCTCGGGCCGAACAGGGTTGCGATGGAGCATAACGGCGACTCTCCTTTCGGCTCGTACATGATGGGTGACACCAGCATCCGGCTTCTGAGCTATTGGTACAACCCCTCCGAGGAGACCGCCCTGGAGCTCGCCAGGCTCATCCGAGCCAATGTCGATCATCCGACGCGAGAGCTAATGTGGGGCTC
>JBCKMZ010000054.1:0-12147 GCA_038902975.1 Polaromonas sp.
AGATCAGGCGGCTATCGACGTCGGACAAATTGCCGCCATCCTGGGGTGGATTCAATACCGCACTCACGATGTTTGTGCTCCTTGCCGGTTTTCGTCGCCGGTTTCGCCTCGCCTGCTGCCGTTCAGTCCTCCCTGCAGCAGGCTGGCGCGAAAACCGCGCTGGGTTAAAACTAAACAAGAAGTCAAAGCAACGCCGCCGGGTCTTCGCTGGCCAGCACCTGCTCGGCCCAAGCCTTGAGTTTGCCGGCATCTGAGCGCAGCACCTGTTGCTTGACTGCCAGGATTTGCGAGGGGTGCATTGAAAAGCTGCGCAGCCCCAGCCCGAGCAGCAAGCGCGTCATGCTGACATCACCGGCCATCTCGCCACAGACGCTGACGCTTTTGCCCTGGGCATTGCATTCGGCAATCGTGTCGGCTATCAGGCGCAGCACGGCGGGGTGACAGGGGTCGTAGAGGTGCGACACCGACTCGTCGGCACGGTCAATCGCCAGCGTGTACTGAATCAGGTCGTTGGTGCCTATCGACAAAAAGTCGAAGTGCTTCAAAAAGAGCTTGAGCGTGAGTGCTGCTGCGGGGATTTCAATCATCGCGCCCAGGCGCACCGGGCCGTAGGGAATGCCGCTGTTGTCCATCTGCGCGCGTGCGTGGTCGATGAGGGCCAGCGTCTGGCGAATCTCGCTGGCGTGGGCCAGCATGGGCACCAGCAAGTTGACCTGGCCGTGCTGCGCGGCCCGCAGTATGGCGCGCAGCTGGGTTAAAAACATAGGCGGGTCGGCCAGGCTCCAGCGGATGGCGCGCAGGCCGAGGGCAGGATTGAGCTGGCTCTCCTGTGCCCTGCCGGCAGGTTTGTCGAGCGGCTTGTCTGCGCCAATGTCAACGGTACGAATCGTGACCGGCAAGCCCTGCATACCTTCAACGGCCTTGCGGTACGCGGCGTACTGCTCTTCTTCATCCGGCAGCTTGGAAAGGCCCTGCGATGCACGGCCCATGAACAAAAATTCACTGCGGAAAAGGCCCACGCCGACGGCTCCGACCTTGATGGCGCCAGCGGTGTCGTCAGGCATTTCAATGTTGGCCAGCAGCTCAACGCGCTGGCCGTCAATCGTCAGCGCGGGCGTGTACTTGAGGCGATTGAGCCTTTCACGCTCCAGCTCGCCCTGGCGCTGCTTGAAGCCGTATTCAGCCAGGATGATGGGTGAGGGATCAACAATCAGCACGCCGGCATCACCGTCGATGATGACCCAGTCGTCCTGCTTGATGAGCTGGCTGGCGCTACGTGCGCCGACCACGGCAGGGATGTCCATGCTACGGGCGACAATCGCGGAGTGCGATGTTTTGCCACCCACATCAGTGGCAAACCCGACAAACAGGCTTTGCTTGAACTGCAGCATGTCGGCGGGGGAAATGTCATGCGCGATCAGCACCAGCGGCACATCAACCGTGTCGTCCAGCAGCAGACCTTGAGGTGAATTTTTGCGGCCAGCCCCGGCCTGGCGTTGCTGTTGCAAGGGCGGCCGCATCGACGAGGGCGCGCCTTTCATGCGGCGCAGGATGCGCTCGACCACCTGCTCCAGGTCGGCCTTGCGTTCGCGCAGATACTCGTCTTCCATCTCGTCGAACTGGCGCGCAATGATTTCGTACTGCGTGGTCAGCGCCCATTCGGCGTTGTAGTGGCGCTCGGTGATCCAGTGCTTGACACCGCTGATCAGCGTCTCGTCTTGCAGCAGCAGCAAATGCACATCCAGCAGTGCCGACAACTCATGCGGCGCGTCCTTGGGCAGGTCTTGCTGCACACGGGTGACTTCTTCAGTTACCGCATTACGGGCCACGCGCACGCGGGTGATTTCTTCATCGGTTCTGGAGTCGTCAATAAAGTAATGCGCGACATCAGCGCGACTCGATGCCACCAGCACGGCACGGCCAATCGCGATACCTCGCGAAACGGCTAGACCGTGAACCGAGAAAGTCATGTCGTGCGCCGCGCAGGGCGCGCTACCGAAGCGAGCGAACGTGGGGACCAGCAATTTCCCGCCGGGCCGCCCCAAGGGAAATTAGCCCCCTCGGGGGGCAGCGAAGTACACGAAGTGACAAGCGTGGGGGCCATATCACTCACTCTCTCCGAACTTATCGGCAATTAGAGCTAGCAGCGCATCCATCGCCTCCTGCTCCTGCACGCCGTTAGTTTCGATTTGCAGCGTACTGCCTATACCGGCGGCCAGCATCATCACGCCCATGATGCTCTTGGCGTTGACGCGACGTTCGCCCCTGCTCATCCACACCTCGCACGGAAAGCTGCCGGCGAGTTTGGTGAGTTTGGCGGAAGCTCTGGCGTGCAGGCCGAGCTTATTGCTGATGTTCGTGCTGGTCTGGATCATGTTTTTGTTTTGCCTGATTTTGCGGTGCGCTAATGGCCACCTGCATCACGCCCTGGGTTGCACCTGCCAGCGCCCGTGCCACCAGCAAGTCAAGCGACTCGTGGCGATAAGACACGGTGCGCAGCAGCATGGGCAGGTTGATGCCGGTGATCAGTTTGGAGTGGATGCCATCGACCAGATTTTGCGCGACGTTGCAGGGCGTGGCACCATACACGTCGGCCAGCACCAGCGCATGCGAAGTACCCATCTGCTCGAACATGATGCGCGCCTGCGCCAGGGTTTCTTCAGGCGGCATGTTGGGCTGTACGTCCAGCGCCACCACACCGGCAGGGTTGTCAGGGAACACATGCAGCACACACTGCCGCAAAGCAGAGGCCAAAGGTGCATGGGCGATGATGAAAATTCCGTTCATTGCGGTGAATTATCGACTTTGATGCTTAGAAAATAAGCGTATGACGCGATACAACAACACAAATACACAGCCATGGCAGCCTGAAAACTCAAGGTCTGGTTCAAGCCGCTGGACGCAAAGCCATCGATCAGCAAGCCGATTCCCCACTGCACCACAAACACGTCGGCAAAAATTCCGAGGTTATAGGCAGCCAGCGCACGCCCTGCAACCCGGCAAAACTGCTGGCCATCGAAAAGGCCAGGCAACCCAGCACGGCAAGCCCCAAAAAGCAAAGGATGACGCGCTTCGGGCCATGCCGATCCAGCCACCGGCCCAGCGGCAACTGAATGGCCGCGAAGCCAAGAAAATAACCACCTGCCAGTAGACCCAGATCGCGCGCCTGCAAGGCAAACTCCTGGGTCAATATCGGCGCCAGGGTGGCGGTGATGGCGCGTACCAGCGCCGAGCAAAAATAGGCTGCGGCAAAAGCCAGGAAAACCATCACGCCGGTTTTCCTGTCTAGGTAATCGGTATGGCTGGACGCATCCAGTGCGACTGAGGATGTTGTCATGGGCTTATTCAAACCTTAATAAGTAAACATGGCACGTTAACCTTGTACCCGATTGACCATGCGTGCCGGTGCACAGCCGTTTGGGCATGGCACTGGCTGGATCTGCCCGGACGGGCAAAATACCTGTATGAACTCTCTAGACGGCATCCGCATTCTCGACCTGTCCCGCGTACTCGCTGGCCCGTGGTGTACCCAGACACTGGCTGACCTGGGGGCTGATGTCATCAAAATCGAGCGGCCCGGCAGCGGTGATGACACGCGCACCTGGGGCCCACCGTTTTTGAAAGACGCGCAAGGCCTTGAGACGCAAGAGGCCGCTTATTACCTGGGCGCCAACCGCAACAAGCGCAGCGTGACCTGCGACATTGCCACGCCAGAAGGCCAGGCGCTGATACGCGAGCTGGCACTGCATTGCGATGTGTTTGTCGAGAACTTCAAGGTTGGCGACATGGCGCGCTATGGGCTGGATTACGAATCCATCAAAGCCATCAATCCGCGTATCGTGTATTGCTCGATCACGGGCTTTGGGCAGAACGGCCCGTATGCCGACCGCGCCGGCTATGACTACGCGATTCAGGGCATGGGCGGGTTGATGAGCGTGACCGGGGAGCGTGATGATTTGGGTGGCGGCCCACAAAAAGTGGGGATTGCCGTCGCTGACCTGATGACCGGCATGTACGCCGCCGTGGGCATACTCGCCGCGCTGCGCCATGCTGAAAAAACCGGCCAGGGCCAGCAGCTTGACATGGCGCTGCTCGACACGCAAGTCGCCATGCTGGCCAACCTGGGTGCCAACTATCTGGTCAGTGGCCATACGCCGGGCCGGGCCGGTAATGCGCACCAGAACATCGTGCCGTATCAGGTGTTTGAGGTTGCTGCCGCGCCGGATGACACCAAAGACCACCTGATACTGGCGGTCGGCAATGACTCGCAATACGCCAAGTTTTGTGCGGTTGCCAACATCCCTGAACTTGCCAGCAACCTGCTGTTTGCCAAAAACCGCGATCGCGTGCTGAATCGCGCGCAACTGGTGCCGATGCTTGAAGCCGTGATGAAAACCCGCAGCAAGGCCGACTGGCTGGCAGCGCTGGAAGCCGCCAAGGTGCCGTGCGGCGCGATCAACAACCTGGCCGAGGTATTTGCCGACCCGCAAATCGAGGCGCGCAACATGGTCACGCAGTGGCAGCACCCGATTAAAAGCGACCTGCGACTGGTATCCAGCCCGATCAAGCTCAGCGCCACGCCGGTGCGCACACCGGGCCAGGGCGGGCTGCCGCCGCCGCTGCTGGGCCAGCATACCGAAGAAGTTTTGCGTAGCCTGTTGAACTACTCTGATGTGCAGATATCTGATTTGAGACAGGGCAAGATTATTTAATCAACGCTTGTGGGTTTTTGGCCTTTTACCTGACTTAATGCGCTGGCCTGCCGGCCAGCGTCACCACCAAGGAGTTCAAGTGGCGGATTACCTGAATCACCCGGCGTTCCAGGCCGGCATCGCACCTTTTTTTGCCGGGCTGCTGACCATGGCGCTGCTGCATCGCGTCCGCCTCGGCGGGCTGGCCGCGGTTGTCGCTTTCGCCACAGCGGTAGCTCTGGTCAGCGGCTTCCAATTCTCGCCACTAACGGCATCGCGAAAAATCATTCTGCTGGTGCTGGTGGCCCCACTGATTGGCATCCTGATTGATTTTGCCTTCAAGCCCACCCGGATCGGTGCCTGGGTACTGGGAATTGCCGCAGCTGGCGGCGCGCTCTGGGCTTTTTATCCGATCCTCGCACAAAAGCCCTTGATGGAAGCCCTGCTTCCCGGCGCCACCGCACTCCTGCTCACCGGGTGGCTGGTTGGCTACATGCAGTCCACGCTGACCGACAAACCCGTACGTGCGGGTAGCGCAGGCCTGGCACTGGGACTGGGGGCCGGCGTTGCCGCCATATTCGGCGCCTATGCCACCTTCGGATTCTATGGCGTGGCGTTGGGCGCCGGTGCGGGCGGATTGCTGCTGGTGCAGATGATCCAGGGCAAGCGCTTCCCCGCCGGGTCCACATTCGTGCTGACCATTGCGCTCGCCGCGGGACTGATCGCCTCGGGTGCAGTAATACTCGCGCAACTACAATGGTATGCGGCCCTGATCCTCGCGCTGCTCCCTGTGGCCATGCGCATACCGGGGCCGGAAAAATCGCCCGTCTGGCTGCAAACGGTGGTATTTTCTTTTTACGGTTTCGTCATCGCAACCGCGGCCTGCGCCACCGCGTATTACGCATCACGCGGCACGCCAGTCTGATCCGCTGTTGTTCCCAAAACTTGAAGGAAATTCATCAATGAAACGTCTTGTCCTGGCGCTGGCTGTTGCCTGCGCACCCTTTACAGTTTATGCAGCGCCCGTGTCCTACACCATGGATCCTTACCACACCTATGTCAATTTCGAAGCCGATCATCTTGACGGCCTGACCCGGATGCGCGGCCGCTTTGACAGGAATGCCGGCAAATTCGTGATCGACCCCGTGGCCAAAACAGCTTCGGTCGCATTGACGGTGCAGACCGCATCCATCAGCACCGGTGACAACGAAAAAGCCGGTCGTCCGCGCTCGCGCGACGAACATCTGCGTTCACCTGATTTCTTCAATGTCCAAGAATTCCCGACATTGGAATTTCGTTCGACCCGGGTGCTATTCAGCGGTGACAACCCGACCACCATCGAGGGCAATATCACGCTGCTTGGCGTAACCCGGCCGTTATCCTTCAAGGTCGATCGCTGGAAGTGCGTTGTGCACCCCTTTAACAAGCGCGAGATTTGCGGAGGCAATTTCAGCGGCAGCATCAAGCGCTCGGATTTCGGGATGAAATTCGGCATACCCTCCGTCGGCGACGAGGTGGTGCTGTGGGTCGAGGCGGAAGGCTACAAGGACTGACTAGGCCAATCAGGCCTTGGCTTGCGCCAGCATGGTGGCCGCATCACTGACTTCAAACTTGCCAGGGCCTTCAACATTCAGGCTGACAACCTTGCCATCCTTGACCAGCATTGAATAGCGCACGCTGCGAATGCCCATGCCGGCCGAGGTCCGGTCGATGGTCAGGCCTACGGCCTTGGCGAAGTCAGCACTACCATCGGCCAACATGCGAACCTTGCCGCCAGTTTTTTGATCGCGCGCCCAAGCACCCATGACGAATGCGTCGTTGACGCTCAAACACCAGATTTCATCCACGCCAGCGGCCTTGAGGTCAGCGAACTTCTCGACATAACCGGGTACATGCTTGGCCGAGCAGGTCGGCGTGAAAGCGCCTGGCACGGCAAACAGGGCAATGGTTTTGCCAGCAGTAGCTTTAGCAACGTCAACTGCATTGGGGCCAATGCGACAGCCATTGCCTTCGACTTCTGAAAATTCCATCAGGGTGGTTGCAGGAAGGGTGTCGCCGACTTTAATCATGGGGTGCCCTTTAGACGATAGCCGCTTTTTCGACCAACCGGGTCACCACCCAATTTTTGGTCTTGGAGAGCGGGCGGCTTTCGGTGATTTCAATCATGTCGCCGGTCTTGTACTCGCCCTTTTCGTCATGCGCGTGGTACTTGCTCGACAGCGATACGATTTTGCCGTACAGCTCGTGTTTGACGCGGCGCTCAACCAGCACCGTAACGGTCTTGGCGCGCTTATCGCTGACGACCTTGCCGATCATGGTGCGCTTGAGGGCTTTTTTAACTTCCGTCATTATTTAGCTCCTTGCTTTGCAACGGTCTCTGCCAGTATGGTTTTGGCGCGAGCGATAGAGCGGCGCGTAGACCGCAGTGTTGAAGTGTTGTTGAGTTGTTGCGTGGCTTTTTGCATACGCAGGCCAAAGTGGGCTTTTTGCAGCTCTTTGACTTCGGTTTTCAAACCGGCAACGTCTTTTTGGCGCAGTTCAGTGGTGTTCATTTCTTGCTTCTCCTGCTCACTGGCCAATCATGCGACTAACGAACGTGGTGCGCAGCGGCAGCTTGGCAGATGCCAGGCGGAACGCTTCACGGGCCAGTTCTTCGGTCACGCCGACGATTTCAAAAACGATTTTGCCGGGCTGGATTTCAGCCACGTAATATTCCGGATTGCCTTTACCGTTACCCATGCGAACCTCTGCAGGTTTTTGGGAAATCGGCTTGTCCGGGAAGACGCGAATCCAGATACGGCCGCTACGTTTGACGTGACGGGAAATCGCACGACGTGCGGCTTCAATTTGACGAGCGGTTAAGCGACCACGATCGGTACACTTCAGGCCAAAGTCACCGAATGCCACTGAGTTTCCTCGTGTGGCAATGCCGGTATTGCGGCCTTTTTGCTCTTTGCGGTATTTTCTGCGAGCGGGCTGCAGCATTTTTATTCTCCGTTATATAGACCGATTACTCGGTCTTGGTACCGTCAGCTGCTGCAGCTGGCGCGGCTTTGCGGACGCGCTTAACGGTGGTTTTCGGGGCTTCGCTACCAACGGTAGCTTCAGCCGGCTTATCGCTGCCATCAGCAGGCGCAGTGTTGACACCACCTGCTACGGCACGCGGGGCTCTCGCACCGCGTGGCGCTGCTGGACGGTCACCGCCTGGACGATCACCAGGACGTGCGTCACGGCGTGGACCGCGTGGCTTGCGCTCTTCGTCAGCCACTCCAACCATACGGGCTCCTGGCTTATCGCCACTGCCCAAGGTGTCGCCTTTGTAGACCCAGACCTTGACACCAATCACACCGTAGGTGGTCTTGGCTTCAGAGGTGCCGTAGTCGATGTCGGCGCGCAAGGTGTGAAGCGGCACGCGACCTTCGCGGTACCACTCGCAACGGGCAATCTCAATACCGTTGAGGCGGCCAGACGACATGATCTTGATGCCCAGGGCACCCAGACGCATGGCGTTTTGCATGGCACGCTTCATGGCGCGGCGGAACATGATCCGTTTTTCAAGCTGTTGGGTGATGCTGTCAGCGATCAGCTTGGCATCAATTTCAGGCTTGCGAACTTCTTCAATGTTCACGGAGACTGGCACGCCCAGCTGGCGGCTCAGTTCTTTTTTCAGCGCTTCGATGTCTTCGCCTTTTTTGCCGATCACAACACCCGGACGTGCCGAGAAAATCGTGATGCGTGCGTTCTTGGTGGGACGCTCGATCAGAACGCGCGAAACCGCAGCATTCTTGAGCTTTTTCTTCAGGTACTCGCGCATCTTGATGTCTTCAGCCAACATGCCGGCGAAGTCCTTGTTGCTGGCGTACCAGCGGCTAGACCAATTGCGGCTGATCGAAAGACGGAACCCGGTTGGGTTGATTTTTTGTCCCATATCGGTCTGCCCTTAGTTGCCAACCACCACGTACACATGGCACGTAGGTTTGCTGATGCTGTTGCCGCGGCCTTTGGCGCGCGCGGAGAAACGCTTGAGCGTGGCGCCCTGTTCGACGTAGATGGTTTTAATCTTCAATTCGTCGATATCGGCACCATCGTTGTGTTCAGCGTTGGCGATGGCGGACTCAACCACCTTCTTGATGATTCCAGCAGCTTTTTTCTGCGTGAAGGTCAGGATATTGAGCGCTTGATCGACTTTTTTACCGCGAATCAAATCAGCGACCAGACGGCCCTTGTCGACCGACAAACGAACGCCCCGGAGGGTTGCACGTGTTTCCATGGTCTTCTCCATTACTTTCTCACAACTTTTTTGTCAGCCGGATGACCTTTAAAAGTACGGGTGAGTGCAAACTCGCCCAACTTGTGGCCAACCATTTGATCGGTGATGTAAACCGGGACGTGCTGCTTGCCGTTATGCACGGCGATGGTCAGGCCGATGAACTCGGGCAGGATCATGGAGCGGCGCGACCAGGTTTTGATCGGCTTTTTGTCTTTGTTGGTGACGGCTTTGTCAGCCTTGGCTACCAAATGGTGGTCGACAAAGGGACCTTTTTTGAGTGAACGTGTCATGGCTTAACCTTACTTCTTGCGACGCGAAACAATCATCACTTGCGTGCGCTTGTTGTTGCGGGTGCGGTAGCCTTTGGTCAGGTTACCCCATGGATCGACAGGATGGCGACCTTCGCCGGTCTTGCCTTCGCCGCCACCGTGTGGGTGATCGACCGGATTCATGACCACACCGCGAACGGTTGGGCGAATACCCATCCAGCGCTTGACACCAGCTTTGCCGAGGCGGCGCAGGCTGTGCTCTTCGTTGGCAACTGCACCGAGGGTGGCGCGGCATTCGACGTGGATCTTACGAACCTCACCAGAGCGCATACGCACCTGGGCGTAGATACCTTCGCGGGCCAGCAGCGTTGCAGATGTACCGGCTGAACGTGCAATTTGCGCGCCCTTACCAATTTGCATCTCGATGCAGTGAATCGTTGAACCAACAGGAATGTTGCGGATAGGCAGGGTGTTACCCACGCGAATCGGTGCTTCCGAACCGCTGATGAGCGTGGCACCGACTTCAAGGCCACGCGGGGCAATGATGTAGGCGCGCTCGCCGTCGGCGTAGCAGATCAGGGCAAGGTGGGCCGTGCGGTTAGGGTCGTACTCGATACGTTCGACCTTGGCAGGGATGGCATCCTTGTTGCGCTTGAAGTCCACCACACGGTAGTGGTGCTTGTGACCACCGCCTTTATGGCGAACCGTGATGTGACCGTTGTTGTTACGGCCAGACTGCTGGAATTGTGGCTCCAGCAGCGGTGCGTAAGGCTCACCCTTGTGCAGGTGATCACGCGATATCTTCACCATCCCGCGCATGCCGGGTGATGTGGGTTTCATTTTAATGACAGCCATTACGCAGCCTCCCCGCCAAGGTTGATCTCTTGACCAGGTTTCAGCGTCACATAGGCCTTGCGAATGTTGTCGCGGCGACCTACAGACTTGCCAAAGCGCTTGGTCTTGCCCTTGATGTTGAGTACGGCAACCGACTGGACATCCACCTTGAACATCAATTGCACTGCGGCCTTGATTTCAAACTTGGTAGCGTCCTGCAGCACCTTGAAGGTCACGGCATTGGTCTTGTCAGCGATCATCGTGGCCTTTTCAGACACGATGGGCGCGACCAGAACCTGCATCAACCGGCCTTCGTCGAAATTCGATGTTTTGGCGCTCATGCGAACATCTCCTTGAGTTGATCCATGGCAGCCTTGGTGACCAGGACTTTTTTGTAATGAACCAGTGACACCGGATCGGCGTAACGCGGCTCAACCACAAGAATGTTCACCAGATTGCGTGATGCCAGATACAGGTTCTCGTCGATCACATCGGCGATCACCAGCACTGACTTGAGGTTCATGGCCTTGAATTTGTCAGCCAGGACTTTGGTCTTGGGTGAATCGACAACCAGTGAATCAACCACAGCCAGACGGCCTTCGCGCGCCAGCTGCGAGAAGATCGACGCCATACCGGCGCGATACATTTTTTTATTGATTTTCTGTGTGAAGTTTTCGTCAGGCATGTTCGGGAAAATACGACCGCCGCCACGCCACAGCGGGGAAGAAGTCATACCAGCACGTGCGCGACCCGTACCCTTTTGTTTAAAAGGCTTCTTGGTCGAGTGACGCACTTGTTCACGGTCTTTTTGAGCCCGGGTACCCTGGCGGGCGTTGGCCTGGAAGGCCACGACCACCTGGTGAATCAGGCTTTCGTTGTATTCGCGACCAAACACGGTATCGGGCACGTCCACCTTGGACAAAGCCAGACCCTGGTCATTCAGGAGTTCGACCTGCATTAGTTCGCTCCTTTTTCGGCAACTGGCTTGGCTTTGATAGCGGCGCGAACCGTGACAAAACCGCCTTTGGAACCAGGCACAGCGCCGCGGATCATCAGCAATTGCCTAGCTTCGTCAATCCGCACGATGTCGAGGTTTTGCGTGGTTTTGGTGACATCACCGAGGTGACCCGTCATGCGTTTACCCGGAAACACACGGCCCGGGTCTTGCGCCATACCGATGGAGCCGGGCACGTTGTGCGAACGGCTGTTACCGTGCGTTGCGCGTTGCGACTTCATCTTGTGGCGCTTGATGGTGCCGGCAAAGCCTTTGCCAATGGAAGTACCCTGCACGTCGACTTTTTGGCCAACTACAAACACGTCAGCAGCAGGCACAACTGCGCCTGCTGCATACTTGCCTGCGACATCAGCTGTCACGCGGAATTCTTTCAGGATTTCACCTGCTTCAACGCCTGCTTTCGCAAGGTGGCCGGCGGCCGGCTTGGTGATACGCGACGCTTTGCGCGCACCAAATGCCACTTGAAGGGCACTGTAGCCGTCATTTGCTTCGGTTTTAACCTGGGTCACGCGGTTGTTGGATACGTCAACCACTGTGACGGGAACGGTATTCCCATCATCAGTGAACAGACGCATCATGCCAACCTTGCGACCCAGCAACCCGAGGGAGTTGCTCAGACTCATGATGTGTTCTTTCGTAACTTTCACCGTTGCGACTTCAATTGGCCACAAACGTTTTGACGTGAAAGACAGTTAATAAAACTGCACTCAACATGCGTACATATTGAGAACAGCCTAAGAGTATAGCGCGAACCGCCAAATATGGCAAGCCCGCTTTTTTTACTGCAGCTTGATTTGGACATCCACGCCAGCAGGCAGATCGAGCTTCATCAAAGCATCAACGGTTTTATCCGTTGGGTCAATGATGTCCATCAGACGCTGGTGCGTGCGGATTTCGAGCTGGTCGCGGCTCGTCTTGTTGACGTGGGGCGAACGCAGGATGTCAAAACGCTTCATGCGGGTTGGCAAAGGCACGGGGCCCTTGACAATCGCACCAGTGCGTTTGGCGGTGTCAACGATTTCAGCTGCCGACTGGTCGATCAGTTTGTAGTCAAACGCCTTCAGGCGG
>JBCKMZ010000055.1:0-11586 GCA_038902975.1 Polaromonas sp.
GTGCCGCCTTGTGGGCGGGTCTGGGAGCTTGATTATCAGGCGTGGCTCAAAATCAATGTACGGGTAATACTTTTTCGGGTGGCCATCGGTTGAGTCATAGGCAAACCATCGAGTTATTGGGGTCAGACACCAAAAACTCTCAAAAACGTTACTTTTTGAACCACGCCGAGGATCCACCCCGTGCTAGTGGTTTCTTCCTGATTGACGGCTGTTCTATCGCAGTGCCACAATGCCTCAGCCCTTAGGCAGGGAGGCATCCATAGCATCTCATGCGGTTGAATTTCCTGCCGTGGCCGGATAATTGGATGCTAATCAACCAGGAAGTATGAATGAAGCAAGTTAGCCGGAATATGACAATGATCGGCAGTGCTGTTGCCGTACTGATGGGCCAGGGGTGCGCCGTGGTGGCCGTGGCCGATGCCGCTGTTACGGTCGCCGCCACCGTCATCAAGACCAGCGTCAAGGTGACCGGGGCAGTCATTGACGCGGCCATTCCGGACTCGAAAGACAAAAAGTGAGTTCAAGTCCACCTATCACCACCAGATTTTTTGCGATTTTTCAGCCTCTGGACAACACCATGAACCGCTGCAACACAAGCTACCCCTTGCTGGCTGCTCTGATTATTTTTGGGGCCTACGCCAACCTTCACGCTCTGCCCGCATCGGCGCAGGCAAGCCCTGAATTCAAACCCGCCATCAGGCAATTCCCCGCTGCCGCCCTGCGTGGCGAGATGGTGGTGCAGGCGCCGCCCGTCATCACCCTGGACGGCAAGGCCGACCGGCTTTCGCCAGGCGCGCGCATTCGCGACGCAAACAACCTGCTGGTCATGTCGGGCGCGCTGGTCAACCAGAAAGTGGCGGTCAATTACCTGCGCGAAGGCGCTGGCAATGTCCATGAAGTCTGGATTCTCAATAGCGAAGAAATCAAGCTGAAACGGCCCAATACCAAGGCTTCGTGGTTCAGCTTTGGCAGCAGCACCGACGACACACCGGCAGTCATCAAGGCGAACTGACAGGCGCGGCCACAGGCCGGCCAGCTACCACCCAATTTTTTCGATCAAATCAGCCTGTAGCGGAATACGCACCTTCGCAACCAGCTATCAATTCAGTAATAAATCATGGCTAAAAAAGTCTTTATCAAAACCTTCGGCTGCCAGATGAACGAGTACGACTCGGACAAGATGTTGGACGTGCTGCATGCCGCCGAGGGTTACGAGTCCACGCAGGACATCGACGAAGCCGACCTGATCCTGTTCAACACCTGCTCGGTGCGCGAAAAGGCGCAGGAAAAAGTCTTCAGTGACCTGGGCCGAGTCAAGCACCTCAAGGAAAAAGGTGTGCTAATCGGCGTCGGCGGCTGCGTTGCCAGCCAGGAAGGTGCGGCCATCATCGAACGCGCGCCCTATGTTGACGTGGTGTTTGGCCCGCAAACCCTGCACCGCCTGCCGCAGTTGCTGGAAAACCGCGCACGCCTGGGCAAGCCGCAGGTTGACATCAGCTTTCCCGAAATCGAAAAGTTTGACAACCTGCCGCCGGCCCGCGTCGATGGCGTCATTGCCTTTGTCAGCATCATGGAAGGCTGCTCCAAATACTGTAGCTACTGCGTCGTGCCCTACACGCGCGGCGAAGAATTCTCGCGCCCGTTTGAAGACGTGCTGGTTGAAGTGGCAGGCTTGGCTGATCAAGGCGTGAAAGAGGTCACGCTGCTGGGCCAAAACGTGAATGCCTACAGAGGTGCGATGGGATTAACATCAGAGATAGCCGACTTCGCCACGCTGCTTGAATATGTGAGCGACATCCCCGGCATCGAGCGCATCCGCTACGTGACCAGCCACCCGAACGAATTCACCCAGCGCCTGATCGACGCCTACGCCACATTGCCCAAGCTGGTGAACCACCTGCATCTTCCCGTGCAGCACGGCAGCGATCGCATCTTGATGGCGATGAAGCGCGGCTACACGGCGATGGAATACAAAAGCACCATCCGCAAACTGCGCGCGATTCGCCCTGATCTGGCCCTGAGCAGCGACTTTATCGTTGGCTTCCCCGGCGAGACCGAAGACGATTTTGAAAAGATGATGAAGCTGATTAACGACGTGGGTTACGACAGCTCCTTCAGCTTTATCTACAGCCCGCGCCCCGGCACACCCGCCGCCAACCTGACGGATGACACACCACACGCGGTCAAACTCAAACGCTTGCAACGCCTGCAAGCGGCGATTGACGACAGCGTCAAAGTCATCAGCGCCAGCCGCCTGGGCACGGTGCAGCGGGTGCTGGTTGAAGGCGCAGCCCGCAAGACTGCCAACGCACTATTCGGCCGCACTGAATGCAACCGCGCGGTGGTGTTTGAAGGCCCCGACCGGCTGATTGGCCAGATGGTGGACATCCAGATCACGGATGCGCCGCAGCGCTCACTCAAGGGCGTTGTGGTGACCAGGAATTTGGAAGTCGCTTGAGAAAACGTGCGACGAGGCAGTCAGTGGGTTTGCAAGACCTGCCCCAATACTGTTCGGATAGCGCATTTCTTGGGCCTGCCGGAGCGCTTCCTGCTTCGACAGGTTGCGGATAAAGGCACTTAACCGAACAGCATTGAGACCTGCCCCCGGTTTCCGCGACGTGACTTAACATACTCGAGACTGATTCAAAAAACTTTAGCCTTTATAATCAGAAGTTGGAGGAACAATGAAGCATCTAGTAAGTATTTTGGCAACAACCCTCGCCGTCTCAGTCGGCGCGGCTTTTACGTCGGCGGCTTCGGCCGGTACCGGTAGTGGCAAAGTCACGCTAATCCACACCGGAGACATTCACGGCAACCTGGTGCCACGGCACAATTTGCGCAGTGACGCCATAGGCCGCAGTATGGAAGGCGGCCTGGCGCGCATGTACACCATCATCAAGGATATCCGCAAAGAGGCCACTGAAAAGGGCGTGGACTACTCGCTACTGATCAATACCGGCGACTCCGTGCAGGGATCGGCCGAAGCCCTGTTCAGCCGTGGACAAGTCATGATCGATGTCCTGAACCTGTTTGGCTACGTCGCCCATGGACTCGGAAACTGGGATTACCTGTATGGCACGGCCCGCTTCGAGGAAACCTTCAAGGGTACGGCTACAGCCGCGCCGCTGGCAAACTGGGGTGCGCTGGCTTCCAACCTCTACTACACCAACCAGTTTGACGACACCGCCATGTGCGGCGTGAAGGCAACGGATCCTGCCACCAACACGTTGCGTCCGCGCAAGCGTGTGCTGCCCACCTACACCATCAAGCAGGTGGGTAATGTGAAAGTCGGCATCCTCGGCGTGACCGGGGCGCGTGCCATTGCTGCCGTCGGCACCTCCGTCACCCGAAACTACACGTTCACCGACGCCAAGACCGAAGTGCCCTGCTTCGTCAACCATCTGCGCACCGTGGAAAATGTCGATGTGGTCGTGATGATTTCCGAACTGGAAATGGCACGCGACGTCCAGATCGCTGAAACGGCTACGTTCAGCCCGGATGTGATCCTGAACTCCGACATGCACGAGCGGACCACTGCCCCGATCGTCGTCGCCCGTACCAATATAGACGGTATCCAGACGCTGATCGTGGAGGAAGGCCATGACGGCACCATGGTCGGCAAGCTCAATCTGGCGGTCAAAAACGGCAAGATAATCACTTGGACCTTCCAGCAGCGCGCGATAACCGACGACATCAAGGAGGATGCGACCGTGGCCGCCAAGGTTGCCCAGGTGCGCGCGCCCTATGTAACGGGTACCTTCGTGGCTGGCCAGACGGTGACAGTGGGCGGCAACACCACCGTACTGCGTCGCCCGGTGGACGAGATCATCGCCTATACCCAAGTGGGCTTGCACCGTTCCAACTTCGTGAATGAAGACATGCCCGGCGTGGTCGAGGGCAGTTCCCATAACCTGATCGCTGACGCCATGGCTGCCATTGGCATGGCCCAGACGGCGTCCATCCGCGGCTTCCGCTATGGCACCGGCGTGCCCCCCGGCCCCATTACCATGGGGGACATCTACACCTACATCCCCATCGTAGCCAAGCTGGGCAGGACCGCCAAGGCCTGCGGCGCCGACCTGAAGCGCGCGATCGAGCAATCGATTGGCGGCGTCTTCCAACCCGAGCCTACAGAGTGGGCTGGCGGCTGGATGTTCGCCTACAGTGGCCTGACCATGAACGTCGATGCCTGCGACGGCTTCATGGGTGCCACTGCGTCGCCGGTGACTGTCATCGGGCCGACCCTGGCGAATCGCACCGCGCCCTGGAGCAGCAACCGCGGCAGCAACATCAAGGTCCTCGGCAATTCCATAAACGAGAACGACCTCTACGATGGCCGCCCCACCCTCATCGTAGGCGGCGTGTCTGTCGCCAACCCGGGCTACCAGCAGTGCACCAGCGGCGCGCCTGGCTACACGGTCACCGGCTATTGGTTTGCGGATGACCCCACCACCATCAACAACTGCCCCCCCTGCCGGGGTCGCGCGATTCAGGTGGTGAAGACGGACGGCAGCATCGTCCAGGTCGCGGGTCCGGGCACGCCGGCCGGGCCGCTGCCCAACAGCCTGGACGTGATGGACATCACCGAGGCTGTGGTCCAGTACCTGCGTGTAAACCTGAAGGGTACGGTAACCAAAGCCAACCTGCCGCTTCACCGCCTGACTGTGAAGCGGCTGCCCACCATCAGCCCGCTTGGCTACAACTTCAAGATGATCCAGCCTATCAAGGGTGCATCGTTTGCGACCTGTCCGTTGCTATAAGCGCGAGCATCGTATAACAACGACCAGATAGAGTAACGTCTCGCGGCCCGGGGGTAACCCTAGGCCGTTTTTTTTCGTCTAACAATTCACTTTCTGACGCGAAATAGAATTAGAAATTGCTAAAGAAGTAATTTCCAAGGGATATTCCCATATCACACCCAAGGATCTCAAAACCAGGGATGCGCGTTACATCGACCGCCCTGAACTCAGGCCCGCTGCCAAGTAGAACAGAACGAAAACCGCGTGGTTACTTTATCCTGAGACGAAAAAAACCCGCCAAAAATCTGGCGGGCATTCATCTAAAAAAACAGCCGAAGCAAGCTTGGCATCGTACAGCTGTTTATTGCTGCCCGCCACGCAGCGGTTGCATTTCCGGGTTGCCGAATTTTGCGGCAGGAAGCGAGATGGCTAGTCCAGTGGTTTTGTCTTTGAGCGTAATGCGGTTTAGCAGCGGATTGGCCGGGCCATTCGGTCTTTGCAGGTATTTCACCAGTACTTCTGTGCCATCCAGCGATTTGCCATCGCTATCTTTGAGGATGGTGACATTGGATGGTGCGCCAGTTGTGCTGTCGACCGTGCAGCCGGGTACGACGATGGTGTTGATTCTGCAAGGATCAGCGGCATACCAGTAAGAAGCGTAGCTGTAGGTCTTGTTTGTCGCAGGCGTAGTCGCAGTCGCATCTGCATTTTTCAGTGCCAGATCTGCTCCGTTCACCTTGATGTTAAACGCGCGTCCAACAGCGAGCGGATGAGCTGTTACACCTGCACCGGTGAGCGACTGGTAGGGGTCGAGGTCCATGGTGACGCCACTGAAGTTGAATAACCAACCGCCAGTCCACTTTGATACGTCCGGGTTGAGCGCGCCATCTGCGGCATTCTCGATCTGGTTTTTGATGGCCTGGCCGGGCAGTTTTGCACTGGCAATTTGCGCACCTATCGGCATGAAGTGGAACAGATCTTCATAGTGGATAGGTCCAACTGGCACATGCGTGCCATAGCGGAAACCGCGAAGCGCGCCAATTTCGGCACCTGTCATGGCCTTGAATGCATCTGTCATGAAGCCGTGCGATGAGCCTTCAAGTACCGCTGGCATATTCTCGTTCGAGAAATTCGAGCGATGCAATGCGACGGCGGTGCTACCAACGATTTGATCTATAGGACGCTTAAGCGTGGCTCCGTTGAAGGGGTTAACCTTGTCGGCGTAACTCGCGCCGGTAAAGCCTGCACGGATCTGGGCAATTTTGGCTGCAACCTTTTTGTTTTCAGGAATGCTGTCGTCCACGCGGATCGCTTTCAACTCCCACTTGGTCACGGCATTGTTTTTTACTTCGAGCGTGAGTTTGCCCATCATGGTGCCATCCTGGCCCGATTCCAGCAGAATGGTTTTACGGCCACTGGTCTTGTTGGTGACGACGACAGCATTGCCTGTTTTCTCGTGCATATCTGAAGAGAGCACCACATCGATACCATCGATTTTTTCAGCGATGCGGATGTTGTTGGCCAGCCCCATTTCAGAAGCCATTACCAGCAGATTCACCTGTTCGACATTTCGCAGGTGAGCAACTTGCAATGCAACTTCGGTATCCAGCTCAGTGCCATTCTTGAGGAAGCAGAAACCCTTGGTGACAGATGAGCCCACAACTTGAGGGCCGCGATCAGTGGTCAGGCCGAGTATGCCAACTTTGAGCTTGCCAACCGTTATGATTTTGTAAGCCGGGAGGGGGCGGGCACCAGTTGAACAAGCAGTTGGTGGAGTTGGTGGTGTGGTAATTGGTGGTGCTGGTGGTGCGGTAAACAAATTGGCAGCAATTGCCCCCCAAGGTGCTGATGGCGTTGTGCCGGCAAAAAGTTCGACAAAGCGCTGGGTCCCATATACAAATTCCCAGTTGCCGGGCGCAAATGCGTTAATGCCAAATTCTGGCATATTGAGCACGTCCACAATCGCTTGCCCACGGGTAAACAGCACCTCTGCACCGCCTTGTATGGTGTCGCCAGTGTGTATCAACAATGCATTTTTATCTTTGGCGCGTATCTGCTGGATGACAGTCGCTACGCGAGCCAACCCGCCTTCCTTGCGACCCACGTTGTCACTGCGCACATTGGCACGGGGAATCAGATGACCGTGAAAATCGCCGGTATGGATGATGGTGACTTTGTTGCCGTCTGCGTGTACAGATGTGGTTGCGAACGTTGCGGAGATGGATAGTAAAGCACAGGCTAATAAACTTATTTTACGAGACATCAATATTCCTTTCATATTAAGAACAGGCGGGGGTTAAAGGGTGAAAGGGGAGTGCCGGAGCCGGCCAATCTTCAGGCAGCAATGGCTTCAGCAGCAACATTCTCCAGCAGCCCGATCCGGTCGAGCGCGCCAGCCAGTTGCCCCACGGTGCGGTCCGCCTGGTGCCACTTCTCCAGCCCGAACAAGCCGACGCGGAAGGTCATAAAGTCGGCGCCTTCGTCGCATTGCAGCGGCACGCCGGCGGCGGTCTGTAGGCCTTCGGCGATGAATTTTTTGCCGGACTGGATGTCGGGGTCTGTCGTGTAGCTTACCACCACACCCGGCGCCTTGAAGCCTTCGACGGCGACGCTGGGCAGACCCCTGGATTCAAACAGTTGGCGCACCTTGTTGCCCAGATCCTGCTGCTCGGCTTTGACTTTGGCGAAACCGTAGGCTTGCGTTTCTTTCATGGCGGCGCGCAGGCGCGCGAGCGCGTCGGTGGGCAAGGTGGCGTGGTAGGCGTGGCCGCCTTTTTCGTAGGTCTCCATGATCTGCAGCCATTTTTTCAAATCGCAGGCAAAGCTGGAGCTGGTGGTGCCTTCGATGGTGGCGCGGGCACGCTCGCTGAGCATGACCATGGCGCAGCAGGGTGAGCTGCTCCAGCCTTTTTGCGGGGCCGAGATCAGCACGTCTACCCCGGTGGCTTGCATGTCCACCCACATCGTGCCGGAGGCGATGCAGTCGAGCACGAACAGGCCGCCCACGGCATGCACGGCGTCGGCCACGGCCTTCAAATAGTTGTCGGGCAGGATCATGCCAGAGGCGGTTTCCACATGCGGGGCAAACACGAGTGCAGGCTTTTCCCTGGCGATGGTGGCCTGCACTTCAGCAATCGGTGCGGGTGCCCAGGGGGCTTGTGCGCCGGTGCCTAGCGGGCGCGCCTTGAGCACGGTGGACGATGCGGGAATCTGCCCGATGTCGAAAATTTGCGTCCAGCGGTAGCTGAACCAGCCGTTGCGCAGCACCATCACATGCTTGCCTGCGGCGAACTGGCGGGCGACGGCTTCCATGCCGTAGGTGCCGCTGCCGGGCACCACCACGGCGGAGGGCGCGTTGTACACCTCCTTGAGGATGTCGGAGATGTCGGTCATCACGCCCTGAAAGCTGCGCGACATGTGGTTCAGCGAGCGGTCGGTGTACACCACCGAGAATTCAAGCAGACCATCAGGGTCAACGTTGGGCAACAGTCCGGGCATAGGGTTTTCTCGGGGTAATTGGAAAAAGGTGATCTTACAACGGGGGATCGTCAAGCGGGTTTTGGCGTGAGGCTTTTGAGCCAGCCCAGACCGGCTTCGGTGCTGGTGGCGGGTTTGTACTCGCAGCCAATCCAGCCGCTGTAACCGATGCGGTCAAGGTGCGCGAACAAGAACGGGTAATTGATCTCGCCGGTGCCCGGCTCATGGCGCCCGGGGTTGTCGGCCAGCTGGATGTGGCCAATGCGTGCCAGGTTGGTTTGCAGGGTGGCGGCCAGCTCGCCTTCCATGCGCTGCGCATGGTAGATGTCGTACTGCACAAAGGCGTTGTCGGCGCCCACGTCATCCAGAAGGGCTAGCGCCTGGGCGGTGCGGGTCAGGTAAAACCCCGGAATGTCATAGCTGTTAATCGGTTCGATCAGCAGCTTGAGCCCCGCGCCCTTGAGCGCCGTGGCAGCGTGCGCCAGGTTGCCGACCAGCGTCTCGCGCAGCACGGCATCGGGCACATCGGCGGGCGCCTTGCCGGCCAGCATGTTGAGCTGGCCGACACCCAGTGCCATGGCATAGTCGATGCCGCGTGCGATGCCAACGCGGAACTCGTCCACCCGATCGGGATGGCAGGCGATGCCGCGCTCGCCCACAGTCCAGTCGCCCGCTGGCAGGTTGTGAAGCACCAGCAACAGGCCGTTGTCGTCAAGCCGCTTTTTAATCTCGTCGGCCTTGAAGTCGTAGGGAAACTGAAACTCCACCGCCTCGAAGCCGGCCCGAGCGGCGCGCTCAAATCGATCGAGAAAAGGATGCTCATTGAACAGCATGCTGAGGTTGGCGGCAAAACGGGGCACGGGGGGTCTCCTTTATTTATAGCGGGGTTTACTCAAGCATCCCCGCCAGCTCCAGCCTCTTGATGCCCACGGGGCCCTCGGGGTGGCGGCAGTCGATCTCTTCAAACGCGTTGATCTTGTCGATTTCGGTGCCCATGGCAATGTTGGTCACCTTCTCCAGAATCACCTCCACCACCACCGGCACCTGGTATTGTCGGGCCATGACCAGCGCTTCGCGCAGGGCGGCCTCGATCTTCTCGGGGTCGGTCACGCGCAGCGACTTGCAGCCCAAGCCCTGCACCACCGCCAGTTCTACTGTCAATACTGTTCAATACTGTTCGGTTAGCGCATTTCTTGAGCCGCCGTTACAATAGCGCCCGGACTGGCTGTTAGCCGGTCCAAAGAACGCTAGGGGTGCTGATCGTTGCAAGATGTTCGGCTGAGATAACACCCTGGAACTTGATCAAGGTAATTCTTGCGCAGGGAAGCGTCGCTGATTTCGTCTGGCCTTGATCCACAAGCAACCAGATTGGTCTGTGCCCTTGACCCTGCCGTCGACTAAGGAACTTCGATGGCTTTTTTATTCAAACCTACTCTCAAACCGCTACTGGCCGGATTGGCTAGCGTGCCGCTGACGTCGATGCTTGCGTTGGCGCAAACCAGCACCACATCACAAGTCCTTGAAGGTATCACCGTCACCGCCAAACGCGCGCCGGTGCTCGATGCCGACAGCGCAGCCGTTGGCGGCTTCAACACGCCACTGGCCAAAACGCCGCAGAGCGTGACGGTGATCGGCGCCGATTTGCTGAGCGGCACGGCGACGCAATCGCTGTCGCAGGCGCTCAAGCTCGACGCCTCGCTCTCCGATGCCTACAACACCACCGGCTACCTGGAAAGCCTGTCGATGCGCGGTTTTTTGCTCGACCAGACCAGCAATTTTCGGCGCAACGGGCTGGCCACTTCCAACTACGCACCGATTGCGCTGGAAAACAAGGAGCGCATCGAAGTGCTCAAAGGTGTGGCCGGCATGCAGTCGGGCGTCTCGGCGCCCGGCGGGCTGGTCAACTATGTGACCAAGGTGCCACAGAAGGAAGCCTTCACGACGCTGACGGCTGGCGCCGACGGGAACGGCGGCAGCAAAATCCACATCGATGCCAACCGGATGATCGGCAACATCGGTCTGCGCCTGAATCTGGCGACCGAGAATCTGCGCAGCCATTTTGAACAGGCCAACGGCTCCCGGCAATTTGTCAGCCTGGCGCTGGCCACGGCGCTGACGCCACAAACCTCGGTGTCGGCCGACCTCGAATACCATCGCAAGTCTCAGCCCTCGGTGCCCGGGCTTGGCCTGCTCGACAGCAACGGCGACGGCGTTGCCGACAAGCTGCCATCCGTGATCAATCCGCGCCTCAATCTCAACAACCAGAGCTGGTCGCTGCCGTTTCAGGCCACCACGACGAGCGCCGAGCTGGCACTCAATCACCGCTTCAACGCCAATTGGCAGGCGCGCGCCGCTATCAACACGCAACGCAGCCGGATCAACGACCGGGTTGCGTTCCCGGACGGCTGCAGCAGCGCTCTCCCCGCTGCCCCTTATGTGTACCCGGGCCTGTGTGCCAATGGCGATGTGGACTTGTACGACTACCGCAGCGACGGCCAACAGCGCAAGCTGTCGAGCTGGGACGCGCATCTGGACGGCAAGTTCGCTGCGGCCGGCATGCAGCACAGTGCGCGCTTTGGCCTGGCTGGACATGAGGCCAGCGCCGATCTGCCGCCAAGGCAAGCCTACAACTACGTCGGCACGACCAACATCTACGCGCCAGTAGCTTTACCCGCCAACCCGGCGCTGACTGACCGCACCACCAACAGCCGCGAGCGCTCGGTGCAAGCTTACGCGTCCATCAGTTCGGCGCTGACGAGTAGCCTGCAGTCTTTTGTTGGGCTGCGCACATCGAGCATGCAGCGCAGCAGCGTGCGCAGCAGCAACGGCTCCAGGGCCGTGAGCTACGACCAGACCATCACCACACCGTGGGCCGCTCTAGCCTGGTCGCCGACCGACCGATTGATGACGTATGTCTCCTGGGGCCAGGGGGTCGAGCTGGAAGTGGTACCGAACCGGTCGGATAGATTCGCCAACAACGGCCAGGCGCTGCCGGCACTCAAGAGCGAGCAGACTGAAGTTGGCCTGAAGTGGCAAGCCAATGCGCGCCTGCTGTTCACCGCCGCCGCATTCAGCATCAACAAGCCGTTTGCCGACAACGTTGCCAGCAGCACCGGCGGATTGCCGACGCGTGTTGCCGGCACCAAGACCGCCCGGCACCGCGGCCTTGAATTGGCTTTGAGCGGTCGTGTCGATGAAGCCCTGTCGCTGCAGCTCAGTGCGATGGCGCTCGACGCCCGCTACACGGCAGCGGTCGATCCGGCGCTGGTCGGTCAGCGCGTGACCAATCTGCCGCGCTTGAAGACTTCGATCTTTGCCGACTACAAGATCGGCACTCTACCCGGCCTGGCGCTGAACGCGCTGGCAAGCT
>JBCKMZ010000056.1:0-11017 GCA_038902975.1 Polaromonas sp.
GGTCGCCCGTTGCCTCGGCGAAAAGGTTGACCTGCTGCTGCGTGATGGTGGTCCAGTCACTGGTCGCGACTTCCTGGCCAACGCAGGCTGCCAGCTCAGACAGGGTTTGAAAACTACGCATGGGAAATTAGGCCTCCAGCCACTTGCAAATGCCCTGCCACTGCTCCAGGTCGCGCTCAACCCGGCTGGGTGCCACGTCAAACAGGCTCAAACCACGCGCGGCAAGGTGAATATAGTTTTGCGTGTCGCGCACATAGCCCAATACCGGCAGGCCTAGGCTTTCGACAAACTCACGCAGCTTGTTGGCTGCAATGGTGCGCGAATCAACCCGCATACCGATGATGCCGACCTGCATCTTGCCGGCATGGCGGTGTTCGGCCAGTTGATCAAGAAAAGCACGGGTGGCAAAAATATCAAACACACTGGGCTGCAGCGGCACGATGACTTTGTCGGCCAGCTTAATGACATCGTTAAAACGCCAGCCGTGCAGGCCAGCAGGGGTATCTAGCACCACGTGGGTCGTGCCCTTGGGTGGTTTGACAATCAGGTCGGCGCTGACATCCCAGGTTGCAATCGGCCGCGCGGCGGGCGGGCGAAAGCTCAGCCACAGCTTTGACGACTGCTGCCTGTCGGCATCGCCCAGCATCACGGCATGGCCGCGGCTAGCGTAATAGCCCGCCACATTGGTAGCCAGCGTCGATTTGCCGACGCCCCCTTTTGGATTGGCAATGACGACCACAGGCATAAAAATCTCCTCGGGTGCTTCAGGGCTGATCGGCCTTGCGCCGGAACTGGCACCAAGCCTTCACAATTAAACTGGACTTTTCAGCCATGGTAACGGCATTGCGACTCTACCCACAACTACCCGGCTAATCCTCAAAGTACGCTGCATGCTTGCTCGAACGACAAACGCGGGTTACGGTTAAACAGCTTGCTGTTGTCGCCATAGCCCAGGTTAATCAAAAAGTTAGCGGTATAGCGGCCATCGGCAAAAAACTCGGCGTTCACCTTGGCCAGATCGACACCGCTCATGGGGCCACAATCAAGTCCCACAGCGCGCGCCGCAATCATGAAATACGCGCCGCCAAGCGTGCCGCCGCGGGTAGCAGTACCTTGAGCCAGCGGGACATTGCCTTCAAACATTTCCTTGGCACCGGGCTTGTGCCAGACCTGCGGCATGTGCTCATAAAAACGGGTATCGGTCGCGACGATCACGGTCACCGGGGCCACCTTGGTTTTATCCACGTTGCCGGGTGACAGGGCCGGGATCAGGCGCGCACGGGACTCGGGACTATTGAGGAAAACATAGCGCGTGGGCTGCGTGTTCATGGATGTGGCTCCCATTTTGGCGATGTCATAGACCTCCTTGAGCAGCTCCAGCGGCACCGGCTTGTCGATAAAGCCATTGGCGGTGCGGGCATTGAAAAACAATTGGTCAAGGGCGGCTTGCGCAACGCGAGAAGTGGTCATGGATAAATCTTTCGTGAGATGAGGAAACTAAACAGCTAAATTATGACGGGAGAATTAAAGTCCAATAAGCTACAACCCTATTAGCTACAAACCAAGATAAGCCTTCTGAATTTCAGGCCGAGTGAGCAACTCGCTGGCCTGGCCTTCGGCAACGATGCGGCCTTCTTCCATCACATAGGCGCGACTGGCTAGTTCCATGGCCATGGCCACGTTCTGCTCCACCAGCAACACGGAGGTGCCCTGCGCATTGATGTGGCGGATGGCGCTGAACATGTCCAGCACGATCAAAGGCGCCAGGCCCAGGGACGGCTCGTCGAGCAGCAGCAAGCTGGGCCGGGCCATCAGGGCGCGGCCAATCGCCACCATCTGCTGCTGCCCGCCAGACAGCGACCCGGCGAGGCTGTGAAGCTTGACCTCGAGTATCGGAAACAGCGACAGCACCTGCGCCAGCGACTCTTTGCGGTGCGCCTTGGCTTTGGCAATGAAACTGCCAAGCTCTAGGTTGTCTAGCACGGTCATCTGGGTGAACAGCCGACGGCCTTCCGGCACGATGGCGATGCCTGCCTCGCAGAATCGGTGGCTGGGCAGTTGGGTGATGTCCTGGCCGTTGAAGCGCAGGCTGCCTTCGCGTACCCGGTGCATGCCGGCGATGGCGTTGATCAGCGTGGTTTTGCCGGCGCCGTTGGGGCCGACCACACACACCAGCTCGCCGGGCTTGACCTCCAGCGACACGCCCCACAGTGCCGGCGCCGCACCGTAGTTGACATGGATGTTGTTGACTTCAAGCATGGGGTGTCCCGAGGTAGGCGCTGACCACTTCGCTGTTTTTCATGACTTCCTGGGCCGGGCCGACCGCTATCAGCTTGCCGTAGTTGAGCACGGCCACCCGGTCAGCCAGCGCCATGACGGCGCGCATCACATGCTCGACGAAGACGATGGTGGCGCCACGGTCCCGAATCTTGCGAATCAGCGCGATGGCCTCGTTGATCTCGCCCGGCGTCAGGCCGGATAGCACTTCATCCAGCAGCACTAGGCGCGGGCGCGAGGCCAGGGCGCGCGTAAGCTCGAGGAACTTGCGCTGATGCAGGTTCAGGTCATCGGGCAAGGCATCGGCCTTGTCCTGCAGGCCGGTGAACTCCAACCACTTCCAGGCTTCCTGCGTCGCCTGCTTGTGATCGAGCGCCGCGCCGCCGAACATCGCCGCCATCGCGACGTTTTGCAACACACTCATGTGGGCGAAGGGCCGCGGGATCTGGTAGGTGCGCGCGATGCCGGCCTGGGCAATGCTGTGCGCGGGCAGGCCTGCAAGGTCGCGGCCTTCAAAAAACATTTGCCCGCCAGTGGCCGGAAAATGCCCGCTGACGACGTTGATGAAGGTGGACTTGCCCGAGCCGTTGGGGCCTAGCAGGCCGAGAATTTCGCCCTCGTACACCTGCAGGCTCACACCATCGAGTGCCTGTACCCCTTTGAAGGCCTTGGACAGGTCGCGTACTTCCAGCAGTACCTTTTTCGCAGTCTGCGCAGGCTTAGATTGAACTGCCGCATCAACCGATGCAGCAGCTAGCAATGGCCGCACCGACCGCTTGCCCGCCGTGCGCTTGAGAAAGTAGCCGAGGATGCCGTTGGGCATGAACAGGATCACCAGCACCAGGATCACACCCACCGCTGCCTTGCCGGCAATCGGGTTGCCGCCGGCCGTAAAGAAGTACATCAGGCAGGTGATGGCGATGGCGCCCACCGCCGGCCCGGCCCAGTGGCGCGTGCCACCCAGCACGCTCATCAACACCACCGTCAGCGGCACGACGATGGTGAAGGTATCGCCCGCCGTGACGTAGGTGACAAACAGCGCGTGAATGCCACCGGCCAGTCCCGCCAGCGCGCACGAGATGCCGAAGGCGATGATCTTGTAGCGAAAGGTCGGCACACCCATGACCTCGGCCACGTCTTCGTCGTCATGAATGGCGAACAGGCCAATGCCGAGTTTGGATGCCTGGATGCGGTAAGAGATCAGCAGCGTGGCGATGGCGCCAATCAGCGCCATCAGGTAAAGCGAGGACGACGCCGTGGGACCGATAGTCGGCACGGCCACTGCATGGAGGAAGATGCCCGGCCCGCCGTCAATGCGCGTGTTGTGCACGATGGTGCCGACCACAAAGGTGATGGCCAGGGTCAGCAGCGCAAACAGTTCGCCGCGCACGGACTTGACGCGGAACACCACCGCGCCCAGCGCCATGCCCAGCAGCGCCGCCATCAGGGCGGCGGCCGGCAAGGTCCAGAGAAAGGGCCAGTTCAGCTTGGCCGCCAGCCCGGCGGAGGTGTACATGCCGATGCCGAAAAACGCACCGTGGCCAAAGGAGAAATAACCCGAATAACCCGACAGGATGTTCCACGACAGCGCCAGGATCATCCAGTGACAGATCAGATAGAGAAAGGACTCGTAGAAAGCCGGCAAGCCCAGCCACGGCACGCTGGCCAGCAATGCACCTGCGGCAAGAATACCCACAACGGTTTTATTCAAGGGGAGTGGCATCTTCATAGCTTGCCGGGGCGAAACAGCAGCATCACGATCAGCAGCGAGAACGAGACGATGGGCGCCCACGACGGGTTAGCCACGGCCATGGTGATGGCCTCGCTGACGCCGATGATGATGCCGGCCACGAGGGGGCCGGTGGCACTGCCCAGCCCGCCGAGCATGACCGCCGCAAAAATGACGCCGACCCACGCAAAAATCTGCGAAGGCGTCAGCGCGAAGGTCAGCGCCAGGCAGATGCCGGCGACGGCGGCCAAGGCGGCGCAGATACCGGCCAGCATCAGCGACATGCCTTGCTGGTTGATACCGAAGGCAGAGGCAATCGGGCCATCCTCGGCCATGGCGCGCAGCGCCTTGCCCAGGTCGGTGTAACGCATGGCGGCCCAGATCAGCAGCGACAGGCTGACCGCAATCAGCAGCGTCACCAGCTCCGGCACCGGAATGTAGAGCGAGCCGATGGTGAATTTCATGTCGCTGTAATGCGTTTCAAGTCGGCGGAAGTCTGCTGTCCAGATCGCCTGGATCAGGCTTTCGATGACCACCGTGATGCCGAAGGTGACCAGCAGCGAATTGAAAGGCGAAATCGCAAAACGCGACAACACCCATTGCATGCCAACGCCAAACACAAAGAACAAGGGCGGTAACACCAGCAGCGTGAGCAGCGGGTCCACATGCCACACGGTGGCCATGTGGTAACTCATGTAAGCGGCCAGGAAAACCAGGCCGAAGTGGGCCAGGTTGATCTGGCGCAGCAAGCCCCAGGTCAGGCCCAACCCCAAACCGATCAGGCCATAGAGGCTGCCGATGAAAATCCCCGAGAGGATGGACTGTGCGAGCAGGTTGAAACTCGGGAAACTCATCTGCAGCTCAAGGCTTTACTTGACCTGCAGCTTCACGCCGGGCGGCGCGAACTGGGCAGGATAAACAACTGTCCACTTGCCGTTTTGCACCTGCTTGATTTTCATCAGGTCGTCGCCATAATTGCTGGGACCGTCAAAGCGAAGGCGGCCCTGGATGGTGTCGATGCGGCTCTTCTTGAGAAAGGCCGCGATCGCCTTGTCGTCAAAACTGTTGGCACCGCGCACGCCGGCTTCGAGAATCTGCCAGGCAGAATACGATGCGGCCGCCTGCACTTCCACGCTGGTATCCGGCAAGCCCAGCTTGGTGGCACGCTCGTTGAAAATCTTCACGAACTCGGCTGCCACCGGGTTGTTGGTAAAGGGTGCGTGCTGTTCAAAAATCGTGACCGCCAGCGCGTTGTTTCCATCGGCTGACGTGGTCATTGGCCCAGGTGCGGGGTAAAGGTGGAAATTCATTGGCGGCGTGTAGTCGATCTTCTTCATCGCGGCGAGCAGCATGCTGCCTTCCAGGCCAATGTCGCCTATCCAGACGAAGTCGGGCTTGGCGTCCTTGATGCGTGCCGCAATCGGTCCAAAATCACGGTTGCCGAAGTCCCATTCCAGGAAAAGCACTTCCTGCAGGCCGCGCTTCTTGGCCACTTCACGGCCGCCGAGCGACATGAAGTGAACCGAAGGGAACTTGCTGGTCACGATGGCGATGGTCTTTGGCGGCTTGGGTGAAGCGGCCAGCATGTCGAACAGCGTGTTCGGCACCGTGGTCTGCGGATCGGATCCCAGCGACCAGGCCGGGAACTGCATGTCGTACTTGGCGAGCGAGGGAACGCCGAAGGTGTGATGCACCAGCACCTTGTTGTAGCGCTGCGCCACACCCATGGCCGAGAGAATCGCGCCGGTGGCATACGGCCCCATCAGCAGGTCCACCTTGTCGGAGGTGACGAGCTGCTCATAGAGCGTGCGGGCCACATCGGGCTTGGACTGGTCGTCCTTGACGATCCACTCGACCTTGCGGCCCAGCAGGCCACCCTTGGCATTGAGCTGCTCCACATAGATTTCGCCGACCAGCTTGTGCGTCAGCGCGACCGTCGCCAGCGGGCCCGTCAAGGCCAACGTGCTGCCGATGCGTAAGGGCGCGGGTGCCTGCGCTGCGGCAGGCATCGCAAAGAAAGTTGCAGCGCTTGCGGCGGCAGCAACGACTGACAAAATACGACTTAAAAACTTCATGGCTTGTCTCCTGTTGATTGATGGATAAGGTCGCGGGAAAAAAATTGAGGTCCAGGTCTTCTTGAAATGTCAATCCGGCAGAACAGCACCCACACTGCGCGGGCCCCAGCCCCCCTGAAGCTCTGCGTTGTGCTCGCCCAGCAGCGGCGGCGCGGTGACGTCGATCGCACGCTCCCCGTCGAAGGACACGGGTGAGCGCACCGTGCGAAACGTGCCGACCACCGGATGCTGTGCCTCGATGAAAAGCTGCAGGTGCTTTGCCTGCGGGTCGTCGGGCACCTCGGCCGTGGTGTACATGGGCGAATGCGGCACGTCGTTGGCCTCCAGGCGGCGGCACCATTCAGCGCGCTCACGCTGGGCGAAGATGGGGCCCAGCACCTCGATCAGGTCTTCCTGGTGATCGATGCGCGCCTGCCGGCTGGCAAAGCGCTCGTCGTCGAAGATGTCGGCGCGTTCCATGGCGGTGGCCAGGCCCTGCCAGAACTTCTCGGGCGAAGACATGTGCAGCGCAATCCACTTGCCGTCCGAGCACTTCAGCACGTAGGACTGCGAGACGCTAGGGCGGCTGAACGGCCCCATGACCTCGTCCGCCGAGAACAGGTGGGTGAAGGCATCGAGGTTGAAATGCGCCATAGCTTCGAACATCGACACCTCGACCTTGCGGCCCACACCGGTGGTGTGGCGCTCGTGTAGCGCACCGAGGATGCCGTAGGCAGCGTAAAAACCCGTCACCGAATCGGCAATCGCCGGACCCATCACCCTCGGGTTGGCCGGGTTGACCAGCAGGTGCAAGTAGCCGCTGGCGGCCTGCGCCACGGTGTCGTAGGTCGGTCGGTGCGCGGACGGGCCGGTGGCGCCGAAGCCGCTGATGGCGCAGTAAATCAGCCGCGGGTTGATCTCGCGCAGGCGCTCCTCGCCAGCGCCGATTTGCTCGGCGAAACCGGGACGGAAGTTCTGGATGTAAACGTCGGCCTCGCGGATCAGCGCGTCGAACTGCGCCAGGTCTTCCACCTGTTTGGTATTGAGCGTGATGCTGCGCTTGTTGCGGTTGTAGGTCTGGAAGTGCGGGCTGTAGAGGCCGCCCTTGAAGGCCCGGAACGGATCGCCCGTACCCGGCAGTTCAACCTTGACGACGTCGGCGCCTAGATCAGCCAGCAGCATGGAGGCAGCCGGCCCAGTGATGAAGGTGCCGTGTTCAAGCACACGCACACCCTGGAGTACCTTGATCATGTCGGGCATCCCTTAGTCGTCGAGAAAAAATAACTTGAACATTCCCCATCTTCCATACGATCGCCATGCGGCGTTGCAAATCGTTTGTTTGGCTCGCCAAACGGCACGCTTTGCGCCTTGCCTGGCATCTCGTCTGAAAGCGGTGAATTGTCCAATTTATTTTTTCTCGACTCTTACTTCGCGCTCACCGGCATCTCGCCGGTGTATTGCTGCTCGCGCGTGGCCTGGTAAGACAGCGCAAAACCGATCGGATCCTCCAGCTCTTCGTTCAGGTGCGCAATCAGGCTCGCGGTGCGTGCCAGCATGGGGACGCCCTTGAGCGCGTTGACCGGAAAGCCCACGCCGAGCAGCACAGCGGGGATGGCGCCCGACACATTGAGCTTGAGCTCCTTGCCCAGCACCTCTGGAATCACCGCTTCCACGGCGCGCGCGATATCGACATAGCGCTGGCCGCCACCGGCTTTGACGGACACTTCAAACAGCTTGCCCACGCGCGGGTCAAGCGCCTTGTGCTCGGGATGGCCGTAACCGGCAATCACCTGCTTGCGCGAGCGCAGGTCGGCCACCACCACACGTGCGGCAGCTTTGAAATCGCCCTGATATTTTTCGGCCTCCTTTTCGACCGCCAGGTACAGGCGGCCTGCGGTTTCGGAGGCGCCGAGAATCACCGAGCCGGAGCCCAGGATGCCGGCCGCCACTGCGCCCTGCATGGCATCCGGCGCGGCCGCCAGCGTCATGCGCGCAGCCTGCACGCTGGGCACCAGGCCGTGTTCTGCGATCGCCACCAGGGTGGCATTCAGCACAGCGCTGGTGGCGGCGTCAGCGCGGCACCCGGTGACCAGCAAGAAGAAGTAGTCGCCAAAATTGATCTGTCCGATCAGGTCTTGGACCAGATCGGCACCGCGAACAACGATGGTATTTTCGTTCGAGGTGCAGATGGCGGAGCGGGGCACGGTGGCCTTGCCGATTTTCAAATGATTTCTCCGGTGAAATGGTGGACAGGCATCAGACTGTCGGAACCAGCTTGAAATCGTAGTGGGCGGTGTAGAACTGCTTGTCCATCGCCCGGCCGTCGGGTGCGCTGCCGGCCGGATGCGCTGCAAAATCCACGATCAGGCTGTTGCGCACGCCAAATACGGCATCGGAATCGAGATAAGGACTGTCGGACACAAACAGGTGGGTGATGAGGCGCTCGTGGCCCGACGCGTTGAGCATCATGTGCATGTGGCCCGGACGGTTCGGGTGGCGACCCATGCGGTGCAGCATGCCGCCGACCGGGCCGTCGTCCGGCACGGGATAGTAAGTGGGCCTGATGGACCAGAACCGGTAGTTGCCATCCGCGTCGGTGTGAAAGCGCGCCCGCAGCTTCATCTCCGCGTCTTCACCCTTTTGCATGTCATAGACACCGTCGCCATCGCCAGACCACACGTCGAGCGTGCAGTTGGCAAGCGGCCGGCCAGCCGTGTCGCTCACGCGGCCATGGTAATAAGCCGGCTCGCCCGCATTGCCGGCACCAATGTCGGCCCCCAGTTCGAGCTCCGGTGCGCCTTCCCAATAGAACGGGCCCTGAACCGTGGCTTCGGTCGGTTTTTGTGCGCCGGGCTTGGCCTGATGAGCCGCCGCGCCCTTGGCCTGATCGACAGCCACGACCAGCATCGAGATGCCCAGCGTATCGGACAGCAGGATGAACTCCTGGCGCTTCTCGTCGCACATCTTGCCGGTGGCCGTGAGAAACTGGATGGCCGTCATCCATTCATCGGGCGTGAGCTGCACGTCCTGCACAAAGGCGTGTGCGTGCCTGACCAGCGAGCTCATGACCTGCCTAAAACGGGGGTCCTGGCAGTCAGCCATGCGGTCTACCACGGCCTGCGCCAGGTCTTGTGCTTCGAGTTGAGTCATCGTTTTGTCTCCTGTTGTGGTTCACGCCACCCCGGCGTGAACCTGATTTGTACGCAGTTTATTCGGTCTTGATGTCGGCATCGCGGATCAGCCGGGTCCAACGCTGCACATCTCGCTCCACCAGAGCCCGCGTCTCGGCCAGGGTAAGGCTCATGGGCTTGCCTCCGGCCTTGCGGAAGGCTTCGATCACATCGGGTGCGGCAATCACTTGGGCCATCTGGCTACGCAGCCGGGCCAGCACGTCGGCTGGTGTTTTAGCTGGTGCAAAGTAGCCAAACCACGACTCCAGCTCCAGCGCGGCCACGCCGGTCTCAAGAATGGTGGGTACGTCTGCGTGCATGGGATTACGCGCGCCGCCTGACACCGCAAGCGCCTTGACCGTGCCTGCATCGACCTGTACCCGCGCTGTCGGTGAGAGATCAAAAAACAGATCGACCCGCCCGCCCAGCAAGTCCTGATAGGCCGCCTGCGCACCTCGATAAGGCACATGCGTGATTTCGACACCTGCCAGATGCCACAGCGCAGCAGCCAGCACGTGTTGCCCCGAACCGTTGCCCGCCGAAGCATAAGTCAGCTTGCGCGGATTGGCTTTGGCGTAAGCAATCACATCCTTGAGCGAAGCCAGGGTCAGATCTTTGCGCGCCATCAGCGTGTAGCTATAAGCCACAGCCAGACCGATCGGCTCAAAGTCTCTCAAACTGTCATACGGCAGGCTGCGGTACAGGCCGGGATTGAGCGCGATATTGGAGACCGAACCGACCAGCAGTGTGTAGCCGTCAGGTGCGGCCTTGGCTACGAAGTCGGTGCCGATCAAGGTGCCCGAGCCGGGCTTGTTTTCAACGATGAAGCTCTGCCCCATCTGCTTGCTCATACGGTCAGCCAGCAGACGACCGACAAAGTCGAAGCCACCGCCCGGGGGCTGCGGGACGATGACCTTAACCACCTTGTTCGGGTAGGCACCCTGGGCTGCGGCCGATTGCGGCACGGCAGTCAGAAAAGCCGGCAGCGCCAGCACCAGCAGCCGGGCTGCGCTCATCAGTTTATTTTTCATGACCTGTCTCCTTGTTTTGTTTTTCAACGTTCCAGCGCACCACCGGCCAGCCAGCGCGCGCCGCGCCGGTATAACTCATCGACCACCGGGCCCTTGAGCATGGGCATGTCGAGCTTGACGGTGTAACCAATGCGCGTCTGGATGTAGGCCAGGTGGCGGTAGCCCTCGGGAAAGGCGGCCAGCGTCTTCGGCTCCAAGGCCAGGCTGGCGGACGAATCAACCGGGTCAATCCGGTCTTTTTCATAAATCGGCTGGCGGTGCAGCAGCTTCCATTGGCCTTCATGCTTTTGCACAAAGTCGTAGAAGCGGCCGGTACAGACCACGTCGCAAAGGACCTGGCCATCAGCGCCTTCAACCATGCCGCGCTGCGAGATCGTCATCTTGGTTTGCGCGACGGCGCGGTCGCCTGCAACTTCAATAGCCGAGCCGCCGAGAAAATGCAAAATGCTCACGCCTTTGGCCCAGCCTTCTTGTGTGACGCGAATGAAATCCTTGAAAGGCCCTTGGAACCAGGTCGCCATCATCACGCCCTCGGGGTGCCAGACGCTGGCAAAACGCTCCCAGTCACCAGCGTCGCGCCAGACCGCCCAACGCTCCACCATCTGGCGTACGAGCAATTCATCCATCAACTTGTCATTCACGGTTCATCTCCTGGTTCACGATTAAAAATAGTCCGGCGCAACATAATCCACTTGGTGGCGAGCCGTTCGAATATCAGCCAGTTCGCTCTTGACACGCAGATGCTCCGGGTGCGTC
>JBCKMZ010000057.1:0-10691 GCA_038902975.1 Polaromonas sp.
AGCAATAGTCACGCGGCTTCCCCCCATATCGCCGACGCTGCCGCCCCCATCATGGCGGCCACGGCTGACAGCCTGCCCGACCAGCCGCAGGCGCTGGCGCGTGCGCGGGCCTTTGCCGAACCCTTGATCGCCAGTGAAAGCTTTGACACGGGTGAAAACATCCTGGCCCATGCCGATGCGGTGGCCGCCATTCTCAAATCCATTGGCGGCTCGGAGGCCATGCAGGCGGCGACGTACCTGGTGCATGCATGCCAGCACCTGACCAAGCCGCTGGAAGTCATTACCAAGGCCTTTGGTGCCAACTACGCAGCGCTGGCGATTGAAACTACCAAGCTGGTCCATGTGCAGCGGCAAGCCCGTTCTGCCAACGCGACTGCACAACTGATTGAAGACCCCGCCGCGCAGACCGAGAACGTGCGCAAGATGCTACTGGCTTTCTCGCGCGACTTGCGCGTGGTCATGCTGCGCCTGGCATCGCGCCTGCAAACCTTGCGCCATTACGCCGCTACCAAACAAGCCGCGCCGCCATCACTGGCGCACGAGTCGCTGCATGTGTTTGCACCGCTCGCCAATCGCCTTGGCATCAGGCAGGTCAAATGGGAAATGGAAGACCTGGCCTTTCGCTTTCTGGAGCCTGATACCTATAAAAAAACAGCGCAACTGCTGGATGAAAAGCGCGTAGAACGCGAGCAGTTCATGGAGGCGCTACGCGCGCAACTAGACCGCGATCTGAACAAAAACGGCATTCCAGCGCTGGTGCAGGGCAGGCCCAAACACATCTACAGCATTGTCAAAAAAATGCGTGGCAAGTCGCTTGATTTTGACCAGGTGTTTGACATCCGGGCGCTGCGCGTGATTGCGGCTGACGTGAAGGGTTGCTATGCGGCCCTTAGCTTTGTGCATTCGCACTTCACGCAGGTCGATGGCGAGTTTGACGACTACATTGCCAAACCCAAATCCAACGGTTACCAGTCGCTGCACACGGTGGTGCGTGACGCGGCGGGAAGGGCGGTTGAAATTCAGATCCGCACCCAGGCCATGCATGAGCATGCAGAGTACGGCGTGGCCGCGCACTGGGCCTACAAAGAAGCTGATGCCAAAGGCTATGCAGGTGTAACGGCCAGCAGTGAATACGATGCCAAGATTGCGGTGCTGCGGCAGTTGCTGGCCTGGGAGCGCGACTTGTCTGGCCCGGCAGCGCAGCGCGCGCGGGACAGTAATAAAGGCCTGTTTGAAGACCGTATTTATGTGCTGACACCCGAAGCTGCGATTGTCGAGTTGCCGCAGGGCGCTACCGCTGTTGACTTTGCCTACAGCGTACACACCAGCCTGGGGCATCGCTGCCGTGGCGCGCGTATCGACGGCGTGATGCTGCCGCTCAATACACCATTGCAAAACGGCCAGACGGTTGAAGTCATCACGGCCAAGGAAGGTGGGCCGTCGCGTGACTGGCTGAACACCGAGCTGGGCTTTTTATCAAGCCACCGCGCCAGGTCAAAAGTGCGTGCCTGGTTTAACGCACTCGAGATGGCGCAAACCGTCGCCAAGGGCCGTGAGGCGGTTGAAAAACTGTTGCAGCGCGAAGGCAAAACAGCCATGAAGCTGGACGACCTGGCGGTGCAACTGGGCTTCAAGGCGGCGGACGATTTGTTTGAGGTGGTGGGCAAGGATGAACTCTCGCTGCGCACGATTGAAAACATGCTCAGGCCACCAGAGCCAGAGCCCACGGCGGATGACTTTGTGCTGGCTAAAAAGGTACGCAGCAACCCGAACGCCAAATCCAATCAAGGCGCTGTGCTGGTGGTGGGTATGGGTTCGCTCCTGACACAACTGGCCAAGTGCTGCAAGCCCGCGCCGCCTGATGACATCCTGGGCTTTGTCACCAAGGGAAAAGGCGTGAGCATTCACCGCAGCGCTTGCAGCAACTTTCGCAACATGGCATCGGGTAGCCCAGAGCGTGTGATTGAGGTGGAATGGAATGATGCCAAGTCAGCAGATGGTTCTGCAAGCGGCGCTGTCTATCCCGTCGATATCGCCATTGAAGCCACAGACCGCCAAGGCTTGCTGCGAGATATTTCAGAAGTCTTTACCAAAGAAAAAATGAATCTTATCGGCGTCCAGACACAGTCGGTCAAAGACAACCGGGGCGGCACCGCGCGGATGACGTTCACGGTAGAAGTCGCGCAGTCGGGGCGGCTCAAGCAGGTGCTGGGCGTGGTGGCAGAGGTGGCGGGTGTGCGGTCGGCGCGTAGAAGATGAGTTGGTTAAAACCGTAATGCTACAATTTAAGGCTTAGACATTTAGATTTAGGCACGTAGCTCAGCTGGTTAGAGCACCACCTTGACATGGTGGGGGTCGTTGGTTCGAGTCCAATCGCGCCTACCAACCTTCTTTAGCGTTTCTCTTCGCATCATTTGATGGTGTGTACAGGGTAAACCAAGGGGGTTGCGGCAATTCATGGGGTTTTTGGGGTCAGAGTCCAAATTCATCGTGCCTTTGGCTGGGTTTTGGGGGTCAGAGCCCAAATTCGCCGAGCCTTCGGCTCGCCCTCCGGGGGCGGTGCTTCGCACCGCTGCGAAATTGGTGTCTGACCCCAATAACCCTCAGGCACAGCACCATTTTTTGTGGTGTGATGCAACTGTATTGGCCGTTCACTCACAGGAGCCCACCCAAGTGCCTACCCGAAACAAGAAATCTTCAAAACTTGATGTGCCTGCACCTGGCGAATCAACCGGCCGGGTGATTAAAAAGTATCCGAACCGGCGGCTTTACGACACTGAAACCTCGACCTACATCACTCTGACGGATGTGCGCCAGTTGGTGATGGACAGCACGCCGTTTGTAGTGCTGGATGCCAAGACAGGTGAAGACCTGACGCGCAGCATATTGCTGCAAATCATTCTGGAAGCAGAGTCTGGCGGCGCGCCCATGTTTACCGAGGCCGTGCTGGCCAATATCATCCGCTTTTACGGCAATGCGATGCAGGGGTTTATGGGTGACTACCTTGAAAAAAATGTGCAGAGTTTCATGGACTTGCAGGTCAAAATGGCCGAGCAGTCCAAAGACCTGAGTCCCGAAAAATGGGCGCAGTTCATGAATGCCCAGTCGCCCATGATGCAGAGCATGATGGGCACTTATGTCGAGCAGTCCAAAAGTGTTTTCACGCAAATGCAGGAGCAGATGCAAAAGCAGAGTGAGCAGATGCTGTCTGCTTTCGGTTTAAAGCGCTGAGGACATCCATAAATCCAATTGCCGGGCGCATGGCCGCGTTGCGCGGTGCTCGGAATCCTCATGCACACAAGTGCATTCCGGTGTCCTGCGCTCCGTGCGCCTTGCCCTGCATCCCGCCAATTGAATTTCTGGACGCCCTCAAAAACCTTGTGTCTGAGACAATAGAGCCATGAGCGAAGTCCTTTCCCCACCATCACCAACTACCCGCAAACCCGCGCCCCGCGTTGGCTTTGTTAGTCTGGGCTGCCCCAAGGCGCTGACTGATTCTGAATTGATCCTGACGCAGTTAAGCGCCGAGGGTTACGAGACATCTAAAACCTTTGAAGACGCTGACCTGGTTATCGTCAACACCTGCGGCTTTATTGATGATGCCATCAAGGAAAGCCTGGACACGATTGGCGAAGCACTGGCTGTCAATGGCCGTGTCATCGTCACAGGTTGCCTGGGCGCCAAGGCGGGCAAGGATGGCGGCAACTTGGTGCGGCAAATGCACCCCAGCGTACTAGCCGTTACTGGCCCGCACGCTATGCAGGAAGTCATGGACGCGGTGCATTTGCACCTGCCCAAGCCGCATGACCCGTTTGTTGACCTGGTGCCGAATTCGTTTGGCATTGCGGGCATCAAGCTCACGCCAAGGCATTATGCGTACCTGAAAATCAGCGAAGGCTGCAACCACCGCTGCACGTTTTGCATTATTCCTTCGATGCGCGGTGATCTGGTGTCGCGGCCTATTGGTGATGTGCTTAATGAAGCGCGGGCCCTGTTTGAAGGCGGCGTGAAAGAGCTTTTAGTCATCAGCCAAGACACCTCTGCCTATGGCGTTGACGTGAAGTACCGCACCGGTTTTTGGGACGGCAAACCAATTAAAACCCGTATGCTTGATCTGGTGCAGGCGCTTGGCGACATCGCTGAACCCTTTGGCGCTTGGGTGCGCTTGCATTACGTCTATCCGTACCCAAGTGTTGACGATATACTGCCGCTGATGGCAACCGGCAAGGTACTGCCTTACCTGGACGTGCCTTTGCAGCATAGCCACCCGGATGTACTCAAACGTATGAAGCGCCCGGCCAGCGGCGAGAAAAACTTGGAGCGGATTGCGCGCTGGCGCGAGATTTGCCCCGAGATCGTGATTCGCAGCACCTTTATCGCCGGTTTCCCCGGTGAGACTGAAGCCGAATTCGAGCACCTGCTGGACTTCATGCGGGAAGCCAAAATAGACCGTGCTGGCTGCTTTGCCTACAGCGCTGTAGAGGGTGCAACTGCCAACAACATCCCTGGCATGTTGCCGGTTGAATTGCGTGAAGAGCGGCGCGCACGGTTTATGGCGGTGGCTGAGAGCGTATCGAGCCAGAAGCTGCAAAAGCGCATCGGTGCGACCATGCAGGTGCTGGTGGATTCGGCTCCGGCACTGGGCCGCAAGGGTGGCACCGGCAGGTCGTATGCCGATGCGCCCGAGATTGATGGTGTGGTGAAGTTGCTGCCGCCTGAAAAACTCAGCAAAACCATGAAGGTCGGTGAATTTACCAAGGCCCGCATCGTCGGTACGCAGGGCCATGACCTGATTGCTGTACCAGTCTGATTCCATTAGCAGCGGGCAACAAAAAAGCCACCAAAAAATGGTGGCTTTTGATGCAATTTTTTTACAGAAAAATTGAAAATCTGGGTAATTTTGGTGCCCGGGAGAGAACTCGAATCTCCACATCTTGCGATACACGGACCTGAACCGTGCGCGTCTACCAATTCCGCCACCCGGGCATAACCAGCAGTGTACCATTGCATCAATGTTCTCGAAGGCTCCACTTCATCCCGACAACGTAGTTGCAGTGAAGACTAACTTGTACCCAAGTTACGTCGTAACTAAAAGCTGAATTTCTAGAAGTGCCCATTAACCGCTTTCCAAACTCCATAAAACTTCGAAACAAGAGACTTTTATCAAAACAACTCATCAAAACAGCGGCCACAATACTGGCGCATCCGCCGGGCTCCTCGCTGAATTCGAGGGCACGGTTTCTGGCCACCGTGACGGCCATGGCTTTGTCCAGCGTGACGACGGCGAGGCCGACATTTACCTGCCGCCCAACGAGATGCGCGCCGTGCTGCACAAAGATCGTGTCAAGGCGCGCATCGTGCGGCACGACCGCAAAAATCGGCCCGAAGGCCGGGTTACCGAAATCCTTCAGCGTTCACCCAACCCCATCATCGGCCGCCTGCTGCATGAAAGCGGTGTCTGGCTGGTCGCGCCTGAAGACAAGCGCTATGGCCAAGATGTACTGATCCCGAAAAATGCCACGGGTACAGCCAAGGCCGGGCAGGTCGTGGTGGTGCAACTGACCGAGCCACCGGCGCTGTTTGGCCAGCCGGTGGGCCGCGTCAGCGAGGTGCTGGGCGAGATTGACGACCCCGGTATGGAAATTGAAATCGCCGTGCGCAAATACGGCGTGCCGCATGAATTCAGCGACGCTGCCATGGCCTTGGCCCGCACGCTGCCTGATGCCGTGCGGTTCCAGGATAAAAAAGGCCGGATTGATTTGACGGACGTAGCGCTGGTCACTATCGACGGCGAAGATGCGCGCGATTTTGACGATGCCGTTTATTGCGAGCCTGCCAAGGTCGGGCGCGGTAAGGGCTGGCGCTTGCTGGTGGCGATTGCCGATGTCAGCCACTATGTCGAAACCGGCAGCGCGATTGACATCGACGCTTACGACCGCGCGACCAGCGTGTATTTTCCGCGCCGCGTCATACCGATGCTGCCCGAAAAGCTGTCCAACGGCCTGTGCTCGCTGAACCCGAATGTCGAGCGCTTATGCATGGTCTGCGACATGCTGGTCAACACCAAGGGTGAAGTCCATGCCTACCAGTTTTACCCCGCAGTGATGTTGAGCCAGGCACGCTTTACTTATACTGAAGTCGCGGCAATCCTGGCCAACACGCGCGGCGTTGAGGCTGCACAGCGCAAAACGCTGGTGCCGCACTTGCTGGATTTGCATGACGTGTACCAGGCATTGCTGAAAGAGCGCGGCGTGCGCGGTGCCGTCGATTTTGAAACCACTGAAACACAAATCGTTTGCGACGAAGCCGGGCGCATTGAAAAAATCATTCCGCGTACCCGCAACGTGGCGCATAGGCTGATTGAAGAAGCCATGCTGGCCGCCAATGTGTGCTCGGCAGACTTTATTTTTGGCAGCAAACACGCAGGCCTGTTCCGCGTGCATGAAGGCCCGACGCCCGAGAAAAAAGACCTGCTGCGCAACTACCTCAAGGCGATTGGTCTGGGGATGACGATTGGCGATGAGCCGCAACCGGGTGACTTCCAGAAAATCGCCATGGCCACCAAGGATAGACCTGATGCGCAGCAAATCCATTCAATGCTGCTGCGCTCCATGCAGCAGGCGATTTACACGCCTATCAACAGCGGCCACTTTGGCCTGGCTTACGAGGCTTACACGCACTTCACCAGTCCGATCCGCCGCTACCCCGACTTGCTAGTACACCGCGTTATCAAGGCGGTGCTGACCAAAACGAAGTACCAGTTGCCGCTGTTACCGACACCCGGCGAGGCTGTAGCCAAGCTGTCAAAACGCCTGGCTTCGCGGATTAAAAATGTCGGAGAGCCAGACCAGAAGCCGAAAAAAATCAGTGTAGACGAGCTGGCCTGGCAAGCAGCTGGTCTGCATTGCAGTGCCAACGAGCGCCGCGCCGACGAAGCCAGCCGTGACGTGGAAGCCTGGCTTAAATGCAAGTACATGCGCGAGCACTTGGGTGAAGAGTTTGGCGGCGTGGTCACTGCGGCCATGGGCTTCGGAATTTTCGTCACGCTGGACGCAATGTATGTCGAGGGCATGGTACACATCACTGAATTGGGCGGCGAATACTTCCGTTTTGACGAAGCCCGGCAAGAGCTGCGTGGTGAGCGTACCGGCATTCGCTATGCCATTGGTACACGCGTGCGCGTGCAGGTCAGCCGTGTTGACCTGGATGGCCGCAAGATTGATTTCCGTCTGGTGCATGAGGTGAACGAGGGTGGGGCATTGCTGGCGCTGACAAACCGGGCCATGCAAGACAAGACGGGTGGTCACCTGACGGAATTGCCAGGCCAGGAGCGTGGTGCAGGTGGTGCTGCTACCCGGAGTGCTGGCAAGCGAGCTGACCCAAGAGGCGATTCGCGAGGCTCAGCACGCGCGGGCGGTGGCCGTACTGGCAGCGCGTTCAGTTCCAGCAGTCACACCGACAAAGGCTCCAGCCGGGCATTACCTTCGCCGATTCAGGCCTTAAAGGCGGCGGTTAAAAAAGCCGCCGCCAAAACCTCCAAGCCCGGTCGCAAGCAAGGCAAAAAGCCGCAACGCTGAAGGCTATGCAGACACCATGCTGATTCGAATCCTGTCATTTCTGCTTGAAACGATTTTCTTTTTGCTGATCGGTGCATCGCTGTTGCGTGCCTGGATGAACTGGATGCGTGTCAACATGCGCGCGCAGCCCGGCAGTTTCGTGATAGCCATGACCGACTGGCTCGTCAAGCCTTTGCGCCGCGTGCTGCCTGCGCAGGTGCTCAAGTCACGCATTGACTGGGCCAGTGTGATTGCCGCAATCCTGTTGGCGCTGATTTATGCGCTGCTGTGGAGCGTGCTGTTCGGCTGGCTGCTGGGTGCGGTGAACTCCATGCCCGACTTTGCCATCATCAGTCTTGTGGTGTTTGCGCTCAAGATGCTGATTCGCGTCGCCTTGCAAGCGATGATGCTGCTGTTGATCGGCTTTGTCATCCTGTCGTGGGTTCAACCGGGATCGCCTGCCTATGCATTGCTGGGGCGCTTGACCGAGCCCTTGTTGGCACCCCTGCGCCGGGTGATTCCGCTGCTTGGCGGAGTGGATTTGTCGGCGTTGGTTTTGATTCTGCTGTTGCAGGTCGGGTTGATGGTTCTGGGATGAACAGCAATCCGCCCACACCCGCAAAAGAATATCCGCTTGACTTGCTCAATGTAGAGTCGCTCGACATCGAAGCTCAGGGCATTGCGCACCGCGCCGATGGTAAGGTGGTTTTTATTGAAGGCGCGCTGCCTTACGAAGTGGTAACCGCCAATATTTTCCGTAAAAAAAGCACGTTTGAAAAAGCCACGTTGACGGCTATTTACCGTGAATCGTCACAGCGTGTCACGCCGGGTTGCCCGCACTTCGGGTTGCACACCGGTGCCTGCGGTGGCTGCAAGATGCAGCATTTGCACGTCGGCGCGCAGGTGGCCGTCAAGCAGCGGGTGCTTGAAGACGCGATGCAACACATTGGCAAGCTCAAGCCCGACCACCTGATGCGACCGATTGAAGGCCCGGCCTGGGGCTATCGTTACCGCGCCCGCCTGTCGGTGCGTTACGTACGCAAGAAGGGCGCGGTACTGGTGGGTTTTCATGAGCGCAAGAGCGCTTATGTGGCTGACATGAGCGTATGTCCGGTGTTGCCGCCGCATGTCAGCGCCATGCTGCTGCCGCTGCGCGAGCTTGTCGCCAGCATGGACGCGAAGGAAACCATTCCGCAAATCGAACTCGCCTGCGGCGACGACGTGACGGCCATGGTGTTGCGGCATCTGGAACCACTGAGTGACGGCGACCTGGAGCGTTTGCGTGTATTTGCAAAAACCCATGCGGGCGTTGGTCTGCAATGGTGGCTGCAGCCGGGTGGACTGGATACTGTCGCGCTGCTGGAGCCGACCATGCCGGCCATGGATGCGATGGGTACGGGGCGGGTTTTGGAACTGAGCTACAGCCTGCCCGAATATGGTGTGGTGATGCCTTTCAAACCGACCGACTTCACGCAGGTCAACCCGCACATCAACCAGGTGCTGGTGTCGCGCGCGCTGCGCCTGCTTGATGTGCAGGCACATGAACGGGTGATTGACTGGTTTTGCGGGCTGGGCAACTTCACGCTGCCGCTGGCCACCAAGGCGCGCGAGGTGCTGGGCATTGAAGGCAGTGAGGTGCTGGTCGCCCGCGCACGCCAGAATTTCGAGAGAAACAAGCCCGCAAGTCAACAAAGACAGGCGCTGACAGCTACAACTTTTGTAGCACGCAACCTGTTTGAAATGACCCTGGCACTGCTTGTCAAAGACGGCATGGCCGACAAATGGCTGGTTGATCCGCCACGCGAAGGTGCGTTTGAGCTGTTCAAAGCGCTGGCAGCACTGCATCAGCAAATCGTCACCGGGGTACCTTGCGATGACGGCATTCATCAGCAAAGCTTGCAGCTAGGTAGCTGGCAGCCGCCGCAGCGCATTGTTTACGTCAGCTGCAACCCGGCAACGCTGGCGCGCGATGCGGGTGTACTGGTGCAGGGCGGTGGCTATCGCTGCACAGCAGCGGGGGTGGTGAACATGTTTCCGCACACCGCGCATGTGGAGAGCATTGCGGTATTTGAGCGGGAATAAAGGGCACCTCTATAAATTCATTTTTCAGGCGAATTGCGTCGTTGGGCGGTACTCGCAATCCTCACGTACCTGAAGTACGTTGCGGTTGCTGCGCTCCGTCCGCCTAGCACTTCATCCTGAAAATCTGAATTTCTAGAAGTGCCCTAAACAAAGCGGAAAAAAGAGCGAAAAAAAGAGCCTCGCGGCTCTTTTTTATGATGGTGAGAAAGTCTTAATCGCGTTCACCGCCAAAAATGCCCAGCAATGCCAGCAGCGCCTGGAACACGTTGAAGAGGTCAAGGTACAAGGCCAGCGTCGCGCTGATGTAGTTGGTCTCGCCGCCGTCCAGAATCTGCTTGAGATCGTATAGCATGTAGGCGCTAAAAATGCCGATGACAGCCACCGAGATCGCCATCATGCCCGCGGTCGAGCCGACAAACACATTGATGATGGCACCTATTATCACGACCATGGCACCGACAAACAGCCATTTGCCCATGCCGGAGATGTCGCGCTTGATGACACTGGCAAGCGATGCCATGACAAAGAACACGCCAGCCGTGCCGCCCATGGCGGTCATGATGAGCTCAGAGCCGTTTTTAAAGCCGAGAATCATGCCAATCATGCGTGACAGCATCAGGCCCATAAAGAAGGTGAAAGCCAGCAGAATCGGTACACCGGCAGCAGAGTTTTTGGTTTTTTCAATCGCGTATATAAAACCGAACGCGCCGCCGAGGAACACGATCAGTCCCAGGCCACCAGTGAGGGAGGCCGTGATGCCAGTGGTCACGCCTACCCACGCGCCCAGCACCGTGGGCAGCAGGCTCAGCGCCAGCAGCCAGTAGGTGTTGCGCAGCACGCGGTTGCGTTGCTGGGATGATGCAGCGGTGCCGTAACCAGCAGTGTTGAGTGTTTGAACGTTGTCAGTCATAAGGAGTTGTCTCCGTGATACCAGCACATGCCGGCAAGGCTATTTTAGGGGTCAATCCTGATTTTTCAATAGTTTTTTTCTGCCTTTTTATCTGCCTGCTTCCTACTTTTTGTAAGGGTTCTCAAAGCCAATCGGCAGCCAAG
>JBCKMZ010000058.1:0-10686 GCA_038902975.1 Polaromonas sp.
TGCGCAGCAGCTCGGCGCCCATGGTCTCGAAGCGTCCCGTCTCCTGCCACAGCTCGGCGGGCTGGATCACGGGCATGCTCATTTCAATCGCGCCAGCGCGGTTCATTTCTTCCCGCACGATGGCCTCGACCTTGCGAATCACGCGCAGGCCCATTGGCATGTAGCTGTAAATGCCGGCACCGAGTTTTTTAATCAGACCTGCGCGCAGCATCAGCTGGTGGCTGACGATTTCTGCGTCGGCTGGGGCTTCCTTGAGGGTGGAGATGAAGAACTGCGAGGCTTTCATGGGCAATATTTTTTTGGAAATTCGGGCCATCGCTGTGCATAATGGCTTCAGTTTAAAAATTTTGAGGTTTGATTATGCTCGACCGGGACGGCTTTCGGCCGAACGTCGGCATCATCTTGCTCAACCAGAGAAGTCAGGTATTTTGGGGCAAACGTATTCGTACCCACTCGTGGCAATTTCCGCAGGGTGGCATTGACCGGGGCGAAAATCCTGAGCAGGCCATGTTCCGCGAGTTGCATGAAGAGGTGGGATTGTTTCCACAGCATGTGCACGTGCTGGCCCGAACCCGAGACTGGTTGCGCTATGAGGTGCCTGATCGGTTCATTCGCCGCGATGCGCGCGGACATTACAAAGGCCAGAAACAAATCTGGTTTCTGCTTCAGCTCGTCGGTCACGACTGGGACTTGAACCTGCGCGCCACCGATCACCCTGAGTTCGATGCCTGGCGCTGGAACGATTACTGGGTGCCGCTGGATGTGGTGGTGGAGTTCAAGCGTGGCGTTTATGAAATGGCGCTGACGGAGTTGTCACGCTTTGTGCCCTGGCTTGACCACAGACCAGATCTGCGGGCAGATAGCAGGTCGGATCACGGCAACCCCGGCAACCGTTACTTGCGCGGTGGTATGCACCTGCGGGATCAGGCCTTCAGCCACGGCAGCGAGTCGTCACAGGTCCCCTACCCGGGGCGTTTGGGGGCGCTGTTTGAGCTGCCACCCGGTGCAACCTTTGAACCCGATCCACAGACCAGCCTGGATGTCGATTCCTGGGATAAAAAAATATGAATTCAGCGCGTCAGAACCAGATTGGTTCTATGCACCATTTCTGGCTCGCCGGTATAGCCCAGCAGCTTTTCAAATTCACTGGATGCCTTGCGGCAGATCAGCCGCGCCTCGGCGCTTGAGTAATTGGCCAGGCCGCGCGCCACTTCAAGGCCGTCGACCCCTTTGATTGCAATCACATCACCGCGTGAAAACTCGCCCTGCACGGCCGTCATGCCAATCGGCAGCAGGCTCTTGCCCTCACCCTGCACCTTGGCCACCGCACCGGCATCAACCGTGACGGAGCCGCGCATCTGCAGGTGGTCTGCCATCCATTGCTTGCGGGCCTGGGTTTTCTGCGTTTGGGCTACCAGCAGCGTGCCAATGGCTTCACCTTGAGACAGGCGTATCAAGACCTGTGGTTCACGGCCATAGGCAATGACGGTTGATGCGCCAGAGCCTGCCGCGCGTTTTGCTGCGAGAATTTTCGTGATCATGCCGCCGCTGCCGATAGCCGAGCCTACGCCGCCGGCCATGGCCTCCAGCGCGGCATCGCCCGCGTTCGCAGTGTGTACCAAGGTGGCTGAGGGGTCTTTGCGCGGATCAGCGGTGTAGAGACCTTTCTGGTCAGTCAAAATAATCAGGGCATCGGCCTCGACCAGGTTGGCCACTAGCGCGCCCAGCGTGTCGTTGTCGCCAAACTTGATCTCGTCATTGACGACGGTGTCGTTCTCGTTGATGACCGGCACCACGCCCAGGCTCAAGAGCGTCAGCAGGGTTGAGCGGGCGTTGAGGTAGCGCTCGCGGTCGGCCAGGTCGGCATGTGTGAGCAAAACCTGCGCGCTGCCAATGCCGCTTTCACGCAGCTTGGTTTCGTACATTTGCACCAGGCCCATTTGGCCAACGGCAGCTGCGGCTTGCAGCTCGTGGATGGCCTTCGGGCGGGTGGTCCAGCCCAGGCGGCTCATGCCTTCTGCAATGGCACCGCTGCTGACCATGATGACTTCACGCCCGCCCTTGACGAGGCTTGCGAGCTGCCCGCACCAGTTGCCAATCGCCTGGGCATCCAGCCCCCGGCCTTCATTGGTGACCAGGCTGGAGCCGACCTTGACTACAATGCGTTTGGCATTGAGCAGCAGGGTAGAACTGGCAGCGGTTGAGTCGGGCTGTTTTTGCATTTTTAAGCAGTTGCCACTACTCCGGCGGCAGTACTGCGAACCTTGGGTCAAGCTCTTCCTCGGGCTGCTCACTTTTTTGCACTTCCTTGACGTGCTTGTAAATCGTCTTGATGAGATGCTCGCAACCTTCACGTGTCAGCGCCGAAATCTCGAACACCGGGCCTTTCCACTTGAAGCGTTTGACGAAATCTTTCACGATGGCGGCACGCTTCTCGCCGTCCACCATATCGAGCTTATTCAGCACCAGCCAGCGCGGTTTTTTGTGCAGCGCTTGGTCATATTTTTTAAGCTCACCGACAATCGCCTTGGCCTGCGCGACGGGATCGACGCCTTCGTCAAAAGGTGCCAGGTCAACAATGTGCAGCAGCAATCGGGTGCGCTGCAGGTGCCGCAAAAACAGATGGCCCAGGCCAGCGCCTTCAGACGCGCCTTCAATCAGGCCAGGCAAATCAGCTATCACAAAGCTTTGCTCGGGGCCAACGCGCACCACGCCCAGATTCGGGTGCAGGGTGGTGAAAGGGTAGTCGGCAATGCGCGGCCTGGCGTTGGATACCGCCGAGATGAAGGTTGATTTGCCGGCGTTGGGCATACCCAGCAGGCCGACGTCGGCCAGAACCTTAAGCTCCAGCTTGAGGCTTTTGCGCTCACCCGGCCAGCCCGGCGTTTTGCTGCGCGGTGCGCGGTTGGTCGAGCTTTTAAAGCGCAGGTTGCCAAAGCCGCCATCGCCGCCCTTGGCAATCAGGATTTGCTCGCCGGGCAGCAGCAGCTCAAACAGCGTTTCGCCAGTCTCAGAGTCAGTCAGGATGGTGCCGACTGGCATTTTTAAAATAACGTCGTCGCCCTTGGCACCAAACATGTCCGAACCCATGCCATGACCACCGTTCTTTGCATCGTGGCGACGTGAGAACCTGAAGTCAACCAGCGTGTTGAGGTTGATGTCCGCCAGCGCATACACATGGCCGCCGCGACCACCGTCACCGCCGTTCGGGCCGCCAAATTCTTTGTATTTTTCGTGGCTGAACGAGACGCAACCCGCCCCACCATCGCCTGCGGCAATGTCAATAAAGGCTTCGTCAACAAATTTCATAATTCAGCAAAAAGTTTCTGTCGCTTCGCTCCTACGATACTTCTCGCTGGTCTAAACAGCAAAAGAATCTTGGGGCGGCCCGGCGATTTTTTGAAATATAAGAACAAAAAAGCCCCGACTCATCGGGGCTTTGCGGGGCCTTTCGGCATCTTTCATCACTTGCGTGATGTTGTTAGGCCGGCGTCACGCTCACGGTTTGCTTGTTCAGCGCGCCTTTGATTGCAAATGATACCGCACCGTCAACCAGTGCAAACAGGGTATGGTCTTTGCCGATACCGACGTTCACGCCCGGGTGGAACCTGGTGCCGCGCTGGCGCACGATGATGCTGCCTGCGTTGATGACTTCGCCGCCAAACTTTTTGACACCGAGCATTTTGGGCTGTGAATCACGCCCATTTCGCGTAGAGCCGCCGCCTTTTTTCTGTGCCATTTTTTAGATACCTCTTGGTGTCAACAATAGTGTCAGCTTAGGGGCTTTAACCAGTAATCACGCCGATTTGAATCTCGGTGTAGTTCTGGCGGTGGCCTTGACGTTTTTGATAATGTTTACGGCGCCGCATTTTGAAAATGCGAACTTTGTCATGCCTGCCTTGCGACAGAACCGTAACCGTAACAGTTGCGCCTAGCACCAAGGGCGTACCGACCGTGATTGTGCTGCCGGTGCCGACAGCCAAAACCTGATCAATAACAATCTCTTGGCCTACGTCCGCAGCAATCTGTTCTACTTTAATTTTTTCACCAGTAGCAACTTTGTATTGTTTGCCACCGGTTTTTATGACCGCGTACATGAGGACCTCATCTCGTCGTATAGATAATTGAGTTCTGCAGACGGATTTCCGCAGAGCCTTATAGTTTAGCACGGTGAGGTAAAAATAGCCAGATCCAAGGTTTGCCTGCTGCTCCCTTCCTATAATCTACCCAAACTCACGCCCTGCCGTCCCTCACCCCCCTCCTCACTCACACGCCTCGTCTGGACCGCCTCTTGTCTGCCAATTCCTCAAGCACCGCCACCGCCCTCGCCCTGATTGCAGGCGACATGCGGGGGATGGACAGCGTCATAGTCCGTCGCCTGAAGTCCGAAGTACCTCTGGTCAGCCAGGTGTCGCAGTACATCGTGGCGGCCGGCGGCAAGCGCCTGCGCCCGGCCTTGCTGCTGCTGATGTGCGGCGCGCTGGGCTACAAGGGTGAGCAACGTTTCAACCTGGCGGCGGTTGTCGAGTTTATTCACACCGCTACCTTGCTGCATGACGACGTGGTGGACGAATCCACGCTGCGTCGCGGACTGGCCACTGCCAACGAAATGTTTGGCAATCCTGCAAGCGTGCTGGTCGGGGATTTTTTGTATTCACGTGCTTTCCAGATGATGGTCGATGCCGGGGACATGCGCGTCATGCAAACTCTGGCCGAGGCCACCAATGTGATTGCCGAGGGCGAAGTGTTGCAGTTGATGAACATGCACGATGCATCGCTGTCCGAAGAGGGCTACCTGCTGGTGATCCGCTCCAAAACAGCCAAGCTTTTCGAGGCCAGTGCGCGCCTGGCTGCCCTGCTGGCGCAATCCACGCCTGCCGTCGAGAAAAGCTGCGCCGACTACGGCCAGGCGCTGGGCACTGCGTTCCAGGTGATTGACGATGTGCTGGACTATGACGGCGATGTGCTGGAGATGGGTAAAAACCTGGGCGACGATTTGCGCGAAGGCAAGGCGACGCTGCCGCTCATCATTGCCTTGCAGCGTGGCACCCCGTCCGAATGCGGCCTTATCCGTGAGGCGATTGAGACCGGCGGCACGGCGCACATGGCGCAAATCATTGAGATCGTGCAAAAAACCGGCGCTCTCGTGGCTACCCGCGCGGCAGCTGCTGCGGAGGCACAACGTGCGCTGGAAGCCTTGCGGATATTGCCGCAAAACCTTTACAGTGACAGCCTGGAGCAACTGGCTTCCCAGTTGCTCGAACGACGTGCTTGACAGATGAAAGATGAACTGACGAGTAGCCGGGGCGGGCGGAAGTTCCCTTTTAGATTTACACCTGTCGTCCTATGGGCGATGATACTCATTTAGGCAGGATTTAAGAGACTATGGCGGCTGTTGAAAGCGTGATGAACGATGCACCTTCCAAGGCTCTTCCCGGCCTTGGCAGAGCCTTGGTAGTTGCCGGAAAACTTGGTCAAAAAGCCGCTGAGAACATTGTTCGCAAGGCCCAAAGTGGCCGTACCAGTTTCATAGCTGAACTGACTGGCTCGGGTGTAGTCTCGGCTTCCGACCTGGCCCATACCATGTCGTCTGCGTTTGCAGCGCCCTTGCTGGATCTGGAGGCGATTGATGTCCAGCGTCTGCCCAAGGGTTTGCTGAACGCCAAAATCTGTCAGGCTTACCGGATTGTTGTTCTGAGCAAGCGTGGCAACCGCCTGATTGTGGCTACGGCTGACCCCTCCGACCAGGAAGTCGCAGAAAAAATCAAGTTCTCTACCCAGATGGGTGTGGACTGGGTCATCGCCGAATACGACAAGTTGTCCAAGATGGTGGAGGCCTCCGCCATCACGGCGTCCGAAGCCATGGATTACATCATCGGCGATAACTTCGAATTTGACGAGTTCACCGCAGAAGAGGCCAGTGCGGACAGCACCGACATCGGCGTTTCCGAGTTTGAAGATGCGCCGGTCGTCAAGTTTTTGCAAAAAATGCTGCTGGACGCTTTCAACATGCGGGCCTCGGATCTGCATTTTGAGCCGTACGAACATACCTACCGTGTGCGTTTCCGTATCGACGGCGAGCTGCGCGAGATTGCATCGCCGCCTGTAGCCATCAAGGAAAAGCTGGCCTCGCGGATCAAGGTCATCTCGAAAATGGATATCTCGGAAAAACGGGTCCCGCAAGACGGGAAAATGAAGCTGAAGATCGGCCCCGACCGGGTGATTGATTTCCGGGTCAGCACGCTGCCCACGATGTTCGGCGAGAAAATCGTGATCCGTATTCTCGACCCGAGCAGTGCCAAGCTCGGCATTGATGCGCTGGGCTACGAACCGATTGAAAAAGAGCGCCTCATGGCCGCGATTGGCCGTCCCTACGGTATGGTGCTGGTCACCGGGCCGACGGGTTCTGGCAAAACGGTGTCGCTCTACACCTGCCTGAACATCCTGAACAAGCCGGGTGTCAATATCGCCACCGCAGAAGACCCCGCCGAGATCACGCTGCCCGGTGTCAACCAGGTCAGCATGAACGAGAAGGCCGGCATGACCTTTCCGGTCGCGCTCAAGGCCTTTCTGCGGCAGGACCCGGACATCATCATGGTCGGCGAGATCCGGGATCTGGAGACGGCCGAAATCTCCATCAAGGCCGCACAAACCGGCCACCTCGTGCTGTCCACCCTGCATACAAACGATGCACCTGCCACGCTGACGCGCCTGCGCAACATGGGCATTGCGCCGTTCAACATCGCGTCCAGCGTGATATTGATTACCGCCCAGCGCCTGGCCAGACGCCTGTGTCCCAACTGCAAGACACCGGCTGATATTCCGCGTGAATCTCTGCTGGAGGCAGGTTTCCTGGAAGAAGACGTTGATGGCTCCTGGACACCTTACCGCCCGGTGGGCTGCTCCATGTGCAACAACGGTTACAAAGGCCGGGTCGGTATCTACCAGGTGATGCCGATCACCGAGGAAATCCAGAAAATCATCCTGCGCGATGGCAGCGCACTTGAGATTGCGGCGCAGGCAGCGTCCGAGGGCGTGCGGAGCTTGCGCCAGTCGGGGCTCTATAAAGTTAAACTTGGCATGACATCGGTCGAAGAAGTTTTGGGCTGTACCAATGTTTGAGCTGACACTGCCAATAATCCTGATTCATCGCTGCGCTGAGCATCTCAAGTCCCCACCATTCCGTTCGCATTAGCAAGAAAACATCATGGCAAAAGCATTGACAGGCGTTAAAGAATTCGTTTTCGAGTGGGAAGGCAAAGACCGGGGCGGCAAGATAGTCAAGGGTGAAATCCGGGCGGCTGGCGAGAACCAGGTCAAGATCACCTTGCGTCGCCAGGGCGTGTTTCCGACCAAGATCAAAAAGCGCCGGATGCGTTCCGGCAAGTCCATCAAGCCCAAGGATATTGCCATTTTCACGCGCCAGCTGGCCACCATGATGAAAGCCGGCGTGCCTTTGCTGCAATCATTTGACATCGTGGGGCGCGGCAACCCCAACGCCAGCATGATGAAGCTGCTCAACGATGTGCGTACCGACGTTGAAACCGGTACCTCGCTGAGTGCCGCCTTCCGCAAGTATCCGCTGTACTTCAACGCGCTGTACTGCAACCTGGTCGAGGCGGGCGAGTCAGCGGGTATTCTGGAATCCTTGCTGGACCGCCTCGCGGTTTATATGGAAAAGACCGAGGCCATCAAGTCCAAAATCAAGTCGGCGCTGATGTACCCGATCGCTGTCGTGGTGGCGGCTTTTGCGATAGTCGCCATGCTTATGATTTTCGTGATTCCCGTGTTCAAGGAGGTGTTTTCTTCTTTCGGCGGGGAGTTGCCGGGCCCGACGCTTTTCTTGATGGTCATCAGTGAATTTTTTGTGGCGTACTGGTGGCTGATTTTCGGGGGTATCGGCGGCGGTATCTATTTTTTCATGCAGGCCTGGCAGCGCAATGAAAAAGTGCAGCGATTCATGGACCGGCTGCTGCTGAAGGTGCCGGTTTTCGGCACCCTGATTGAAAAGTCCTGCATCGCACGCTGGACGCGTACGCTGGCGACCATGTTCGCCGCCGGCGTGCCCTTGGTGGAGGCTTTGGACTCGGTCGGTGGTGCATCCGGCAATTCGCTTTACGCCGACGCCACCGTGAAAATCCAGCAGGAGGTTTCGACCGGCACCAGCCTGACGGCGGCCATGACCAATGCCAATCTTTTCCCATCCATGGTGCTACAGATGACCGCCATTGGCGAAGAGTCCGGCTCGGTCGATCACATGCTCGGAAAAGCTGCGGATTTTTATGAGGCTGAAGTTGATGTGATGGTGGCGGGCCTGTCCAGCCTGATGGAGCCCATCATCATCGTGGTCCTCGGCGGTCTGGTCGGGGGGATTGTGGTGGCCTTGTACCTGCCGATCTTCAAGCTGGGTGCAGTGGTCTGATGTCCGGGCTCGCGCTCGGTTTGCCTGCCGAATTTCACGCTGCGCTGGCCGGCATTCTGGGGCTGCTTGTCGGCAGTTTTCTGAATGTGGTGATTTACCGCTTACCGAAAATGATGGAGCGGCAGTGGGCGGCCGAATGTGCCGAACTTGCAGGCAAGGAGCCGGAGAGCGGTGAAAAATTCAATTTACTGCTTCCCCGCTCCCGCTGCTCAAATTGCGGCCATGTGATTGCCTGGTATGAAAACATTCCCATCCTGAGTTACTTTTTCCTGAGGGGAAAATGCTCTGTTTGCGGCACAAAATTCGGATGGCGCTATCCGCTGGTCGAAGCCGTGACCGGTGCCTTGTTCTTTTTTTGCGCCTGGCGCTGGGGTTTGACCACCACCGGGCTGGCTTGGAGCGGATTTGCAGCCGCCTTGCTGGCGCTCGCGCTGATTGACTGGGACACCACGCTGTTGCCAGACGACATCACCTTGCCGCTGCTGTGGGCCGGGCTGATAGTCGCTGCGTTACAGTTCAATCCGGCTGTTAGATTGGAGGGCGCCTTGTGGGGTGCTGTTGCGGGCTACCTGTCGCTGTGGCTGGTCTATTGGGCCTTCAAGCTTGTAACCGGCAAAGAGGGCATGGGCTACGGCGACTTCAAACTGTTTGCCGCACTGGGCGCGTGGTTTGGCTGGACAGCGCTGGTGCCGATTATTTTGATGGCCTCGGTGATGGGTGCTGTCATTGGCATTGCGATGAAGTTTTCAAGCGGCCTGCGTGAGGGCGGCTATGTGCCTTTCGGGCCGTTTCTGGCCGGGGCCGGTTTTACCGCCATGATTTTTGGGCCACAGTCCATACTCCATTTCGTGGGTTTGGTGGGTTTGACGGGTTTGTAGGAACCATGCAGGCCGTGCCCATCACGACAACCCCGCGTGTGCAGCGCATTGGCCTGACTGGCGGCATAGGCAGCGGCAAAAGCACGGTTGCCGGTATGCTGGCTGATTGCGGTGCCGTGGTGATTGATGCGGATGCGATTTCACGTCAGGTTACCGCGCCCGGCGGCGCAGCGATGGCCGCCATAGTCGCGCAGTTTGGCGCGCAGGCCATCACGGCAGACGGCGCGATGGATCGCGATGCCATGCGTGCCCTGGTGTTTGACGACCCTGCTGCGCGGTTGCGTCTGGAGGCGATTATTCACCCACTGGTAAGTGCCGAGACAGCGCGCCAGTCGGCGCTGGCCGAACGCTCTGGCAGCCGCTGCATCGTGTTTGACATTCCCCTGCTGGTGGAGTCGGGTCGCTGGCGGCATCAGCTTGACAGCGTGCTGGTAGTCGATTGCACAGAAGAAACCCAGCTGGCGCGTGTGCTAGCCCGCCATGCTGGCTGGACACCACAGGCGGTGCAAAAAGTCATTGCCGGGCAGGCCAGCCGCGCTGCTAGGTGCGCCGCAGCCGATGCCTGCATTTACAACGAGGGCCTGTCGTTGCAGGCGCTACGCCTTGTTGTCACGCAGGCAGCGCAACGCTTCGGGCTATGATTCGCGGGCCCAGCCCATGCCACATTAACCACCCGATAAAGCCAGTCCTGTGATCCTTTACGAGTACCCCTTCAACGAACGAATACGCACCTATCTGCGGCTTGAGCAGCTGTTTCGCCGCCTGAGTGAACTGGTGGCACGCGAACACGCCATAGACCACCACTACGCCATCACCACGATTTTTGAAGTCATGGATGTCGCGGCCCGGGCCGACCTGAAGACGGATGTGCTCAAGGATCTTGAAAAGCAAAAGCACATTCTCAGCGGTTATCGTGGCAATCCCGCGATTGCCGAGGCTGTGCTGGACGCTGTCACCAGCCAGCTTGAAGCGTGCTTTGCAGCGCTTAACAGCCTGTCTGGTAAAGCCGGCCAGAGGCTGACTGAAAACGACTGGCTGATGAGTATTCGCAGCCGCATGGGTATACCTGGCGGCACCTGTGAATTTGATTTGCCGGCCTACTTTGCGTGGCAGCACCTGAGCCCGCAGGCGCGCCAAAGCGACCTGCAACGCTGGACCACCACCCTGGTGCCCCTGGCCGAGTCGATTCGTCTTTTGCTGCAGTTGCGGCGCGACTCTGGCGCAGCGCAAAAAGTCATCGCCTCAGGCGGGCAGTACCAGCAAAACCTGCCGCAAGGCCGAGCCTACCAGTTGCTGCGCCTGCGCATCGATCCTGCTATGGGGCTGATTCCCGAAATCAGCGGCAACCGCCTGATGGTGTTGGTGCGCCTGATGCGTCACGAGGGC
>JBCKMZ010000059.1:0-10541 GCA_038902975.1 Polaromonas sp.
AGAAGTGCCCGGGAGATGGAAGTTATCACAAACCGGCCCATCGTGCTGGTACAAACCAAAAACACAGTTTAGTGCAGTGTTGCACTAGGCACAGGGCAAGCGTATCGTGGGATGATTCAGTCATGTTTATTTGAGGCATGTTTCGATGTCTAATGCGCTCACCCTGTCCTGCCTCCCGCTCTTTCCGCTCAGCACCGTCCTGTACCCCGGTGGCTTGCTGCCCTTGCGGATTTTTGAGGTCCGCTACCTGGACATGATTGGCAAGTGCCATAAAAATGGCGCACCGTTTGGCGTTGTATCGCTCACGCAGGGCTCCGAGGTGCGCAGGGTAGAGCCCGGTAAGCCGAGCGGCGATGGCTTTGCGCTGGAAGAATTTAACGCAGTCGGTACCTTGGCCACGATTACTGCATTTTCGACACCCCAGCCGGGCTTGATGCTGATTCGCTGTGAAGGTGCCCAGCGCTTCAAAATCGCCAACCGTGAAAAGCTCAAATACGGACTATGGATAGCAGACGTGAGCTGCCTTGATGAAGACATGCTGGTGCCGATTCCTGAAGACCTCCAGGCTACTGCGAATGCGCTTGGCAAGCTTGTCCACAACTTGCAGCAGCGCAACCTTCCGGACGATCAAATGCCAGTGATGGAGCCCTTGCGGCTCGATGATTGCGGCTGGGTCGCCAACCGCTGGTGCGAACTATTGCCCTTGCCCGTAGAGCTCAAGCAACGCCTGATGGAGCTGGAGAACCCGCTGATACGGCTGGAGCTGGTCAGCGACATCCTGGAGCGGACGGGTATCGCGCTCTGACTTCAGCGGTTGGACCTAACCTTAGAGCTCGCTCTGGAATAAGTTGTGCATTTGGCTCGTAAAACTAAAATAGAGTGACTAATTGCCCTCAATCCAACAGCCAAACCAAATTCATGACCACCAACGCGCCAGCAACTACCTCCGCTACTCCCGCCCCGCAAGACGAAAACCAGCTCATCATCGAGCGGCGTGAAAAGCTTAGCCACTTGCGCAAAGCCGGTATCGCCTTCCCCAACGACATCAAGCCACAGCACAAAGCCGAAGCGCTGTTTGCGCAGTACGACCACTTAACCAAAGAAGAGCTTGAAGCGCTCAGCGTCGCAGTCCACGTCGCTGGCCGCATGATGCTCAAGCGCGTGATGGGCAAGGCCAGTTTTGCAACGCTGCAAGACTCGTCTTTTGGCCCGTCGGGTGGCCGCATACAGCTCTATATCAACAACGAAGGCGTAGGCGAAGACGTTCACAGCGCCTTCAAGCACTGGGACTTGGGTGACATTGTTTCAAGCACCGGCACGCTCTTCAAAACCAAAACCGGCGAGCTGTCGATTCACGTCACCGGCATTCGCCTGGTCACCAAAAGCCTTCGCCCCCTGCCCGACAAGTTTCACGGCATGGCCGACCAAGAGGTCAAATACCGCCAGCGCTATGTTGACCTCATCATGGACCAGTCGGTGCGCAAGCGCTTCATGTCGCGCAGCAAGGCCGTGACCAGTATTCGCGAGTTCATGGTGAGCCATGATTTTCTCGAAGTCGAAACGCCGATGCTGCACCCGATACCCGGTGGTGCCATCGCCAAGCCCTTCAAGACACACCACAACGCGCTCGATCAGGAAATGTTTTTGCGCATCGCGCCCGAGCTGTATTTGAAGCGCCTGATCGTCGGCGGGTTCGAGCGCGTGTTTGAAATCAACCGCAGCTACCGCAACGAAGGCATCAGCGTGCGGCACAACCCCGAGTTCACCATGCTGGAGTTCTACGCCGCGTGGTGGAACTACTTGGATTTGATGGCCTACACCGAGTCGCTGATTCGCGACGTGGCGCAAAAAGTTGTCGGTAAGCTGCAATTGCAATACGGCGGCAAAGACGTTGACCTGGCCAAGCCGTTTGAACGCCTGACGATTCGTCAAGCCATCATCAAACACACCGAAGCGGGTGACAAAGTCGATGACTCAGCCTGGCTCATCAACGCCCTGCGCAAGCTTGGCATGAACGAAGAAAAAAACCGCCTATCAACCCGTTCGCTCGCCAGTCTGCAGGTGCTCTACTTTGAAGAACTGGTTGAAGAAAAACTCTGGCAGCCGACCTTCATCATGGAACACCCGACAGAAATTTCGCCTCTAGCCCGCGCCAACGACCAGCGCCCCGAAGTCACCGAGCGCTTTGAGCTTTACATCACAGGCCGCGAATTCGGCAACGGCTTTAGTGAGCTGAACGATGCCGAAGAGCAAGCCGCCCGCTTCAATGCGCAAGTCGAGGCCAAAGACAGCGGCGACGATGAAGCCATGTTCTACGACCACGACTTCATTCGCGCCCTCGAATACGGCATGCCACCCACCGGCGGCTGCGGCATAGGCATAGACCGATTGATGATGCTACTGACCGACAGCCCCAGCATTCGCGATGTGATTTTGTTCCCAGCATTGCGCCGCGAGGTTTGAGCTGTTTTGCTACGGGCGTGAGCAGCTATTAAATTTGTAGCAACTCGATCTAATTGGAGTCTGACCCCAATTCTTCAATTCTTTTCGAGTCGCAGTACTAGACTTGCTGCATCAATCCAATCAAGCAGGAGTCATTCAATGCGTGTTGTTCTCATGGGTGCCGGCCACATCGGCCACACCATTGCCAGTCTCTTGTCCGGCTGTGGCGACTACCAGCTCACGGTGCTGGACCGCAGCGCCGACGCGCTCCAGGCCGTGCGCCACCTGCCGCTGCAAACCGCGGTGCTCGACACTTCGGACGCCAGCGCGCTGCGCGCCTGCCTGGCCGGCCAGGAGGCGGTGATCAACGCCTTGCCCTACCAGCTCGCCACCCGGGTCGCCACCGAGGCGCTGGCCAGCGCTTGCCACTATTTCGACCTGACCGAAGACGTGAGCGCCACGCGCGAGATCCGGCGGCTCGCCGATGGCGCTGCCACCGCCTTCATGCCGCAGTGCGGTCTGGCACCGGGCTTCATCGGCATCGTCGCGCATCACCTGAGCCAGAAGTTCAGCACGCTGCGCGAGGTCAAGATGCGCGTTGGTGCCCTGCCGGCCTTTCCCACCAACTCGCTCAAGTACAACCTGACCTGGAGCGTGGACGGCCTGATCAACGAATACTGCCACCCGTGCGAGGCCATTCGCGACGGTGAGATCATCGAAGTGCTGCCGCTCGAGGGACTGGAGCATTTCTCGCTCGATGGCACCGAGTACGAGGCCTTCAACACCTCGGGCGGCCTGGGCACGCTGTGCGAAACCCTGCAGGGCCGGGTGCAGACGCTGGACTACAAGACGGTGCGCTACCCCGGCCACTGCGACATCATGAAGATGCTACTGCAAGAGCTGGGCCTGAAGGCGGACCAGGAACTGCTCAAGGACATCCTGCGCCGCTCCATTCCGCTGACCATGCAAGACGTGGTGCTGGTGTTCGTAACAGTCAGCGGCGAGCGCGACGGCAAGTTCGTGCAAGAGGTCTTTGCCCGCAAGATCTTTGCCGACCGCAATGAGCAGGCGCCTTTGAGCGCGATCCAGATCACCACGGCAGCCGGCATTTGTGCCGCGGTGGACTTGTTTCGCGAAGGAAAACTGCCACAGGCCGGCTTCATTCGCCAGGAGCAGGTGAAATTGCCAGATTTCCTGGCGAATCGCTTCGGCAGCGCCTACCAGCAGTCGCGCCAGGTCGAGTCCATCGGCTGATAATCACACCCTGCCCGCTCAAGCCGGGCCAGCCTTTTCCCGACCATGCCTTTACCCGACCTTTTCGGAGTTTGTATGTCCCTTGACACCGTGTTGCAATCCCTGGGTGTGAGCCCGCAAGCCTGTCGGGGTGGCACCCTGCCGACCCACTCTCCAGTTGACGGTGCCGTCCTCGCCGAGCTGCACGCCACGCCGCTGGCCAAGGTGGCGGCGAGCGTGGAGCGGGCTCATGCGGCTTACCTGCGCTGGCGCGTGGTGCCAGCGCCGCAGCGCGGCGAACTGGTGCGTCTGCTGGGCGACGAGTTGCGCGCCCACAAGCAGGCGCTGGGTGAACTGGTGACGCTGGAGGTGGGCAAAGTCAGCTCCGAGGGATTGGGCGAGGTACAGGAGATGATAGACATCTGCGACTTTGCCGTGGGCCTGTCGCGCCAGCTCTATGGCCTGACCATCGCCAGCGAACGCCCCGGTCACCGCATGATGGAAACCTGGCAACCGCTAGGCGTGGTCGGGGTCATCACCGCCTTCAACTTTCCGGTGGCGGTCTGGGCCTGGAATGCCGCGCTGGCGCTGGTCTGCGGCGACGCGGTGCTGTGGAAGCCGTCCGAGAAAGCACCCCTATGCGCCCTGGCCGTGCAGGCGCTGTTCGAGCGCGCCTGCGAGCGCTTTGGTCAGCCGGAGTTGACGCGCGATTTGTCGCAACTCGTGCTGGGCCGGGCCGACGTCGGCCAGGCCCTGGTGGATGCGCCGCGCGTGGCGCTGGTCTCGGCTACCGGCAGCACCCGCATGGGGCGCACTGTGGGGCAGCGCGTGGCCGCGCGCTTTGGCCGCTGCCTGCTGGAGCTCGGTGGCAACAACGCCATCATCGTCGCCCCCTCGGCCGATCTGGAGCTGGCGGTGCGGGCGGTGGCGTTTTCAGCCGCGGGCACGGCCGGTCAGCGCTGCACATCGGCACGGCGCCTGATCGTGCACGAAGCGGTGTACGACGAGCTGCTTGGCCGGCTGAAAAAAGCCTATGCCAGCTTCAAGATCGGCGCTCCGCAGGAGGCCTCTACCCTGCTCGGCCCGCTGATCGACCAGCCCGCCTTCGATGCGATGCAGGCCGCGCTGGTGCAGGCGCGCCAGCAGGGCGGGCAGGTGAGCGGCGGCGAGCGCGCCCTGCAGCAGCGCTACCCGAACGCCTGGTACGTGAGCGCAGCGCTGGTGGAGATGCCGGCGCAAACCGAGGTGGTGCGCCACGAAACCTTTGCGCCCATACTCTACGTGCTCAAGTACCAGACGCTGGCGCAAGCAATTGCCCTGAACAACGATGTGCCGCAGGGTCTGTCGGCGGCCATTTTTACGACCGATCTGCGTGAGGCGGAAACCTTCATGTCGGCGGCCGGCGCGGACTGCGGCATCGCCAACGTCAACATCGGCACCTCGGGCGCGGAAATCGGCGGCGCATTCGGCGGCGAGAAGGAAACCGGCGGTGGCCGCGAATCCGGTTCGGATGCCTGGAAGGCCTACATGCGCCGCGCCACCAACACTGTCAACTACTCCAACGCCCTGCCCTTGGCGCAAGGGGTGCGTTTTGATATCTGACTAACGCCGCGGCCTGTGGCCTCGCGCTGACGGCTCAGGGCGTCTGCAGTTTGAAAACCGGCAAACGCTCGCCGACGCGCAGACCGCGGGCGTTGACGATCGCCTGCGCGCGCCACGGCGTCAGCGCCTCGCGCTGGGCCTGATCGAGCCAGCCGAGCTGCTCCAGCACTTCGACACTGGCGGCGAACAGGGCCGGCTTGTTGCCATCGATGATCTTGATGGCAAGGGCCTCACCGCGGCTCTTGCTGCCCAGCACCTGCACACCGTCGGCACCGACCTTGCTCACCCAGTCACCGCGACCGGCCTGCATAAAGGCCAGATCGTTGCGGCCTTGGCCTGACACCAGCTCGGGGTGCGTGCTCATGGCCTCGCCCAACAGCGCAAAGCTGGCACCAAACTCCGCATCCTGGAGCCCGCTGGCCAGCCGGGCATAGCCATAGGCCAGCTTGGAAAGCGGCAGCGCGTAGTTGGGGGCCGAGCAGCCGTCGATGCCCATCTTCAAATCATTGGCGTCCATACCGACCGCGCGCGCCACGTCGCGCCGAATCGCCTGCTGCAGCGGGTGGGCCGGCTCGGTGTAGTCGTCAAGGCTCAAACCGTGCTGCACGCAATAGGCCAGAAAACCGGCGTGCTTGCCGCTGCAGTTGTTGTGGCGCTCGTCAAACACCAGACCAGGCGGCGGCGCCGTCTCTAGCACGGCGAACAGCCCCGGCACGTGGCAGCCACAGCGCAGCGCCTTGTAGGTCAGGTCGGCCTGGCTCAGCATGCCCTGGACCACCGCGACATGGCGCTCTTCGCCGTTGTGGCTGGCACACAGCAAGGCCAGCTGCTCCTGCGAAAAGCCGAACTGACTCGGCCCATTGGCCTGCATGAAGGGCAGCGCCTGCAAGGCCTTGAGGGTGGAGCGCGAAAAGGTCAGCCAGTGCGGATCGCCGGCCTGCGCCAGCAAGCGGCCCTGGCGGTTGACGACGGCCACGGCACCCAAGTGCAGGCACTCCAGCGTGCCGCCACGGCTGAGTTCAATCAGGGGGGTCAGGTTCATCACGGCATTGTCGCCCAAGGCCCTGTCACGCGCTTGCCTTGCGCAGGGTTTCGACCACAGGCGTATTGAGCACCGACCGCAAGCCCCACCAGCCCGCTGCAAGGGCCAGCAAAGCCCCGGCAAGGCTGCCAAACAGTGGCACCGTCCATGAGCCGGTCCAGTTGAAATCAAACACATAGCGCGCCAAGCCCCAGCCAACCGTCAACGCGACGAGTGATGCCAGAAAGCCCGCCAGCAAGCCAACGCCGGCCAGCTCGGCACGCTGCACCTGGCGCAGCAGTGAGCTTCTCGCCCCCACTGCACGCATGATGGCGAACTCACGTGCGCGCTCTTCACGTGTGGCCGTGATCGCCGCAAACAACACCACCAGTCCGGCGGCGAGTGTGAAGCCGAATAAAAACTCCACCGCACGTATCACCTGGTCGAGTACGCGCTGCACTTGCGCCAGTGTGCTGCTCATGTCGACGTTGGTGATGTTGGGGAAGGCGCGGACTAGGGTGTTGTCTAAGCTTTGCGGCTTAGGCTGCCCTGCGACGGGAGCAAGCTGATCGGGTGCCTTGAAGGCGCTGATGTACGACACCGGCACGTCTTGCAGTTGCGCCACCGGGTACATGACAAAAAAGTTGACGCGCATCGAACCCCAATCGACCTTGCGCAGGCTGGTAACTTTGGCTTCATGGGTCTGCCCGCCCATGTCAAACTTTAGCCAGTCACCAAGCTTTAAGCCCAGCGTTTTAGCCAGTCCCACTTCAACACTGAGCGCATCCTTTTCACCCGGGCTCCAGCGGCCTGCAACGACCTGGTTATGACTCGGCATCTCCAGGTTGTTGGACAGGTTGAACTCGCGGTCTACCAGGCGCTTGGCGCGGTCGTCTGCATAGCTGTCAGGCGTCACGGCCCGCCCATTGACGGCAATCAACCGGCCACGAATCATGGGGTACCAGTCGAACTTTTTCACGCCACCGTCACGCAACGCTTTCTGGAAAGCCTCGGCCTGCTCGGGCTGCACGTTGATGACAAAACGATTCGGCGCATCAGGCGGCGTAGCCTGGCGCCAGCTGCTGATGAGGTCGGTGCGCAGCAGCACCAGCAGCATCAGCGCCAGCAGGCCAACGGCCAGTGCGCTGGTCTGCACCACCGCATACACAGGGCGGGCCGACAACTGCCGCGTGGCCAGCATCAGCCAGCGCGGCGCAGTGGCTTCATTGACGCTGGCACGCAGCAGCTTGACGGCGGCATAGCTGCTGGCGGCAAACAGCAGCACGGCAGCGGCAAATCCGCCGACTGCAATCAAACCTAATTTGAGGTCGCTGCTGGCAGCTACCAGCAGCGCTGCAAACCCAAGCACGCCGACACCCAGCACGGCAATCGATGCTGGTTTCAAATTACCCACATCGCGGCGAATCACACGCAGCGGCGGCACCGAGGCGAGTTGCAAAACCGGCGGCAAACCAAAGGCCAGCAGCAGCGTCAAACCCATGCCCATGCCAAACACGACCGGCCAGATAGTGGCAGCGGGCAAGGCCGTTTCAACCAGCCCGGCCAGCAGCAGCACAAAGCCGTAGTGGACGGCAAACCCGATCAGCACGCCGAGCACACTGGCCAGCATGCCGGCCAGCACAAACTCGAAGGTGTAGGCCAGCGCAATCGTGCGCTGCGGCTGGCCCAGCACGCGCAGCATGGCGCAGTCGTCCAGGTGTTTGGCGGCGAAACTGCGCGCGACGATGGCCACGGCCACTGCGCTGAGCAGAGCGGCCAGCAAGGCCACCAGGTTGAGGAATTTTTCGGCGCGATCCAGCGTCTGTTTCATTTCTGGGCTGCCTGATTCAAGTGACTCAAGCCGCACACCGCGCACGCCGGATTGCTCAAACGGTTTTTTGATCTCAGCCTCGGCCCACTTGACGTAGTCGCTCACCGCACTGGCCTCACCGGCAATTGCAAAGCGGTAATTGGTGCGGCTGGCGGGCTGTATCAGGCCGGTGGCTTTAACGTCTGCAGCGTTAACCATGACGCGCGGCGAAAAACTGATAAAGCCCGCGCCGCGGTCTGGCTCTTGCACGATGATGCGGGTCAGTTTGAAGCTGACATCGCCCAGCAGCAGCGTTTGACCAAGATTGAGGCCGAGCGCATCCAGCAGCGATGCATCGACCCAGGCCGTGCCGGGTGCCGGGATGTCGCGCGTGTCCTGGCCAACACTCTCGCTACCCTCCATGCTGGTGGCAACCTTCATCGAGCCGCGCAAGGGGTAGCCACTAGGTACGGCTTTGAAGGCAACCAGCTTGCTGGCAGCGCCGTCAGCATCCGTTGCGCGGCCCATGGTCGGGAAGCTCACAGTTGAAATCGCGGCAAGCCCCAGCGCCTGCGCTTTGGCGATAAAGACGGCAGGCGTGATGCCATCGCTGCGTACCACCGCATCGCCACCCAGCAGTTGCAGTGCATCGCGTTGCAAACCGCCTTTCAGCCGATCGGCAAAAAAACCAACGGCGGTGAGTGCCGCCACAGCCAGCGTGACGGCGACGATCAGCAGGCGCAATTCCCCGGCGCGTAAGTCGCGCAGGAGTGTGCGCCAGCCGAGTTTGAGAAAAAGAGGAATCATGGCATTACCTTAACGCAGAAAGCTTCACTATTGATCCGGTTCTGTGAAGTGTGAACTACCAAATCCGTTCGCCCTGAGCTTGTCGAAGGGTTTCCCGATGCGAGAAAGGCTTCGACAGGCTGAGCCCGAACGGAAAAGTAATACTTCAATAGGCCTGAGCAATAAGCGATTAACAGATGTCGATGACACGGCAGTCCCCGCACATTTTCAGGCGCTCGAGCGCCGCACCCTGGAACATGGCATGCCCGGCCAGCTTGCCCAGTATGACCTCAACGGCTTTGAGGGTACTAAAAGGCTTGCCGCAGCGGATACAAGCATAAGGCTGCATCTGGTTCAGCACGCGTGCCTCCTTGCGTTGCGGCATCAGCAGCAGGCGCGGTTGCAGGGTAATGGCATCTTCCGGACAGGTCGTGGCGCACAGGCCGCATTGCACACAATTTTTCTCGACAAATTTGAGCTGGGGAAGCTCGGCGTTGTCCTGCAGGGCGTTGACCGGGCAGGCACTGACGCAGCTCAGGCACAGCGTGCAGGTGTCTTTGTTGATGAGCAGAGTTCCAAACGCCGAACCCTGTTTGGGCAGTTCAATCGCTTCGGGCAAGGCGGCAGGTGCGTGGGTTATCAAATGGTCTAGCGCGAGATCAAGCGTGCTGCGCTTTTCCTGCACTATCGCGAAGCGTGCTGCGCTTGAAGGCAGCGTGGGTCGGGCTCGGCCAAGGGCTTGCAGACTGGCGGTGTGCCACAGGGCTTGAGGAATAACATTGGCAGGCACACCGCGCACGGTTTTTTGCAACTGAGCGGCGCGGCCCAGGGCTTGCACAGCCTGCTGGCCGCGGCCCTGGCTGTGAAACAGCAGCACCGGGTGCACGCCGCCAGCTTTAACGTAAGTTGAAAGGATGGTCTTAAGTCGCACACCTTGCTCGCTGGCACGGGGATAAGCGTAAGTCAGCGCACCCGTCGGGCAGACCGTGGTGCAGGCGCCGCAGCCTACGCAAAGGTTGGGGTTGACCTTGATTTGCTTGAGGTGTTTGTCGCTGCTAATAGCTTGCGCCGAGCAGATCTCTATGCAGGCATTGCAACCGACGGTTTCGTTGCGGCTGTGCGCACAGATATTTTGTTTGTAGGTAAAAAACTTGGGCTTTTCAAACTCACCGACCATGTCGCGCAGCTTGACTACCGTGGCCAAGAAACCCGGCGCAGCCAGGCCCAAAGCAGTGCCTGCCGCACCCCATGAAAAATAACCCTGCGGCGGCGCATGCAATGCCACCAAGGGTTTGGACCCCAGATCAAGCACCAGATCGAAACGCTGGTTAAGGGTTTGCGCAGCCCGGTTGAAGTCAATCGGGTTGTCGCGCTCCCACCCCAGCTCAAACGCTCCCAGCCAGCCTTTGAGTTGCGGCGCGCTGCCGCTGATGACCGGGTATTTTCGCTCTTGATCAGGCGGAGCCGATGCAGCGCCGGGCGACACACCCTGCGAAAAAATCGTCACATCCAGCACGTCTGCCACCAGAGCAGCCACCTGCTCTGCCTGGTCAAGCGCGCCCACAATCAGCAGTCGACCGCCGCTTTTGTAGGTGACAGTGGCCACCGGCTCGGGGTCGGGTAGGCGTGCGGCGGCCAGCAGCGCCG
>JBCKMZ010000060.1:0-10288 GCA_038902975.1 Polaromonas sp.
CGCCAGAGCCCTGAGCGTGACTGCCACCGGCAGCAACAAGGTGTATGACGGCAACACCACCGATGTCGTGAGCCTGGCCGACAACCGTGTGAGCGGCGACGTGTTGACCCTAGCCAACAGCGCCGCCAACTTCGCCGACAAGAACGTCGGCACGGCCAAGACGGTGAATGTGACCGGCATCAGCGTCACTGGACCGGATGCAGGCAACTACAGTTTTAACAGCGCGGCTACAACGACGGCCAACATCAGCCAACGCCCGATCACGCTGACGGCGGACGACAAGACCAAGATATACGGCACCACCGACCCGACGCTGACCTTCACCGCAGAGGCCAACAGCACAAACCGAGGCCTAGTCGGAAATGACACGTTCACCGGCGCGCTCAATCGTACTGTGGGTGAAAATGTGGGCAGCTACAGCATCAACGCCAACGCCCTGGCCAACGGCAACTATGCTGTCACCGCTGCCAACGGCATTTTGAGCATTGAAAAAAATCTGCTGGTGGACAATGCCGTTCGATCAGCTCAGCAACAAGTCTCGACCGGAACGAACGCTGTAGCTGCCGGCTCGATCACTGGGACCTCTCCCAATACCATACCAAGCCCGGCACAGAGCGCAGGTTTGAGCCCCATCATCTCGCAGCCCACCAGCCCGACCACCAACGTCATCCAGAGCGGTGGACTGGTCTTTGTTCAGGTGGCCGATTCTGCGGCGAATACACCCACGGAAACGGGTTCCGCTGGAGGCGCAGCGCTAGCTGCGTTGGCCACCACCGGTGGCACCGACACATCGGGCTTTATGCGTGTCTTTGTCGTCAGAGGCGGGATCAACCTTGGCGGATCGTCTGAACCCCCACCTCCCTAAGACCGTTTCCCCCTACTCAAAGATCAGAACATGAAAAAACAACAATGCCCCCAGCGCAATGCGCTTGCCATGGCACTGGCCTTCGCCGTGGTCCCTCTCACCACCCCGGTCCAGGCCCAAATCGCCCCCGGTGCCGGGACAATCCTGCAACAACTTCAGCCCCCCATTGCCGCCCCGCGCGAGAGCAAAGCACTGAACATTCAAGCCCCGGCACCGTCTGGCTTGGTGTTGCCCGGTGGCGCAATGGTGGTGCTGCAGACGGTCAGCTTTGCGGGCAACTCGGTCATCAGCCAGAACGCATTGCAAACAGCGCTTGGCAATGTAGCCGGCAAGTCGTTTGACCTGGCGGGCTTGCGTGCTCTAGCTGAGCGCATCAGTGACTTCTACCGCGCCAGTGGTTTCCCGTTTGCGCGTGCCGTGTTGCCACCGCAAGACCTGCAACAAGGTGTATTGCGCATAGAGATCATCGAGGGACGCTACGGCCTGGTGCAAGCAGAAGGAGAAGATGCAGCGCTTACAAGTCAGGCAACACCCTTTTTGGGCATCTTGAAGCCAGGTGCCGTGATTGAAAGCGCTGCACTGGAGCGCGCATCCCTTTTGCTGGACGACCTACCGGGCATTAAAACCGCGCCAGTGATCCGTCCCGGAACGCAAACCGGCACCGGTGACCTGGTGGTGCAAGTCAGCCGTGATAAGCGCGTTACAGGCGACGTCGGACTGGACAATGCGGGCAGCCGCTACACCGGCCAAACCCGCGCTCGCGGCAACCTCAACATCAACAGCCCTTTCATGCTGGGCGATCAGATCAAGATCAACACACTGCTCAGCGAAGAGCAGCTTATGCTGGGCGCGCTGGGCTACAGCCTGCCTGTGGGCGCATCGGGTCTGCGTGGCAATGTGGGCTACTCCACCACCAGCTATGTGCTGGCGAAAGAGTTTGCCAGCCTGCAAGCCAATGGCACCGCCAAAGTGGTCAGCGCAGGGCTAAGTTACCCGCTGGTGCGCTCGCAAAAGACCAACTTGACGCTCAGCGGCACCTACCAAGCCAAAGACCTGCAGGACAACAAAGACAGCACCAGCACCCGCGAGAGCAAGTCCAGCCAGTCCGTACCCATTGCCCTGCAGTTTGACACCCGCGACAGCGCAGGCGGTGGGGGCATCACTTACGGCAGCGTGGCCTGGACACCGGGTAAGCTCAAACTGGATGCAGCAGCATTGGACAGCAACAACACCCGGGGCAGCTTTAATAAGTTCAACTTGGACCTGGTACGACTTCAGTCCTTGCCGGCAGGTTTTAGCCTGATGGGGCGCATCAACCTGCAGAGCGCCAGCAAGAACCTGGACTCGTCCGAAAAGATGAGCCTGGGTGGTGCCGGCGGTGTGCGCGCCTACCCCACGGGTGAGGCCAGTGGCGATGAAGGTATGTTGGCTCAGTTAGAGCTTCGCTACAGCGCGGGTACTTATGCGCCGTATGTGTTTGTCGATGGTGGCTCGATCAAGACCAATGCCAACCCGGCCCCTGGCGCGACCCATAATGAACGCAGCTTGAGTGGTGGTGGCGTGGGCGTGCGTTATCAGCGCAATGCCTGGAGTGCCGATGCTGTGTTGGCCTGGCGCGGGATCGGCGGTGCGCCGCAAGCCGATACCAGCAGTGACCCCAAGCCCAGAGTGTGGGTGAATCTGGGGTATCGGTTTTGAGGATGGGGCTATTGACGATGGGGACGCCGTGAAGAAGCACGGCCAGGAACGGTGCTTGTTGTGCAATGTAGGTTTTGCAAAGACTTATAGTTCGCAGCAAGTTAAAATAGTTGTTAGCCTGTCGTAAAAGGACCTAAACCGTGAACCTCGCCACCATTGACCACAACACGTTGACCCACCTGGTTCAGGCTAAGGCCGTACGCGGCGCGCACGTCATTGGCCAGCCGGGTGGATGGGGGGTTGTCGTGAAGGACGGCATGGCAGAACGTGCTCTGACTGCCACCCGTAGTCGGCAGGTGCGGGTGTTTAAAAAATTGGAAACTTTGGTGGGCTACCTCAAGGGCATAGGGATCAGCCGCTTTGATGTAGATGCTGCCAATTTCGATTCGGCGACGGTTGCAACCTATACGCGGCCCGATGCGTCGGCTGCGCTCAAGCGCGCCCATGATGCCGCAGCGCACGACAAGTGGTTTCGCGCGGAAGTCGAGCAAGCGATGAAAGAGGCCGACGACCCGAACGCTGTCTGGGTGTCCAATGACGAAGTGAAGGCCGAGAGTGCCAAGCGTCGTGCGATTTGGCTTGCGCGTGCTGCCGGAGCGACCGCTTGATCATAGATTGGCGACCGCAGGCCAGTCGCAATCGCTTCGAACAACTCGATTACATCGCTCAGGACAACCCGCTGGCCGCTATAAGCCAGGACGAGGAAATTGAGCGCCAGGTGGATATGCTCCTGCAGCATCCAAAGATGGGACGGTCAGGACGGGTGCCCGGCACGCGCGAGCTGGTGATCAGTAGCACCCCGTTCATCGTTGTGTACCGACTGGAAAGTGTCAAACGCATCGAAATCCTGCGCTTGCTGCACAGTTCTCAGCAGTGGCCATGATTTCATCGGCTGGCGTTATGAGCGACTCCCCAATCCCTTGGGAAGAGGCCAAGATACGTGGTTATTGGGGGCCATTACCGCGCACCGAAAATCGCCGTTCCCACCCGCACCATGGTGCTGCCCGCATGAATCGCGGCTTCCAGATCTGCCGTCATGCCCATGGATAGGGTATCCATGGGTTCAGGCAGCTCGCCTAATGCATTGATCTGGTCAAAAAGGTCTCGGGTCTTTTGATGTAGCGCGCAGGCAGCTACAAAATCAATAGCAGGCTCAGGTATCGACATGAGTCCGCGCAGGCGCAGGCGTGGCAGCTTTGAAACCTCCAGCGCCAAGGCCAAGAGGTCTTGCGGCGCAACACCTGATTTGTTGCTGCCAGCGTCGATGTTGACCTGCAGACAAACTTGCAGTGGTGGCAATTCTGGCGGGCGCTGCTGGCTCAGGCGCTGGGCAATTTTGAGGCGGTCAAGCGACTGCACCCAGTCAAAGTGCTCGGCCACCAGTCGGGTTTTATTGCTCTGCACCGGGCCTATGCAGTGCCATTCGAGAGGCCACTCTAGCGGCAGCATCTGCAAGTTGCGCATGGCCACGATCTTGGTCACACCTTCGGCTATGTAGTTCTCGCCAAACGCGCGTTGCCCGTCTGCTGCCGCGTCCATCACCGCTTCAAAGGGAAAGGTCTTGGACACTGCCAGCAAACGCACGCCTGCTGGATTACGGCCCGCAGCCACGCAGGCGCTGGTGATGCGATCATGGACTTGCTGAAGATTAAGCACTATCATGGTCATAATCCGACTGTAGGGGTTATTGGGGTCAGAGTCCAAATTCATCGTGCTTTTGGCACGCCCGCCGGGTGCGATGCTCTGCATCGCAATGAAATTGGCGTCTGACCCCAATAACCCCACGTCGCCTCGTTTTTAAGGATTCCCCAGAATGGACATTACCCAACTGCTGGCTTTTAGCGTCAAGAACAAGGCATCCGACCTGCATTTGTCAGCCGGTTTGCCGCCCATGATTCGCGTACACGGCGACATTCGCCGTATCAACGTTGACCCGCTGGACCACAAGCAGGTTTATGCCATGGTGTACGACATCATGAACGACACCCAGCGCAAGAACTACGAAGAGTTTCTCGAGGTTGATTTCTCGTTCGAGATTGAGGGCCTGGCGCGCTTTCGCGTTAATGCCTTCAACCATAACCGTGGCGCGGGTGCAGTGCTGCGTACCATTCCCACCAAAATCCTGACGCTGGAGCAGATCAAGGCGCCGAAAATTTTTGGCGAACTGGCCTTGAAGCCACGCGGCATGGTGCTGGTCACCGGCCCCACCGGTTCGGGCAAGTCCACCACGCTGGCGGCCATGGTCGACTACTTGAACGAAAACGAATACGGTCACATCCTCACGTTGGAAGATCCCATTGAGTTCGTGCATGAGTCCAAGAAGTGCCTGATCAATCAGCGCGAAATCGGGCCACACACCCTGAGCTTTGCGGCCGCGCTGAAGTCGGCCCTGCGGGAGGATCCGGACGCGATTCTGGTCGGTGAAATGCGCGACCTCGAAACCATCCGATTGGCCATGACTGCAGCCGAGACCGGGCACCTGGTGTTTGGCACCTTGCACACCTCGAGTGCGGCCAAAACCATCGACCGGATCATCGATGCGTTTCCGGCAGAAGAAAAGGAAATGGTGCGCGCCATGCTGTCGGAGTCGTTGCAGGCCGTGATTTCCCAGACCATGTGCAAGACCAAGGACGGGCAAGGACGCATTGGTGCGTTCGAGATTATGCTGGGCACCAACGCCATCCGAAATCTGATTCGTGAGGCCAAGGTGGCGCAGATGTATTCATCGATCCAGACCGGCAACAGCGTGGGCATGCAGACGCTGGATCAACACCTGACAGATCTGGTCAAGCGCAACGTGATTTCAGCAGCCGAGGCGCGCGGCAAGGCCAAGATCCCCGAAAACTTCCCGGGCTAGTCAAGTTACCTCTTCATCACCGTATCTTTTAACTACAGAAACAGCCCGGTCAAAAGCGACGGGCCGTTTGAAAGGAGGCCTTCATGGAACGCGACCAGGCCAGTAAATTCATCAACGATTTATTAAAGCTGATGATCAGCCGTAACGGCAGTGACCTGTTTATCACGAGTGACTTTCCACCTGCGATGAAGGTGGACGGCAAGGTGACCAAGGTGTCGCCGCAACCGCTCAATGCCGGGCACACCCTGGCCCTGACACGCGTCATCATGAACGATAAGCAGGCTGCGGAGTTCGAGCGCACCAAAGAATGTAACTTCGCCATCTCGCCACCTGGCGTTGGCCGCTTTCGTGTCAATGCCTTTATTCAGCAAGGCAAGGTCGGCATGGTGATGCGGGTGATTCCTGCGCAGTTGCCGACCATCGACGGCATGGGCTTTCCGCAGGTGCTCAAGGACGTGGTGATGTCCAAGCGCGGGCTGTGCATTCTGGTCGGTGCCACCGGCTCTGGGAAATCAACCACGCTGGCCGCCATGGTCGATTGGCGCAACGAAAACTCCTTCGGCCACATCATCACGATTGAAGATCCGGTGGAGTTTGTGCATCCGCACAAAAACTGCGTGGTGACCCAGCGCGAAGTCGGCCTCGACACCGACAGCTGGGAGGCCGCACTTAAAAACAGCTTGCGCCAGGCACCCGACGTGATACTGATGGGCGAGGTACGTGACCGTGAAACCATGGAGCACGCGATTGCTTTTGCCGAGACCGGCCACCTGTGCCTGTGTACCCTGCACGCCAATAGCGCCAACCAGGCGCTGGACCGGATCATCAACTTCTTCCCGGAAGAACGCCGCGGCCAGTTGTTGATGGACTTGTCGCTCAACCTCAAGGCCATGGTCGCGCAGCGCCTGATACCCAAGCAGGACGGCAAAGGCCGCGCGGCCGTGGTGGAGGTGATGCTCAACACGCCCCTGATTTCTGATTTGATCTTCAAGGGTGATGTCTCCGGGATCAAGGAGATCATGAAGAAAAGCCGCAACCTCGGTATGCAAACTTTTGACCAGGCGCTGTTTGATGCGTTTGAAACCAACACGATTACCTACGAAGATGCGCTGCGCAATGCCGATTCGGTGAACGATTTGCGGCTACAGATCAAGCTTAATTCGCAGCGTGCCAAGTCGGTTGATTTGTTGACTGGTACCGAGAACTTCGCCATTGTTTGACAGTTTTCAATTCCCTCATGCCCAGTACCAACCCCAAAACCTACGAGTCATCAACACCGCATCAAGTTGTCTTTCTTGGCCTCGGTGTCATGGGCTATCCGATGGCCGCTCACTTGTCGCTGGCTGGCCATCAGGTCAGCGTCTACAACCGTACCGCTACCAAATCAATAGCGTTCTGTGCTGAATTCAAGGGCGCTACACATGGTTTAACGCCCAAGGCTGCGGCAACAGGCGCAGACATGGTGTTCTGCTGCGTCGGCAATGACGATGATTTGCGCTCGGTGGTATTCGGCCCAGATGGAGCGTTCGCGGGCATGAAACCGGGAGCGATTTTTATCGACCACACCACGGCATCGGCAAGCGTAGCGCGTGAGCTTTATGCAGCAGCCAAAAAGGCTGGCCTACAGTTTGTCGATGCACCGGTATCGGGCGGTCAGGCTGGCGCGCAAAACGGCGCACTCACCGTGATGTGCGGTGGCGATGCGGCGGCCTTTGATGCCGCCCGTCCGGTCGGCATGGCCTTTTCAAAAGCTTTCACATTGATGGGTGAAAGCGGCGCCGGCCAGCTCACCAAGATGGTCAACCAGATCTGCATTGCCGGGTTGGTACAGGCCTTAAGCGAAGCGCTTGCCTTTGGGCAGAAAGCCGGGCTTGACGTGAACCAGGTGCTGGACGTGATTGGCAAGGGCGCTGCACAAAGCTGGCAACTGGATAACCGCGGTAAAACTATGGTTGCCGATAAATTTGACTTTGGATTTTCGGTGAACTGGATGCGCAAGGACCTGGGGCTGGTGCTGGATGAATCCAAACGCAACGGTGCGCGCCTGCCAGTCACGGCATTGGTAGACCAGTTTTACGCCGACGTACAGGCCATGGGCGGCCAGCGCTGGGACACGTCAAGCCTGATTAAACGTCTGATCTAAAACTGCTTTAGGGCATCTCTAAAAATGCCGTCGTCCCCGCGAAGGCGGGGATCCAGATGCTTGATTAGACTGGATTCCCGCCTACGCGGGAATGACGAAAAATGAACTTATAGAAGTGCCCATTAGTTTGCGGCGGCTGGCTTTGTAGATTTGGCAGGTGTTGGCAGCAGGCGTGCCAATTCATCTTCGCTAATCAGCTCAAAAATACGCACCACTTTTTGCACGCCACGGGCGCCGCGGACGATCTGGGTGGCCCGGTCGGCTTCGCGTTGCGTCACACGCCCCATCAGATAGACGGTGCCGCGCTCGGTCACCACCTTGAAGGCATTGGCATACAGGTCTTTTGCATCGACAAGCAAAGCCTTGACCTGGCCAGTGATCAACACGTCGGAGGACCGCTGCACCAGCGACGGGCTGTTGATGATGCCGAGTTCGTTGACCACGCCGCTGACGTTTTCCACCCGCGAAATCACCTGCTCCACCAGTTTTTTATCCTGTTCGTTGAGGACCTCGCCCGTGAGCAGCACCTGGCGGTTGTAGCTGGTCACACTGACCCGCGCCCGGCTGCCTATGTTGTCGCGCAGACGGCTCATCGCGCGCAGCTCGATGCCCTGGTCGTCAAGCTGCGCGCCCGAGGTGCGGCGGTCGATGGCGACCAGCGCACCGCCGGCCAGCGCACCGCCGGCCAACAGGGGAAAGCAGGCCGTCAGGCTGCCGCCCAGGGCGGCTGCGGCGCAGACCGTCAGCAGCAGCCGTTTAAAAATCGCCGTCGGCCTGTACCTTGCTTTGACTGTCATTTAAGTGTTCTCCTGATCGCCAAGTAACTGAGTGTCCACGCCATCGCAAATGCAGTGGAGGACGAGAAGATGCACTTCCTGGATACGCGCGGTGCGCTCGTGCGGCACGCAGATATGGACATCGGTTTCGCGCAGCGCGTGGGTGATTTTTCCGCCGCCTCGGCCAGTCAGCGCCACCACGGTCATCTCGCGCTCATGCGCCGCTTCAATGGCGGCCAGCACGTTGGATGAATTGCCGCTGGTACTGAGCGCCAGCAACACATCGCCGGCACCGCCCAGCGCCCGCACCTGCTTGGAAAAAATGACATTGAAGTCGTAGTCATTGGCAATCGCCGTGAGGATGGAGCTGTCAGTCGTCAGAGCAATCGCCGCCAGTTCGGGCCGCTCGCGTTCATAGCGGCCTACAAATTCGGCCGCGAAGTGCTGTGCATCAGCAGCTGAGCCGCCGTTGCCACAGGCCAGTACCTTGCCGCCACTGGTGACGCTGGCCAAAATGGCATGGACGGCCGCGGCGATGGGTTTGGATAATATCTGCGCTGCCTGGTATTTCAGGTCGGCACTGTCGATAAAGTGCTGTTCGATACGTTGTTCAAGCATGCACCCATGATAGCGGGTCGCAGTACTAGGCATCAAACGCCGAGCGCAGCCACTCGATACTCGCAGCGACAACGGCATCCGGCCCGCCCTGCACCAGTACCACGTCAAAACGGCATGGTGGCAGGCTGGCCAGTCGCATCAGGTAGTAGCGGGCGGCAAAAATAATGCGCCGCTGTTTGGTTGTGCCAATGCTGGCACTCGCTCCACCATGCGACTGACTGGAACGCTGGCGCACCTCGACAAACACCAGCGTGCCGTCTTTGTCACGCATGATGAGGTCAATCTCCCCGCCACCCCGACCCGGTGTCCGATAATTGCGCTCTAACAGCCTGAGCCCGGCTTCGAGCAGAAACGCTAATGCCAGAGCCTCCGCTGCATCGCCGCGTTTTTTAGTTGTCGTCATGGTTGCCGTTTTTGTGGCCGTGTTGGTGTTAGGCTGAGTTGCTTTCACACTGTCCTTTACGCCATCTTTCTCAACCTGTTTTCTGGAAAACCACATTGAATGTATCCTTCGAGCTGGCACTTGGCGCGGCAAAAGCTACTGCCGGTATGCAGCATTATCCAGAAGGCGCGCTGTACGTCGTGGCCACGCCGATTGGCAACCTGGCCGACATCAGCCTGCGCGCGCTGCATGTGCTGCAACTGGCCAGCGTGATTGCCTGCGAAGACACGCGCCACTCGCAAGGCTTGCTGCGCCAGTACGGTATTGAAAAAACCCTGCTCGCAGTGCATCAACACAATGAGCTTGAAGCCGCTGTCGGCATCATCGAGCGCTTGAGGCGCGGTGAGCGTGTCGCCTACATCAGCGATGCCGGTACGCCCGCCGTCAGCGACCCCGGCGCGCGACTGGTTGCCGCCGTGCGCAACGCAGGGCTGGCTATCATGCCGCTGCCCGGTGCCAGTAGTGTGACCACAGCGCTCAGTGCGGCGGGTATTTCGGGTGACTCGGGTTTTATCTTTGTCGGCTTTTTGCCCAGCAAGGCAGGTGAGCGCGACCTCTTTGTTGTGCGCCTGCAGGCCGAAGCACGCGCGGTTGTCATCATGGAGGCACCACACCGTATCGAGGCGCTGGCGCAGGCCTTGGCACCGCTGGGCGAGCGCCTCGTCACCGTGTGCCGCGAGCTGACCAAACAATTTGAAGAGATTGCCAGCGTTGCGGCCAATGCCATGCCCGCCTGGCTGGCCGCCAATGTGCAACGCACGCGTGGCGAGTTTGTACTGGTGCTGCACCCCGCTGCGAAGGCATTGCCGCAAGACGACGGCCTGCGCGTGCTGCAACTGCTGCTGGCGCAACTGCCGCTTAAAACCGCCGTCAAGCTGGCAGCCGACAT
>JBCKMZ010000061.1:0-9498 GCA_038902975.1 Polaromonas sp.
CAACTGCTCAAGCTGGTCACGCACTCGCTGTATTCAAATCCCGAGATTTTTTTGCGCGAGCTGATCTCCAATGCATCGGACGCCTGCGACAAGCTGCGCTTTGAAGCTCTGAATGATGGGGCGCTGTATGAGAGTGATCCGGACTTGAGAGTACGCATCAGCTTCGACAAAGCCGCCAAGACACTGACGATCACTGACAACGGCATTGGCCTGTCGCAGCAGGAAGCGATTGACAACCTCGGCACCATCGCCAAGAGCGGCACGCGCGACTTCATGGCCAAGCTCTCGGGCGAGCAGAAAAATGACGCGCAACTCATAGGCCAGTTCGGCGTGGGTTTTTATTCAGGCTTTATCGTCGCCGACAAAATCAGCGTCGAAAGCCGCCGCGCAGGCCTGCCCACAGCGCAAGGTGTGCGCTGGGTCAGCGAAGGCACCGGCGAGTTTGAGGTGGGCGAGACAGAACGCGCAGAGCGTGGCACCAGCATCACGCTGCATCTGAAAGAAGAGGCCGAGGATTACCTCAATGCCTACAAACTCAAGTCTGTCATCAACAAATATTCAGACCACATCTCGCTGCCCATCCTGATGGAAAAACAAGAGTGGAAAGACGGCGAACTGATCTCTGCCACCGATCCCGATGGTGGCAGGCAGCCTGGCGGCATGCTGTTGACAGGTGAATGGGAAAGCGTCAACCAGGCCGCAGCACTGTGGACGCGCGCCAAAAAAGACATCACGCAAGACCAGTACGACGAGTTTTACAAACAGCTCAGCTACGACAACCAGCGCCCACTTGCCAGCACGCACAACCGCGTTGAAGGTGCGACTGAATACACGCAGTTGCTGTTCATCCCCAGCAAAGCACCGATGGACATGTTCAACCGCGACAAGGCGGCGGGCGTCAAGCTCTACGTTAAACGCGTCTTCATCATGGACGATGCGCAGGCGCTGCTGCCGACCTACCTGCGCTTTGTCAAGGGCGTGCTGGACTCAAACGATTTGCCGCTGAATGTCTCGCGTGAGCTGCTGCAGGAAAGCCGCGCCGTCAAAGCCATTCGTGAAGGCAACACCCGCCGTGTGCTGGCTATGATTGAAGACCTGGCGAATGGCAAAAATGAAGGCGATGTCGAAAAATTCGCCACCTTCCAGACCGAGTTTGGCGCAGTGCTGAAAGAAGGCCTGGGCGAAGATTTCGTCAACCGCGTGCGCCTGGCCAAACTGCTGCGTTTTGCATCTACCCATTCCGTTCGGGCTGAGCCTGTCGAAGCCGCACCTAGCACTTCGACAAGCTCAGTGCGAACGGGTGATTTGGTCAGTTTTGCCGATTACAAAGCCCGCATGAAAGAAGGCCAGGACGCGATTTACTACATCACCGCCGACACACTCGCCGCAGCCAAGAACAGCCCGCAACTGGAAATCTTCCGCAAAAAAGGCATTGAAGTGTTGCTGATGGCCGACCGTGTGGACGAGTGGGCGCTGAGTTACCTGCACGACTTCGACGGCACGCCGCTGCAGTCCGTCGCCAAGGGCGCGGTTAACCTCGGCAAGCTGCAAGATGAAGATGAAAAAAAGGCCGCCGAAGAAGCGCAAACGACTTTCAAGCCGATCCTCGACAAACTGAAAGAAGCGCTGAAAGACAAGGCGTTTGATGTGCGCGCCACCAGCCGCCTGGTTGACTCGCCAGCCTGCCTGGTGGTGCAGGACGGCGACATGTCAACCCAGCTCGCCCGTATGCTCAAGCAAGCCGGCCAAGTCGTGCCCGAGAGCAAGCCGATTCTCGAAGTCAACGCCCAGCACGCGCTGGTTAAAAAGTTAGCCAGCACGGCTGACGCAAGTACCTTCGACGACCTGGCCAACATCCTGTTCGACCAGGCGCTGCTGGCCGAAGGCGGTATGCCGGCTGACCCGGCGGCCTATGTGAAACGGGTGAATGCGTTGTTAGTTTAGCGGCGTGGTCTCCATGCCGTTCGGCACGAATCTCTATATGATGTCGCAATGCTCACGACGATTGAGATCACGATGAAACCGACCGAACACCAAAGCGGAAACGCCCTCAAGCTAGCGCAGAGAAAACTCACCAGCTTGGTTGAAAATGGGAGGTTGCTCAATCATACGAAAGATCGCAATGTGCTGATGAAGCACATCCTGATGGGTAGCCAAGATATTGCCAATTGTGCGGCGGCAACGCTCTTCCTGAAGACGGATCGCAATACGCTGACGTTTGACATGCGCACCAATGAGAGCTCCTTACCGGAGAACTCCTTACCGACGTTTGAGTTGCCCATCTTCAACCCGGATGGCTTACCCAATGAACGCTTTGTTGTCACCCACGTCGCGGCGCACAACCAGGCAGTCATCATTGACGACGTGTATACCGAAACGCGGTTTGATCTCTCCGGCACCAAGAAATTCAGCGAAGAGTCCGGCTTTCGAACCGTGTCCATGTTGACTGTGCCTTTGTCGCCACGCGAAGGGGAAGTGATTGGCGTGTTGCAGTTGTTGAATGCGCTCGATGAAGAGACCGGTGTGGTGATTCCTTTTCCGCATGAGTTGCTGGGCTTTGTCGAGGCCATGGCCTCCCAATCGGCGGTGGCGATCGAGAATCAGGCCTTGCTGGCAGCCCAGAAGGCGTTGGTTGACTCATTGATAACAATTGTTGCCGGCGCCATTGACGCCAAGAGCGCCTACACGGGTGGCCACTGCGAACGGGTGCCGGCGCTGGCCTTCATGCTGGCCGAAGAGGCGATCAAGATTACCGATGGGCCATTCGCTGCCTTTGGGTTCAAATCCGAAGAGGAGTGGCACGAATTTCGGGTCGGTGCTTGGCTGCATGATTGCGGCAAAGTCACCACACCCGAGTACGTAGTCGATAAAGCGACCAAGTTGGAGACGATTTACAACCGAATTCATGAGTTGCGTATGCGCTTCGAAGTGTTGCTGCGCGACGCCAACATCGAGCGCCTGGAGGCGCTTCTGGCAGGCCAGCCCGGCACCGAGGCGGATGCCAAATTTTCCGCCCGTAAGCAAGCACTGATCGATGACTACGCCTTTGTGGCCGAGTGCAATATTGGCGGTGAGTTCATGGCACCAGAGCGCGTCGAACGAGTCCGCCATATCAGCCAGCAGACTTGGCAACGCCACTTCGATGACCGGCTTGGTCTGTCGAATGAAGAATTGCACCGCTACGAGAGGTTTCCAGCGCGATCACTACCGGCCCAGGAGTTTTTGCTGGCCGACAAACCTGAGCATGTGCTGCCCCGTCTTGCGAGCGCGGCATTCGATCCGAAATATGAATTCAAGTTAAAGGTGCCAGACAATATGTACAACTTTGGTGAGGTGTACAACCTCTCCATTCCGTATGGCACCTTGTGCGCCGAAGAACGATTCAAGATCAATGAGCACATCATGCAGACCATCATCATGCTCGATAAGCTGCCTTTACCAAAAAATCTCCAACGCGTTCCAGAATACGCAGGCACCCACCATGAGACATTGACGGGCACCGGCTACCCGCGTCAGCTTTCTGGGGAGCAACTCTCCATTCCGGCGCGCATCATGGCCATCGCCGACATCTTTGAAGCACTGACTGCGTCGGACCGTCCGTACAAGAAAGCCAAATCATTGTCGGAGTCGGTCAAGATCCTGTCCTCCTTCAAGAAGAAAAATCACATTGATGCGGATCTGTTCGACCTGTTTCTGACCTCTGGCGTCTACCAGCGCTACGGCGAGCGTTTCTTGCAGCCAGCCCAGATGGATGCGGTGGATATTGGCCAGTATCTGGGTTGAGCGTGGCGTTGGAGTTTTCGAACGTTCACCGGCGCGGTTCAAAAAGTGCCCTTTGTTCAAACAGGATACAGACCAGGGCACTTCTAGAAATTCAGATTTTCAGGATAAAGTGCAAGGCGCACGGAGCGGAGCAACCGGAATGTACTTAAGGTACATGAGGATTGCGAGCACCGCGCAACGCAGCAATTTGCCTGAAAAATGAATTTATAGAGGTGCCCACCATGAATTCAGCTACACGCCTGCCAGAACATCAGAGGCTTGAAAGAGCCGACCGGCAATTGCAGGTTGTCCGCGCACTTGAGGCGGTACTGCCCAAACATGCTTTGCTGTGGAATAGCGAAGACACCACGCCCTACGAGTGCGATGGCCTCACGGCTTATCGTGAGCGCCCGCTGGTGGTGGCACTGCCTGAAACCTATGCCGAGGTACAGGCCATTCTTAAAATTTGCCATGCGCTGGATGTGCCCGTGGTGGCACGTGGTGCAGGCACGGGCCTGAGCGGCGGCGCGATGCCGCACAAATTGGGCGTTACCCTGTCGCTCGCCAAATTCAACCAGATTCTGAAGATGGACCCGGCTAGCCGCACCGCCGTCGTGCAGGGCGGTGTGCGCAACCTAGCGATTTCCGACGCCGCCGCGCCGCATGGCCTGTATTACGCGCCCGACCCTTCCAGCCAGATCGCTTGCACCATAGGCGGCAATGTGGCCGAAAACTCGGGCGGCGTGCATTGCCTGAAATACGGGCTCACGTTCCACAACGTGCTCAAGGTCAAAGGCTTCACGATTGAGGGCGAAGAAGTTGAGTTTGGCAGCGACGCGCTGGATGCCCCCGGCTACGACCTGCTCGCCATCATCATTGGCAGCGAAGGCATGCTGGCCGTGACCACCGAAGTCACCGTCAAGCTGATACCCAAGCCGCAACTGGCGCGCTGCATCATGGCCAGCTTTGATGACCTGTGCAAGGTCGGCGATGCGGTTGCTGCGGTGATTGCCGCCGGCATTATTCCCGCAGGCCTGGAGATGATGGACAAAGCCATGATCGCTGCTGTCGAAGATTTTGTTCACGCAGGATATGACCTTGAGGCAGCAGCTATTTTGCTGTGTGAAAGCGACGGCACGCCGGAAGAAGTCGAGGAAGAAATTGGCCGCATGAGCGCCGTATTGCAGTTGCATGGGGCCACCGCGATTGCCGTCAGCCAGAACGAAGCCGAGCGCCTGCGCTTCTGGAGCGGCCGCAAAAATGCTTTCCCGGCATCGGGCCGCATCAGTCCCGACTACATGTGCATGGACTCGACCATCCCGCGCAAACGCCTGGCCGACATGCTGCTGGCTATTGGCGAGATGGAAAAGAAATACCAGCTGCGTTGTGCCAATGTTTTCCACGCCGGTGATGGCAATCTGCACCCGCTGATACTGTTTGATGCAAATGATGCTGACCAGCTGCGTCGCTGTGAACTTTTTGGTGCCGATATTTTGGAAACCAGCGTTGCAATGGGCGGCACCGTGACCGGCGAGCATGGCGTGGGCGTGGAAAAACTCAACTCCATGTGTGTACAGTTCTCTGCTGAAGAAAACGAGCAGATGTTTGGCGTTAAACGCGCGTTTGACAGCCGTGGCCTGCTTAACCCTGGCAAAGTGATTCCAACGCTGAACCGCTGCGCCGAGTACGGAAAAATGCTGGTGCGTGGCGGAAAAATATCGCACCCTGATTTGCCGCGTTTCTAGATGGGCGACGCGCACTTTGAACTGGGCGCTTGAGGTTTAGCTGGCAACGCACTGCCAATCCCTTTACTTTTACTGTTACAGTCGGTCGTCAAACGATTTACTTAGCGCCTGAATCTGCCCAGCCATTCAAGGGCCGGAGCCGTGTCACCCCACACTAGGAAAATTAGCATGAACCAAATCTATCGTGTCATCTGGAATGCAGTTTTAGGCGTCTACCAAGCGGTTGCCGAAACCGGTAAAGCCCAAGGCAAAGGCAGCGCGGGCAAAGTGGCCCGCAGCGTGCGCCGCGCAGCACGCGCGGCGGGGGCCACACTGGCCGTTGGCATAGCTGGCATGGCCTCTACTTTAGCCCTGGCGCAAAGCCTGCAAAACCTGCCGACAGGCGGCGTGGTCGTCGCCGGTAGCGGCAGCATTGCCCAAGCCGGCAAGGTCATGACGGTGACGCAAACCACAGCCAAGCTGGCCGCCGACTGGCAAAGCTTCAACATCGGTGCGGGCAACAGCGTCAACTTTGTGCAACCCTCCAGCACGGCCGTGGCGCTCAACCGGGTGCTGGGCAGTGATGTGTCGGTCATTCAGGGCGCTTTGAACGCCAACGGCCAGGTGTTTCTGGTCAACCCCAACGGCGTGCTGTTCACCCCCACTGCGCAGGTCAATGTGGGCAGCATCGTGGCCTCCACTCTGGCCATTTCTACTGCCGACTTCATGGCGGGAAGCTATAAGTTTGATAGTGCATTGGGCAGCATTGTCGCTGGCTCTGCCATCATTAACCAAGGCAACATCAGCGCCACCGGCGGCAATGGCAAGGGCGGAAGCATAGCGCTGATCGCCGCAAAAATCACCAACACCGGCACGCTTACCGCCCATGCGGGCAACGTGTTGCTCGGTGCCGGCAGCCAGGTCACGCTGGACCTGGGCGGCCCGGTCAAGCTGCAAGTCACCCAAGGTGCGATTGACACCTTGATTGAAAACGGCGGCGCCATCCAGGCCAACGGCGGCTTGGTGTACCTCACGGCCAAAGCCGCAGGTGCCCTGGCAAGTTCCGTCATTAACCATGCCGGCCTGATCGAAGCACAAACGCTGGCCACCGGCGAGAAAGGCGAGATCGTCTTGCTCGGCGACCGCATCGTGATAAGCGGCACACTGGATGCCAGCGGCGCCACGGCTGGCGGCGAAATTTTGATTGGCGGTGGTTGGCAAGGTGGCGGCGGTCACGCACAAGCTACCTCTACCACTATTGCGTCAACGGCAGTGCTGAATGCTTCGGCAACCGACAACGGTAACGGCGGCACCATCGTCGCTTGGTCGGACATCACCAACCCTGATTCGCAAACCCGTGTCTATGGCACTTTGCTGGCAAAGGCTGGCTCGAATGGCGGCGATGGCGGGCGGATTGAAACGTCCGGTGGTTGGCTGGATGTCGCGGGAATTTCGATTTCCAGCGCAGCGCCGACAGGTAAGTCCGGGCTGTGGTTGCTCGACCCTTTTAACGTCATCATCGGAAGCAGTGCAAGTGGTACGGCATTCTCCAACTCCTTTGTCCCAGGCGCTAACTCCACTATTCTAGCAAGCGATATTGTTACTGCCCTGCAAGGCGGAAGCAATGTGACGATTACCACCGGAACAACCGGAAGCAGCATCGGTGACATCACCGTCAGTAGCGCTATCACCAAGGCGAGCGGGGACGCCGATGTCACCTTGACCCTGCGAGCGGCCAACTCAATCATTGTCGATCAAGCCATCAGCAACACTGGCGGCGCAGGCAGGCTGCATGTGACGCTGGATGCGGACAACAACAATGGCATCCGTGATGGTGCCGGCATTATTCTGCTCAACAACAACATCAGTACCAACGGCGGCAATATCAGCTTCGGCACTGGTGCTACCCTATCTATCAACGGTGTCAGCACCAAGGTCGGCGGCGATGTCTATGTGGCTGGCAGCGGCGCGCGCGCACTCACCACGAACGGCGGCTCCGTCACGGTCAATGGCGAGATGATTCTGGCCAATACGAGTGGCCTGACGATCACAACCACGAGTGGAAATGTTACGTTTGAAGGTTTACTGAATTCAGGTAACCAATACAGCTACATCGATAAAACGGGCAGTGCTGGCTCTGGTTCTTGGACCGCTGCCCGAACAGAAGCAATAAATGGTACGGGTGGTGGCTCGGCAGTCGGCGACAGCTACCTGGTCAACATTGGCTCCCGGCTGGAGAACGCCATCGCTGTGAGAACCGCAGAGCAAAGAGGCGTATGGATTGGCGCCTATCGCGCCAACCCGACGACTTCTTTTGCCTGGTCCACGCCCGACGGCCCTGAAGCCGGTGTGACATTCTTCAACCAGAGCGGCAGTGGCGGTACGGTTGTAGCCGGCCTCTACCATAATTTTGCTAGTGGCGAACCTAACGGGAACAGTAACAGCAGCGAATCCGTTGGCCAGATCTTTGGCACTCTTGGGAAGTGGAATGATTTGGTTCCTACGACGACCTACAGCAGCACCGTAAGCACCTACAGCGTGCTGGGTTTTGTGCGTGAAAACAACCTAGCCGCGTCGCCGCTGACAGTGAACGCCGGAACCGGCACGGTGACCTTCAGCGGCGCCGTAGGCTCGACAAAATCCCTTGCCTCACTCAATGTCACCGGCAGTACCATTGCCATCAACGGTGCTTCGGTGACGACCGCAGGGCAGCAAACCTACACCGGCGCTTCTACCGTAAGCGGTAGTGGCAACATTGTTACCCCCAGTTTGTTGCTTAATGGCGTCGGCACCTACACGCTGAATACAGCAACCGGCAACAATGTAGGCACCATTGCGGTTGTGAACGCAGCAGCAGTCAATTTCAAGAATTCCACAAGCCTGACGGTCGGCACGGTTGGAGCGACTGAGGGCGTAACTGCCACAGGTGCGATTACGCTGGAAGCCAACGGCGGTACTTCCGACCTGACGTTCAGTAAGCCCGTTACCAGTTCCGCAAGCGGCAATATCGTCCTCGCGGCCGGCCGGAACTTCCTGAATAACAATGCCAGCAACATCGGCATCAGCACGGCTGGCCGTTATTTCGTTTACTCCACCAATCCGGCCAATTCCACGGAAGCAATGACCGGCTACAACAAGCGCTACAACCAGACTTATTCGCCCGGCAATACCCCGACTTACGCATCTTCCGGCAACTGGTTCCTGTATTCCATCGCACCGTCAATTTCAGTCACTCCGGGCGCTCAAAGTATTACCTATGGCGCTGATGCGCCGACCTTTGCATATACCTACAACATCGGCCTTATCGATGGCGATCTGGAAGGGGGAGTGACTTCCGGAATTACCGGCACAGCCAGTTTCAGCGTGGGCGGAACAACATCGACCAGCGGCAAGTTAACCGCCGGCACGCATGATGTGAGTTACGCCAGCGGACTAGCCAGCAGCCTTGGATACCAGTTTGCCGATAATGCGGTCAGCACCAACGAGTTGACGGTCAATACCAAGGCGTTGACTGTTACGGGCATCACCGCTGCCAGCAAGATCTATGACGGCAACAACACGGCGGTAGTCAGCACCACGGCTGTCAGCTACAGCGGACTGGTCAGCGGTGACAGCCTCACGGTTGCCGCCACCGGCCTGTTCGATACCAACAACGTCGGTACCGGCAAGACGGTAGCACTCACCAGCAGCTATAGCGGCACGGACGTTGGCAACTACGCCATCACCAACCAGGCCACCACCAGCGCCAATATCACCCAGGCCGCGCTGACGGCGATCGTCGGCAGCCTGACCGGCAACGTCACCAAGACTTACGACGGCAGCAACGTGGCCGCGTTGACATCGGGCAACTACCTGCTCAGCGGCTGGGTCAGTAGTGATGCCGCCACGGTCAGCAAGACCGGCGGCACCTATGACAATGCCAACGCCGGCAGCAGCAAGACGGTGACAGTGTCGCTCAGCAACAGCGACTACAACGCCACCGGCGCAACCAACCTGGGCAACTACACCTTGC